>JAKQKF010000444.1 GCA_029560815.1 bacterium
GTCGGCGCAAAATGGCTGAAGGAAGAACAGCCCTATGATCTGCCGGGCGGCGGAACCACCACCGACAAGAACGAATACAAGAACAAGTGGGTCTATACCGGCCGCGACTCTCTGATTTTGACCTTCCAGCGCGCGGCAGCCAATTACAAGGCCAACTACCAGATCCCGGTTCCTCCTCCTGCGCCCACGCGCCTCGAGGTGGCCGGCGGCGGCGACCGCATCCAGCTCAGCTGGACCAGCAATGCCGAGAGCTGGCCCAACTTTGCGGGCTACAAGGTCTTCCGCGCCATTCACACCCCTGACACCGTTTTCACCGAGATCTTCGCCTGCGGCAAGGGCACCGAACATCCCCAGGTGGTCAACAACTTTGACGATCTAAGTGCCATCCGGGGATTCGACTATTATTACTATGTCGTCTCCTTTGACGACGGCAGCACCAACACCACCACCGCCAATCCGGGCGGGCCCCTGCACAGCGGCATCTTTTACGCCAAGACCATCAATCCCACCAACCTGAAGCGTCAGGCGGGCAAGACCCTGGAGGAGATCCGCATCGTCCCCAATCCTTACAGCATCCGCGCCCGGGACCTGCAGTTCGGCGACAGCGGTCCGGACCGGATCATGTTCTATAATATCCCCGGGATTTGCACGATCAAGATTTTCACGGAGCGGGGGGACCTGATCGAGACTATCGAACATACCAATGGCAGCGGCGACGAGGCCTGGAACTCCATCACCTCTTCAGCCCAGACCGTTGTCAGCGGCCTCTACATCGTTGTCTTTGAAACCCCTGATGGCCAGAAGGCTATACGCAAATTTGTCGTCATCCGTTAAGGCTGTTGAGACGAAATTAAGATAAAGGAGTAATGGATTATGAAGCGTATGATCATCTTTGTCGTATCCGTTCTTTTCGTGCTCGGCGCCTTTTCTACGGAGGGTCTGGCACAGAAAAAGCTCGCCCAGACCGGATGTCAGTTCCTCAGCGTCGGCACCGACGCCCGCGCAACCGGCATGGGCGAGGCGTTTACGACGGTGGAAGGGGCGGCGGCCGCGCTCTTCTACAATCCTGCCGGCATGGCGGGCGAACTCCAGAATGTAAGCGCCTCCTTCACGCAGATGAGCTGGATTGCCGATATCGAATACCTCGCCATCTCACTGGCGGGGCGTCCGTTCCGCGGCCAGTACGGCACCATCGGCGTCAGCGCCATGGCCATCGATTACGGCGAACTGGACGGCACCATAGTGTCGGCGAGCGAAGAGCTGGGGTATATCGATACCGGCAAGTTCGGCCCGAGCGCCTGGACGGTCGGCCTTGGTTATGCCATCGATTTGACCGACCGTTTTTCGGTGGGCGGCCAGGCCAAATATGTCCATCAGGATCTGGGCAGCGCCATCATCCCCCTCAACAATGAGCCGCCCTACATCACCGACAAGAAGGACTACACCCAGAACGTCTTCGCTTTCGATTTCGGCACCCTCTACAAGACCGGCTTCAAGAGTCTCGCCTTTGGCATGTGCGTGCGCAACTTTTCCCGCGAGGTCAAGTTCGAACGCGAGGGTTTCCAGCTCCCGCTGACCTTCAAGGTGGGTTTTTCGATGGACGTCCTCGACCTGCTTCCCGAGATCGCCCAGAACCATAATCTGCTCCTCTCGGTGGATGCCGTTCATCCCCGCGACTATCCCGAGTATCTCAACCTCGGCGTCGAGTACAAGCTGATGGAGCTCTTTGCGCTGCGCGCCGGCTATATCACGGGGCAGGATGACTATGGCTTCACGGCCGGCTTCGGCGTCGATACCAACTTTGGTGTGGGCATCGATTATTCCTACTCTCCGATGGATGTCTTTAACAACATTCACCGCTTCACCTGCAGACTTGGCCTGTAATTCACTGAACTTGTATCCTAAATTGAGGACGTTCCATATGGCAAAGCGATTGATAATTTTTCAGGTGATCATCCTGGCGGCGGCCTTGATGATCGTACTGGCAGGGTGCGACAAGGATGACTATCCGCCCAGTCTTTACGATCCTGACTATGTGAGCAAGGGTGCTGCGGTCATCAATTCCGTCGATCCCTCTGCGCTGGCCCTCTCCGGGGTGACGGTAATTACCATCAACGGCGCCAATTTTTCGCCGGTGAAGGACGACAACCTGGTTTTCTTCAATGCAGAGAAGGGGATCGTACTCGAAGCCACAGAGACCACTCTCAAGGTGCGGGCGCCCATTTATGCGGCGGATTCGGTGGCCATGCGCGTCGCAGTCCAGGGCGCCGTGCTCTTCAGCAACATCTGGCCCTACAGTCTGGAGCCGGCCCAGGAACCCCTGATCACCCTTACCACCGCCGAGGTGCCCTGGGCCGTCGCCACCGATGCCGAGGGTAATGTCTACACCTCGATGGTGATCAGCAATGCCGGCGCCGGCGTAAAAAAGATCGCCGCCGGCAGCGACAAGTTCGTCGATTTCGCGCCCAAGGGCGGCGAGACCTACTACACGGCGATGAAGATAGGCCCGGGCGGCACCCTCTACGGCGTCCGCAACGTCAAGGGCATCTTTAGCTACAAGGCGGGCGATGCCAAACCGGCGGTTTTTGCCTCCACCGGCCTGGGCAATATCATGGACATCGATTTTGACGCCAGCAAGAATCTCTGGGGCGTCGGCAACAATCCCGATGTCTACCGCATCAAACCGGATAAATCGGTCGCCAAATTCGCTTTCAA
>JAKQKF010000447.1 GCA_029560815.1 bacterium
ATGAAAGCCATAAATAACCCTGATAACAAAGATGGAGGATGCAAAAGGGAAAGGGAAACAACTGCGAGGCGCAGCACTTTTCCCACACCATCAAGTGAAACGAATCAACTCAGGCAGATCCCCCCACTAGTAGGGATTGCAGCTGCGAGATGGTGCAGGACAAAGGATGCGAAAACAGAGTGAGCGAAGAGGGCCTTGGCTCATCCCAACCAGCCATGGGAACCGTTTTTGGCAGGCCTATTCTCCCCATGGCCGGCGAAAATTAACGATATTGAAATGTAATCATGACCTGTCAAAGATGCAACAAGAATTTGCGATAAATGCAAAAAAATGGCTTTACCAAGGCATAAAAGAAAAGGCGGCTATGCAGCCGCCTTTTCTTCAGATGATGGATATGCCCGGGTCAGATGGTCAGTTGGTGCTCTCTTGCCCGGAGGCGGCTTCCTGTCCCTCCGGCAGCAGCGCCGTCAAGCCCGCTAGTTGATTCAACCCCTTGTAGAAAAGGATAGTGAGGCGGTCCCGCCAGCGCTCCGCCAGGCCGAGATCGTTCCAGGCCTCCTGCCAGCGGGAGATCGGAGGCAGAGGATCCAACGCCAGCAGGCGCTGCAGGGCGGCCTGCACAAAAGGCTGCAGGCGGGTGGTGCGGTCGGCCTCCGACTGCACAGGCGCCGGCAGCTCCACCTGGAACAGCTCCGCCGCCAGGGCGCAGCTGATCATCAGCCGACGCAGAGAGTGCCACTCCTCCGCCCGGGCCAGCACCGCCGCCCAGTCGAGGTGCGGATGGACCGAAATCAGGGCGGCCATGTCATAAACCTGCAGAAGGGAGGCCCAGTTCTCCTTGGCACTGTGCACCGCCAGGTAGAGCAGCAGGTCTTCCGGGCTCATAAAGAGGAATTCCCTGCCGCTCAAGGCAACCGCCTGCGCATTCCGCCAGATCCCCTCAATCCCGAGTTTGGATGAACAGCTCCGCGAGAGCAGCTGGTGATGCAGCTCCAGCATGATCCGGCGCTCCGGATGGAACAGTTCCCAGTGGTTGGAAACCCGGCGGCGGAACCGGTCCCGCCGGGAGTTCCAGTGCGTTATAAACCGGTAGCCGCGCTCGCGCAGCAGGGCAGCGGCGCGTGCCAGCTCGGCGCCGGGCACCAGAAGATCGATATCCACACAGGGCCGCAGGACGGGATCCTGATAGAGAAAGTGCGAAAGGACCAGTCCCTTGAGCGGCATGAAAGGAAGGCCCGCTGCACCAAATATTTTATGCAGGGCCAGCAGTTCTCCTTCCAGTCTGATGCCGTGAATGGAACCGTCGCGGTAGAGCCGTTTGAGTTCAACGAGGCAAAACTCCGGAACGCAGTCCGGCCGCCGTTTTACATAATCGTACAGTAGCAGCGCCACGCGCTGTTTGATAGTATGAGCAATGGCCTCCTCACACACTGAAGGCGATGCCGGCGGCGGGGGTGCATCCAGACCGCGCAGGCGCGCGCGCAGGATGCCGAGAACCCACGCCTGGGCTGGCGAAAGAGACACCGCCCCATCCATACTACGGATGATCACAACTGGCCCGGCACCGGCTGATTGAAGAGTTCAGCATAGAGGCCGCCGGCGGCCCACAGCTGCTCATGATTGCCGCTCTCGACGATGCGCCCCTCCCTGAACATGACGATGCGGTCGGCGCTCTGCAGGGTCGAGACCCGGTGGCTGATGAGCAGGGCGATGCGGCCACGGGCCCGCGTCATCCAGGCATTGAGCATTTCGTACTCGTTGCGGGCATCGAGGGCGCTGGTGGGCTCGTCGAAGATCATGATCGGGGCGTCGCGCACAAAGGCCCGCGCCACCGCGATCCTCTGCCACTCTCCCCTGCTCAGCTCCTCACCTTCGTCGAACCATTTGCCGAGCATGGTCTCATAGCCATGCGGCAGCCCCTCGATCACGCCGGCCGCACCTGAGCGCTGCGCCGCCGCCTCCGCCGCCGGACCATGCAGGGGCAGGCGGATA
>JAKQKF010000463.1 GCA_029560815.1 bacterium
ACCTGAATGTCAGCCTCTTGTGCTCTTCCGGAGGAAGAGAAAAGGGATAGAGGCGATGAGGAGAGGGAAAGTGCATAAAAGGAATAGTTTAGATGCCAATCTACGAGTATAGATGCAGCGATTGCGGTCATCGCTTTGAGGCCTTTCAGCGCATGGGCGCTGATGGTTCGGATCTGCAGTGCCCGCTCTGTGCTGCGCCAAAACCCGAAAAGCTCTTTTCGGCTATCGCCGCCTCCGCCAAAAGCGGCTCGTCCGGCTTTGTTTCTCCTTCGCCTGGGTGCGGCAGTGGCGGTTTTTCCTGAGCATCCTGATCGCGGTCAGTTGGGCCGCATCCAAAACTGTAAGGATAAAATATGAACAGATATCTTCGTCTCGCCCTCGGTGCCCTGATCGGCGCCGCTGGCGGTTTCGCATTTTATTATTTTATCGGCTGCCGCACCGGCAGCTGCCCCATCACCGGCAATCCCATCATCAGCAGCGGCTATGGCGCGTTGATGGGGGTGCTCCTCCTTTTTCCCTCCAGCCCCAAAAAGCGGGCATCCACCGGTAGTGAATAAAGAAAAGGGCTGCTCAAAAGCAGCCCTTTTTGTTAAATCTCCATCCGCCAGGTGGCGGTGAAGTTGCGCCCCGGCTCGATGGCGACCAGTCCGCGATTAGTCGACAGATGGTTCCTGAAGGCGCGGTTGGTGATGTTCTCGACACCGACGGTCAGGAAGCCCCTGGCGCTGCCCAGCGGTATCGCACGGCTGTTGAGATAAAAGTTATAATAGAGATAACCGGGTGTCCGCACCTCGCCGTCCGCCAGACGTTCCTGGGTTGCGAACATCATGGCAGAGAGATCGATCGACAGCCAGTTGAGGCAGCCGTTGTGGTAGCCGATGCTGCCATTGAGCGGGGCGATCTGTGACAGGGGTTTATTGGTTCGCAGATCCTCACCGTGCACATAGGCCGCACGGGCCCAGATGGCGCATCCCTGCGCGGGCTTGAAATCGATCCGCGCGTCGCAACCGTACAGTTCCGCCCTGCCGATGTTGGTCTTGAGCAGGGCCTTGCGGTTCTCGTAACTTCCGGGCATCTCCGCTACCAGATTGTTCATGCGATTATAAAAGCCGTTCACCTGCAGCTGCAGCCGGTCGGACCAGATGCGCAGGCCGAGGTCGGTGAAACCCCCTTGCTCGGGCTCGAGATCAGGATCGCCCACCTTGACCAGGCTGCCCTGATCAATGTACTGATAGCGCTCTTCGAGTGAAGGGACGCGGAAGGAGCGGCCCAGATTCAGGGTCAAATCCATTTGTTCCCTGATGCGATAGAGCAGTGATAAATTGCCGCTCCATGAATGGTCGGTGGCGGATTCCTCCGGCCAGAGCACTATCTGACCGGCTGGCGCATTGTTACGCACTCCGTCGACGATTTCATAGAGGGGGTTAAGGGTCTGATCGTTCTCGGTTTTGATCTGGTCGATGCGTCCGCCCAGTCCCAGGATCAACCGTTCCTCCAGCAGCCGCCATTCATCCTGGGCATAGAGGCCGATGCTGCTGTAGGTGGCATCCGGAAGGGGGGCTTCGCCGATCGTGCGGAAGGTGCTCTTTTTAACCGAGCCATCCGGATTGAGGATGTCGATCCGGGTTTCCTTGGTGCGATAACCTTCATAGGCTTTTTGCCAGGCGTCGAGGCCGGCGATGAGAAGGTGGTGTTTGCCCGGGAAAAAATCCCCCTGCACCTGCAGGCCGTTCAGATCATGGGTGGCGCCGGGAAGTATACGCAGGGCGTTGACCTTGCGCGCCGGCTGCGTGCCGCTGGCGGGGATCGAAGTGACGGTGTGCGGGATGTTCTCGACGTCGCGCCAGATTTTCTGATTGTAGAGCTTGACGGAAAGCTGCTGGAGATGGCGCGAAATATGGCTGGCGATATATTCGCCGCTCATGAGCTCGCGCTTTTCAAAGGGATAACGCACCGTAGCGCTGCTCGAGAAGACCGGATATCCGCCCGGCATGCCCACATCCTCCGCATAAAAGCGCTGGTAGTTGAACTTGAGCTCATGGTTCTGCAAGGGCCGCAGGGAGAGCCGCGCCGAGAGGTTGTTATCGCGATACTGGCTGTTTTCCAGCATGCCAGTGGGGGTTTCGGTGTCGTCTGCCTTGCGCAGCGCGCCGCTGAACTGACCGTACCACTTGCTGCCGCCGGCATTGAGGGTGATGTGACCCTGCCCACTGTTGTTGACGCTGGCGTATCTGCTCATCAGGCGCGCATGCCAGTAAGGGGTCTCCTGGTACCAGCCATCCCGGCTGATGACATTGATCACACCCCCCATGGCGCCGGAACCGTAGAGAGCCGATGCAGCCCCCTTGATCACCTCGATGCGTTCGATTTCCTGCATGTCGAACATGGAGAGCCCGGAGGCGAGATCCGTCGCCGTATCAATGCGATTGCCGTCGATCAGGGTGACGATGCTGTTGCGGCCGAGCCCGCGGATGCTGACGCTGGTGGCCCAGATGCCGTCCCGCTGCAGGGCGATCCCCGGCTCGCTCTGCAGGGCGTCGGAAACGGTGGTCGGGGCCGTGCTCTCCAGCTTTTCGCTGCTCACCACACTCAAGGGCAGGGCGGATTCGCTCAGGGTGGTGGCATAACGCGGCATGGTGATGGTCATATCCATCACCGGCAGGGGGGAGGTGGTCAATTCAAAGCGTAGCTCGCTGATTTCCTGCCCAACCTGCACCATCTTGAAGGCAGGACGATAGCCGATAAAAGCGGCGCGGAGGGTGTGCTGGCCCAAAGGCAGGTGATCGAACCGGAACCCCCCGGCACCATCCGTGACTGCTCCGATGTTGATTTCGCGGCAGAAGACATTGGCCCCGTGCAGGGGTTTGCCGGTGGCCTGGTCGACGACCACCCCGGTAACCCTGCCGCTCTGAGCAAACAACGGCACCGTAAAGAGCAGCAGAAGAATCGTTCGCTTCATCTAGACTCCTTTCATGGCAAAACGGCGAATGAATCAGAAAAACAGTGGACCGAGTAATCTGGCCGCCACCCCGAGCAGAACCGCAAGGAAAAAGGTCAGCAGAGAGGCTGCGATCGCACGTGGCCAACCTACTTCATGCCCCAGAATACCAAAAGTGGCGAGACAGGGAAAATAAAAGACCACAAAAACAGTGAAAACGAGAATCTGGGTGGAGCTCATCACGCTGGCCACATTGGTAGTGCCCAGCGCCTGGATGAGCATGATCATCGAAAGCTCCTTGCGCAGAATGCCGAAGATGAGGGTCATGCCCACTTCGGCAGGCAGGTCGAGCAGCCTGAGCAGCGGCGAGAGCAGCGCCGTGATGATCTGATCCCAGCCGAAGACCTCGACCAGGCTGAGCACGAGGCTGCCGGCGATGAGGATCGGCCAGGCGAAGATGACAAAATCCTTGCTGCGCAGCCAGGTCTTGGCGAGAACGGTCTTGAGTTCCGGCCGCTTGTAGGAGGGGATGACCAGCACCATCCCCGGCGACTCCTCCGGCATCAGCCGCGCCAACACCGTCCCCACCACGGTGATCACCACCAGATTGAGAATATAGATGAACAGGGCGGCGGTTCCCCCCAGGTAGTAGCCGACCAGGCCGAGGATGATGGTCATGCGCGCTGAACAGGGGACCAGGATGGCGGCAACGGCGGCGATGAAGCGGTCGCGGGCGCTGGGGAGGATGCGCGTGGCCATGACCGCGGGTACACTGCAGCCATAGCCGAGGATCCCGGGCACGACGGAGGTCCCATGCAGCCCGAGGCGGTGCATGAAATTGTCCATGAGGAAGGCGATGCGCGGTAGATATCCGATATCCTCGATCAGGGACATGCCGATCAGAAAGGGGATCAGATAGGGCAGGACGATGGCAGTTCCACCTGCCAACCCCTGCATGATGCCTTTGATGAGGCTGAATCCGAGTGAACCCGCCGGCAGAAGGGTGGCCAGCCAGTGCTCGCTGTGCGCGAAAAAGGCGAGGATCGGTTGTTCCAGGACTGCCCCGAATTTGAAAATCAGATTGAAAAAGGTGAAAAGGACGGCAGCCATGATGATGTATCCCCAGAAGGGGTGCATCACGGCCCGGTCGAGATGGGCGCGCCAGGAGTGCCAGGAATGTTGGGGATGAACAAGAGTAGTGCATTCCTCAAACAAACCCATGGAGAGGGCGTGCCGCTCCGCCGAGATCACCGAGTCGGCCGGTTGGCCATGGGCCTCCTCGAGGGTCTGCTGCAGCTCCTTCACCCGTATGCAGATGCCGTTTTTATCCTGGTTGAGCCAGACCGTGAAATAGGGATCGCCCTCCAGCAGCTTGATGGCCAGCAGGCGGGGCGATATGCAGGGCACGGCGGGGCACTCCTGCAGCTGATCGGCCAGGGTCTGCACGGTTTGTTCGACATGGCGGCTCATCAGTGGGGTGCGCGGCCGGATGGGAGCCTCCAGTGTAGTAAAAACCGCCATGAAGAGCTCGTGAATGCGAACCCCCTGAGCGGCATTGGTGGAGACCACCGGCACACCCAGGAGTGCACTCAGGCGCGCTTCATCGATGTTGATGCCCTTTCTCTCCGCCTCATCGATCATATTCAGGCAGATCACCATCGGTTTTCCCAGTTCGATGATTTGCAGGGTCAGCTCAAGACTGCGGCAGAGGAGAGAGGCATCGATGACATTGATGATCAGGGAAACGGGCTCTTCGAGGAGATAACGTTTGGTTTCGCGTGCGGCATTATCGAGAGCGGTGAGAGAGTAGACACCCGGCAGATCGATTAGATCACAGGTCTGGCCGTCGATGCGGATGTGGCTGTTGGTGAATTCGACGGTTGCGCCGGGAAAATTGGTGGTAATCGAGCGATATCCCGCCACCTGGTTGAAAATGGTGCTTTTGCCGCTGTTGGGCTGCCCGAGCAGGATAATACGAGGATGTTCATCCTCCGGATGGGAGGGCGTGTCCTGGTGCAGAGAAAGGTCAGGATCAGTTTTGTTGGTTTTCATTGAGGCAGACTATAATTTTCTGGCCCATGCCATGCCCGAGGGCGATTTGGGCCGAGTTAATCTGGATCAGGATGGGACCGCCGAGATGCGCACCGCGTTCGACGACGAACTCATCGTCGACATGGATGCCCACCTGATTGAGGGATTGACGCAGATGCCACCCGCCCACGATCTCGGCAATTTTCCCGTGCTGGCCGGTGTGCATCTCGGAGAGGCGGATGGCACTGGCTCTTGTCCGCTTGTGTGCATAGCGCCGGAATCTAAAGTTCATCTTCAGCCGGGTTCTCCTCTTCATTGCCCGCTTGGGCACATTTGATGCAGGTGGCAGCGCTGTCGCCGAAAAGACCACACATACGAAACAGGACGACGTTTTCCCGGTCGCGTTTGGGGCAGCGTTCGACGAAAAGCAGAAATCTGCTGATCGCCTGCATGGCCAGGGGACTCATTACATGCTCCAGTTTGCAGGCTTCGCTCTCCGCCAGCTCGGTTTCCAGACCGAGCACATCTGTCATGAACCGCCTGATCGCCAGGTGCCGTTTCTCGAGATTGCGCGCCAGACGCCGTCCGGCGCTGGTAAGGACGACATGACCATATTGCTCATGCACAACCAGCTCTTTTCGGGCCAGATTAGTCATGGCTACCGAGACATTGGCGCAGGTGACGCCGCGCACCGAGGCGATATCCTTGATCCTGGCAACGCGGTTCTTCTTCTCCAGATCGCGGATGACCTCGATGTATTCCTGGGTCAGGAGATCATGTGAGATGTCCATGCTTTATCCCGGCACAAGCCGTAAAGTTAAATCAAATTAACATAATTAAACGGCCTAAATTTACGAACCTTCCAGCACATCTGCAACCTTTTTTTAAGGCGGTTTTAGTGTTGACAAAGAGTAGGGTAATAGCTATATTTATAGGCAACACCAGACTGTCTGCGATGGTCACGCAGGATCAGGTCTTATTCGGAGTATGCTGCCTGCAGATTGGAACCTTGATGAAAAAGAATTGCTGTTTTTCCCTCTTCACCGGTCTCCTGCTTTTCATTACTACCCCGCTTTTTTCCATCGATATCATCAACCTGCACCGTAATGATGCCGCCGGCAGACCGGCCTCGCCCTATACGATCAACACCGTGGTGACCGTCTCCGGTGTGGTGACCGTGCCCTCCGGGCTCTTTTCACCCACCACC
>JAKQKF010000478.1 GCA_029560815.1 bacterium
CGCAGAGCACCCAGCCGCCACCCCCAAAAAATTAAAATAACTCTCACGGAGGCACAAAGGCACCAAGCCCCGCCACCTCCCCAAGATAAAAATTATCCGCGCGCAGAGAAGCAGAGGCGCAGAGATAAACAAAACTCTCTGCGATCTTGGCGGCTCTGCGGGAGAATGTTTTTACTCTCTGTGCTCTCCGTGCCACTGTGTGAGAATTTATACTCCCCGGCTCGGCGGGAGGTTTCTCTTTTCCTCTCTGCGATCTTGGCGGCTTGGCGGGAGAAAGTTTTTACTCTCTGTGCCACTGTGTGAGAATTTTTACTCCCCGGCTTGGCGGGAGGCTCTTCTTTTCAGTGCAGATTTCCCTTGACATAATCCAAATAGAATCCTAACTTGAGACAGCCTGAAAAACCGTCCAATTTAGGTCTCAGCCTACATGAAGCAGACGCTCTCATATCGCTTCAACCCGCCGCAATTTCATTCCGTACAACCCTATACCCATTTCAGCACAGCTCTAACAGAGGAGGAGATGCATGTCAAAAGTTTTGACCCATGATCTCGTCATATTCGGAGCGGGACTGGCCGGCCTGCGCGCGGCCATCGAGGCATCGCGCCAGACCCAGGGCAAGATCGACATCGCGGTGGTCACCAAGAACCAGATGATGCGCGCCCATTCGGTCGCGGCCGAGGGCGGCACCGCCGCGGTGATGCGCACCGAGGATGGCGACAGCCTCGAGCTGCACGCCTGGGATACGGTCAAGGGGAGCGATTTCCTCGCCGATCAGGATGTGGTGGACCTCTTTGTCAACACCATGCCCGGCGAAATCCTCCAGCTCGACCACTGGGGCATCCCCTGGACCCGCCGCGACGACGGCCGCATCGCCCAGCGCCCCTTCGGCGGCCACAGCTACCCCCGCGCCGTGCTGGCGGCCGACAAGACCGGCTTTTTCGAGCTGCAAACCCTCTATGACACCCTGCTCAAGTACAACAACGCCACCCACTATAACGAATTCTTCGTCACCGCCATCCTGGTCGAGGGCGGAGAGTTCCGCGGCCTGGCGGCGATGAACATGACCACCGGCGAGTTCACCCTCATCCGCGGCAAGGCCCTGATCATCTGCACCGGCGGCGGCGGCACGCTCTACGGTTTCACCACCTATTCCCAAACCGTCACCGGCGACGGCATGGCCCTGGCCTATCGCGCCGGCCTGCCCCTCGAGGACATGGAGTTTCTTCAGTTCCATCCGACCGGACTGGTCCCCTCCGGCATCCTCATCACCGAGGCGTGCCGCGGCGAGGGCGGCTATCTGAGAAACTCGAAGGGTGAGCGTTTTATGGAGAAATACGCCCCGAACAAGATGGAACTGGCCCCGCGCGACCTGATCTCGCGCTCGGAGATGACCGAGATCGAGGAGGGGCGCGGCTTTAAAGGCCCGGGCGGACTCGACTATATCCACCTCGACCTGACCCACCTGGGGGCTGACCGCATCAACGAAGCCCTGCCGCTGATCCGCGAGGTCTGCATGGAGTTCAACGACCTCGAACCGATCACCGAACCCATCCCCTGCCGGCCGGTCGCCCACTATTCCATGGGCGGAGTCGAATGCGACATCAACGGCGCCACCCGCATCAAGGGGATCTGGACCGCGGGCGAAGCCTCCTGCTCAAGCCTGCACGGGGCCAACCGCCTCGGCTCCAACTCGACCGGCGAATGCCTGGTCTGGGGCAAGATCACCGGCGGCGAGGCGGCCAGATACTGCGCCACCGTGAGCGAACCGCCGGCCCTCGCCCGCGAGCTGCTGGACGAGGAGGAGAAACGGGTATTCGGCGAGATCCTCGGCCGCAGCGGGCCCGAAAACCTCTACGACCTGCGCAAGGAGCTGCGCGCCACCATGGACAAGTACGTCGGCGTCTACCGCACCGGTCCGGAGCTGGAAAAGGCCCTGGAGATCATCCAGTCGCTGAAAAAACGCTTCGCCAACATCACCATTCAGGACAAGAGCCGCACCTTCAACACCAACCTCGTCTATGCCCTGGAGCTGCAAAATCTCATCGACCTGGCCGAGGTGAGGGTGACCGGCGCGCTGACCCGCACCGAGTCCCGCGGCGGCCACGCCCGGCGCGATTTCCCGGTGCGCGACGACGAAAAATGGCTCAAGCACACCCTGGCTTTCCATACCCCCTCGGGCCCGAAGCTGGACTACAAGTCGGTGACCATCACCAAATGGAAACCGGTGGAGCGCAAATACTAAGACCTTCATGAGGATTGACCAATGGCAGAAACCGCAAAACATTACAAGAACAGGCTCGGCCTCCTGGGATGGCTCAGCGGCGGGCGCTACGGGCTGGAGCGTTATGCCTACGCCCTGCACCGCGTCACCGGACTGGGGCTGCTGCTCTATTTCGTCCTCCATATCTTCGTCACCGGCTCGCGCCTCGGCGGCGAACACTCCTGGATCAAATGGATGGGCGGCCTCGACAGCGGGATCTTTAAGGTGGGCGAATATCTGGTCTTCATCGCTGTCGTATATCACGCCCTCAACGGCGTCCGGCTCGCGCTGACCGAACTGGGGCTGCTGATGGGCAAGCCGACGCGGCCGCTCTTTCCCTACCGCAGCGCGGTGATGAAACAGCGCCCGGTACTGATCGCCGTGATGGTGCTGGCGGCGATCCTGATCATCACCGGCGGCCTCGATTTCTTCGTGCTGGGAGCCGAATAGGCGGCGGAATCCGCCCGCACGGAGCGCTGCCAATACCGGCAGAGGCCTCCGGCGGCGGTCTCCGGGAACAGAACACAAGATCTTTCCGGATAAGGAGAACAGCGAATGCGTGAATCCACTTTATGGTTTTGGCACATCATCGCCGGTGCGGTGATCCTGGTGCTGGTCGGCCTGCACATGGCGGTCATGCACCTGGATGATATCATCGGCCTCTATGCGAACGCCACCGAATGGGAGACGGTGATCGCCCGCAGCCAGCAGGGCTTTTTCATGGTGACCTATATCCTGCTGCTCGGCGCAGCGCTCTACCACGGCCTCTACGGCTTTCGCAGCATCCTTTTCGAACTCAATCTGCGCAAGGGGACGCAAAAGGCGATCTCCTGGCTGGTGGTGCTCGGCGGCCTCCTGCTCTTCATCTACGGCGCCTATGTGGCCATCGCCGTCTATGCCATGAAGGAGGTGGTCTCATGAGCGACGCCCCGAAAAAAGTGATCTTTGAAGTGCTGCGCTACAACCCGGGCGTGGACGCCAAACCGCGCATGCAGAGCTACGAAGTACCGTCGCCCAAGGGGCTGACGGTGCTGGACGGCCTGCTCTGGATCAAGGAGAACCTCGACCCGACCCTGAGCTGGCGCTCCTCGTGCCGGATGGGGGTGTGCGGCTCGTGCGCGATGTTCATCAACGGCAAGCCGCGCCTGGCCTGCGCCAATCAGGTGGCCCATCTCGGCGGCGGCAAGGTGGTGGTCAAGCCCCTGCCCAACTATGACATCATCCGCGACCTGGTGCCGGACCTCGAGCCCTTTTTCGCCAAACATGCGGCGATCAAGCCTTTCCTCATCCGCAAGAATGTCGAGGAGCTGGAGAGCCCGACCGGCGAGTTTTTTCAGAGCAAGGAGGAGCTGATCAACTATATCCAGTTCGCCTACTGTATCAAGTGCGGGGCCTGCCTGGCCGCCTGTCCGACCGTGGGGACCGACGAGAGTTTTCTCGGCCCGCAGGCGCTGGCGCAGGCGTGGCGCTATACTTCGGACAGCCGCGACGAGGGGGCGGCCGAGCGCGGTGTGGAGGTTTTTACCGCGCACGGCGCTTTCCGCTGCCATTTCGCCGGAGCCTGCTCGGATGTCTGCCCCAAGGGGGTGGATCCGGCCTTCGCCATTCAGCTGATGAAGCAGTTCATGTTCAGGCAAAAGCTGGGCGGCTGCAAGGACAAACACGCCAGCGAGGTGGCGCCGCCGGTGGAGAACTGGACTCCGCGCGAGGGGATCCCCAAGCCGCCGGAGCATTCGGTGTAGCGGACAGCAAAGGGCCTGGCGTGACCGACACACCAGGCCCTTGGTGTTTTTGGGGGGGAAGAAGCTGTCTCGCGCAGAGGAGCGGAGACGTAGAGCCCCGCACCCAGGGTGAGACCACGGTGTTTTCGGGTACAGCTCCGAGGCAGTTTTCACTTGACTTAATTAGGTGTATTGCCTATACTAAATCAGTCATCGATACTATTGTGAGATTGATTGCAAGGAGAAATTTGAGTCATGGTTACAAAGAAATTTATATTTTACCAGGAAGATGGCATGTTCATCGGCTGGCTGGAGGAGTATCCTGATTATCGCACCCAGGGCGAAACGCTGGAAGAATTGAAAGAAAATTTGCTGGAGATTTATACCGAATTATCCAGCGGCGCAATTCCACAGGTTCATCAGGTTGGGGAACTGGCTGTTGAATGAAACGCAAAGAGCTGATTAAACTCCTTGAAGAGATGGGTTGTGTTCTCATACGTCATGGTGGAAAGCATGATTGGTATCAGAATCCCATGACAAAGATATGTCAACCTGTCCCAAGACACAATGAAATCAGGGAGACTCTCGCCCGTCACATAATAAAGATGCTTATTCCAAACAAGTTTTAATCCAGTCCAGGTACCCATCCTCTATCCGTTCTACTTGTTTCCGGCCACTTCCTGCACCACCCGATTTATCAAATCGTCTCCTTTCTTAAAAAACATACGCAGGGGGGCCGCCCTCTCTGCCCATAATTGGTGGAGCTTGGCCTTCCAATTAATCACTTGATTGGATTTATGAGAATATAGAAGACGGCGGTTGTTTCCACCCACGGATAAGACAGCATCATGACCGAGGAGAAGAACATGAACAGAGAGCACGCGCTGCAGAATCTGACATCCGATCCCGGTAAAATCTGGGATGTGATCATCATCGGCGGCGGGGCGACCGGCCTCGGCTGCGCGGTCGATGCGGCCGCCCGCGGCTACGAGACCCTGCTGGTCGAGCAGGCCGATTTCGCCAAGGGCACCACCAGCCGCAGCACCAAGCTCATCCACGGCGGGGTGCGCTATCTCGCCCAGGGAGACCTCTCTCTGGTCTTCGAGGCCCTGCATGAGCGCGGATTGATGATGCAGAACGCTCCCCATCTGGTCCGCAACCAGCAGTTCATCATCCCGGTCTATGAGTGGTGGGAAGGCCCCTTTTACAATGTCGGCATGAAGTTTTACGACATCATGTCCGGCAAGATGGGGCTCGGCCCCTCGCAAAAGATCTCCAGGGAGGAGACTCTGGCCGCCATCCCCAATCTCGACCAGAAGGGGCTGCTCGGGGGGG
>JAKQKF010000503.1 GCA_029560815.1 bacterium
TTCAACCGGAGCACAGGTAAAATGGGGGCCCTGGCGGAGGTCAAGTTCGCCTGGGTGACGCGCGAGGAGAAGATC
Organism: bacterium; assembly: GCA_029560815.1. The sequence continues at coordinate 76 of JAKQKF010000503.1, forward strand.
ATCCGCATTCCGCAGATCTTTCGCGAAAGGATGACGTAGACGGAAAAGCAGGCCGGCGGGATCCTGTGCGCTGATCTCGACCGGCCCCTGGTGCAGCCTTAGCCAGTATCAGCGCCCTTGCCTTGCTGGGCTCATCCTGCTCTCAAGCCGGTTTGATCAACCGTGCAGCACTTGCCTCACCGGGTTTATCCTGCCATTGTGCTGTTTTAATCAATCGTACAGTGCTTACCTCACCAGACTCATCCTGCCCTCTACCACCTGTTCACCCTGCGTAAACCGATAAAAATATATTCCGCTCGGCGCCGGCCGGCCGCCCTCGTCGCGGCCGTCCCAGCGCGCCAGATAGTGGCCGGGTGCAGCCTGGCCGGTGAAGAGCAGCCGCACCAGCCGGCCGCGGCGGTCGTAGACCGCCAGCCGGGCGGAGGAGGCATGGCCTCCGGAGGGGATGGTGATACGAATCAGGGTCGAGGCATTGAAGGGATTGGGCCAGTTAGCCGCCAGCAGGGGGGTGGCCGGCCCTCCGGCCGCCTCCGGCCTCTCTTCGACCCCGGTCAGCAGCATGGTGCCGCCGCCGCGGGCGGCGCCCTTTTGATCCGCCAGATAGGGATGGACGAAATCGGGGCGCAGTGAGGGGGCGAGGCTGTAAATCTCCGCCCACTCTTCATCGGTCAGCCGCCGGAAATTGGTGGCGAGATGCTCGTAGTAGCTCATCATCGGGCCGGTAAAGGCGATATTTCTCCCGGCAAGGGGCAGGACGAATATGCCGAGATTGATCGGGCCGGTGCCTACATGCTTGACCCATCCCACCATGGCGCCAAATTCATCCGTCGGCGCAGTATGGATATCCGCGACCAGATAATCCTTCCGGGTCATTCCATCTGAATCATAATAGAGGTAAAGCCTCGGGTACCAGCCGGTGAAAGTGGGGCCGCCGCAGCCTTCCATACTTTGTCGCAGGGTTCGCTGCAGGAAAAGGGTCTCCTTTTCAGCCAGGGTTGCGCCTTGCTCCAGCTTGCCGGCGATGGCTCCCAGGGTGTCGAAGGTGGCCGCGCTGCTGCTGAAATAGTCCGCGATGAGGGCGTCATAGCTGGTGCCGGAGAATCGTGCCGCGCCGGCGCGGGCCATCCGGGCCAGGGCGTCATAGAGCTCAGGGATCGGCTCGATGTAGACATGCGGGAAGGAGCAGATCACCATCCCCGAATAGGACTGCTTGGCGTAGAGGAGATTGTCGTGGCGGAGTTCGGTCCATGCGCCCAGCTGGCTGTTCATCATG
>JAKQKF010000524.1 GCA_029560815.1 bacterium
GCCTTCACCGGCCGGGAAGCGGAACTGGCTTCACTAAGGCAAATGCTCGCTGCGGCTCCGGATTCCGGCTCCAATCCCGTCATCTACGTTTGCGGAGAGCCGGGTATCGGCAAATCCCGCTTGGTGAGGGAGGCCCTGGCGCCCTGGCTGGCCGCGGGTTGGCACGTGTTCCAGATCACCTGCGATCCCCTTGTCCGCGAGCCTCTGGAAGCCTTCCGGCAGATCGCCCACGCCGCTTTCTATTACAATCCCCTTCTGCCCCAGGCAGCCGGCCTGGCCATGTTCAACGCCCTGTGGAGTGAGCTGGCGCAGGGAGACGCGGAACTGCTGCGCGTGGAATCCGTGCTTGCCAGCCTGCTCGGATATGAATCTGAAGGTTCGGTCTGGAGCATGTTGCCGCCGGAGGAGAAACCCGCCCAGCTCGCCAATGCCCTGCTGGCTTTCATCGCCCGGCTGGCTGCCGGCCAGACCGTCCTCATCCATGTGGACGACGCCCAGTGGCTGGACCCGGAGAGCCTGGCTGTGCTGCGCGAACTCAGCGCCAGCGGGACCATGCCCCTGCCGCTGATCTGTTCCTGCCGTCCCCTGGAGGATGGCGCGGATCTGGACCTGTTGCTTCCCGGCCATCAGGCCTGCCATCTGCAACTGGGCAATCTGGATGCCTCCGGCTGTGCCGCCCTGATAGGCTCCATCCTGCGCCTGGACGCGGTTCCAGCCTCCACCCTGGAACTGATCGCCGCCCGCTCCATGGGCAATCCCCTCTTTGTGGAACAGCTAACCGCCTATTTGCAGGAAAACGGCAGCCTCAACGCCAAGGGGGCGATCACCGCCGAACTGGGCTACCTCTCTTCCTTCGGCATCAGCGACATCGTGGGCGGCAGGATCGACCGGCTGGCCGATGACGTGCGCGAGTGCGTGACCTCAGCCAGCGTTCTGGGCGCGGAATTCAACATCCAAGTGCTCTCGCGCATGCTGGACCTGGACCTCCAGCCCGAGCTTGAAACCGGTGTCCGCAACCGCATCTGGCGCTCGGTGGATGAACTCAGCTACATCTTTTCCCACATCCTCATCCGCGACACCATCTACCAGCGCACCCTGGGCTCCCGCCTGCGCGATCTGCACCGCTTGGCCGCGGAATCCCTGCAAATCATCCACGCCGGTGATCCGGGCCCCTTTGCCGCGGAGATCGCCCGCCACTTCGGGCTGGCTGGGCTGGGTGGGCAGGCTGCCCAATACTGGTTCCAGGCCGGCAACCATTACGACGAAACCTGCCTGCTGCCCCGGGCGGAAGAGTGTTTCCGCAAAGCCCTGGAGCTGAGCCAACAGGTCCTTGGCCCTGATCATCCGGACACCGCCACGGTGCTGAACAATCTGGGCAACCTCTGCCACCGCGCCGGCCAGTTCGAAGAAGCCGAGCCACTGTTGTCTGCAGCCTTGGATATCCGCGTCCGCGTGCTGGGCGCAGAACATCCGGACACCGCCGACACCCTGGTCAATCTGGCCTCCCTCCATGATTCCCAGGGCAGATATGAGCAGGTGGAGGATCTCTTCCTGCGGGCCCTGGCGGTCAAGGAGCGGGTCTGCGGCCCCGAACATCCCGATACCATCAGCATTCTTAACAATCTTGGCCTCTTCCATTACGCGGTGGGGAAATATGAACTCGCAGAGCAAACCCTGCGCCGGGCCCTGGACCTGCGGATCCAACAGCTTGGCCCCGAACATCCCGAAACGGCCCTGCTGATGCACAATCTGGCCCTCACCCTCCAATGCCTGGGCAAGTTCGATCAGGTGGAGGAGCTGCTCAACCGTGCCGTGGCCATCTGCGAAACCGCCCTCGGACCGGACCATCCGGAAACCGCCACCCTGCGGAGCGGCCTGGCCAACTGGCTGAAAAACCAGGGTGACCTCTCTCGGGCCGAACAGCTGCATCTGCGCGTGCTGGACACCCGGGAACGCGTGCTGGGCAAAGAGCACAACACAGTGGCCGACACCCTGCTCAATCTGGGCAACCTCTATGGAGAGCGGGGTGAACTGGAGCGGGCGGAGCAGGTTTACACGCGCGCGCTGGCCATCTACGAACAGGCGTTTGGCCCGGAACATCCAGACGTGGCCCTGCTGCTCAGCAACCTGGCCAGCGTCCATATTTACAGGGGCGAGCCCGCCCTGGCGGAACCCTATTATCTGAGGGCCCTGGCGATCCGGCGGAAACTGCTTGGGGACGAGCATCCGGACACCGCCGCCCTCATGAACCATTTGGCCCGCTGTTATCAACAGCAGGAAAAGTTCGGCCAGGCGGAACCGCTTTTGCGCCAGGCCCTCGCCGTGGCCAGCCGGTCACTGGGGCCGGAACATCCCGGCACGGCCGATATCATCGAAAGCCTGGCCAGCCTGAACAATTCCCTCGGGCGCCTGGATGAAGCCAGCGAACTCTATCGGCAGGCCATCGCTATCCATTCCGCCGCAGAGGGGCCGGAACATCCGCACACCGCCATCGCCATCTACAACCTCTCCGATACCTGTTTCAACGGCGGCCGGCTGCGGGAGGCCGAACCCCTCTGCCGGAAAGCCCTGGAGATCTGGAGCAAAACCCTGG
>JAKQKF010000530.1 GCA_029560815.1 bacterium
CGCCATACAGCCGATGGGCCCGGCCCCGGTGATGAGAACGTCCTCTCCGACCATATCAAAGCTGAGGGCGCAGTGGGTGGCATTGCCGTAGGGATCGAAGAATGCGGCGATTTCCGAGGGGATAGAGTCCGCGACATGCCAGGCGTTGCCGGCCGGCAGGCAAAGGTATTCGGCGAAACAGCCGTCCCGATTGACGCCGACGCCGACAGTGTTGGTGCAGAGATGGCGGCGGCCGGCGCGGCAGCTCCGGCAGAGGCCGCAGACGATGTGCCCTTCCCCCGAGACCCGGTCGCCGATCTCGTAGCCGACCACATTCTGCCCCCTGGCAGCGACGACGCCGACAAATTCGTGCCCGATGGTCATGGGTGTTTTGATGGTGCGCTGCGACCACTCATCCCACTTGTAGATATGCAAATCAGTGCCGCAAATCGCCGTATGGGTAACCTTGATGAGCAGATCATTATTGCCATAGGCCGGCACAGGGACCTCTTCCATCCAGATCCCCATCCCGGCCTGCTTCTTGACCAGCGCTTTCATCAACATACGATTAAATCCTCATTTACATGATTCACTTAAAGCGTTATTTACCTGATCAACAGCATTTTAATCGTTTGCACGGGTTCTCCCCGCAGGCGTGCGAAATAAAGCCCCGAAGGCAGTGCTTTTCCGCTGCGGTCCCGCGCCTCCCAGATCAGCTCATGACGGCCGGCACGACTCCCCGCGAAAGTGAGGCGGTCGACCTCCACGCCTGCCGCATTATAGATTACCACTATCGTCTCTCCTTCCCCTTCAGCCGGGAAGGAGCAGGGGATGACCGTCCGGCTGTTGAAAGGGTTGGGATAATTCTGTCCCAGGACAAAGCGAAGGGGCTGCTGTTCCTGTGCACCTGCTGCGGCGATCCCGCTGGTGATATCGCCGGTTCCGCCCGATTCGCGGTAGCGGGCGGAGAATTCCTGGCTGTAAAGGTTGGCGAGATGGCGGTCGTGGATGATCAGGGTGTTCTCGTCGTTGCGGGTATTGGCCGCATTGCTCCAGTTATGGGATCCAGTGACGACAGTCGGATCGGAACTGGCATGGTTGGCGTCGACGATGAGGTATTTATGATGAAGGTCGGCGCTGAGGATATCGAGATGGACATCCGCCGGCGGCGACCAGGCGGAGGAGCCGCTGCCGGCCATGGCGTCATAGACGCTGTAGTCACTCGAAACGCTGCTGCGGTCGAAGACGCCGCGAATGGTCAGGCCCGGAATGGCGGCAAACTGGCTGCGCATGGCGTTCAGGATGGTGTTCTGGGTGAAGGC
>JAKQKF010000531.1 GCA_029560815.1 bacterium
GCCTTCACCCAGAACACCATCCTGAACGCCATGCGCAGCCAGTTTGCCGCCATTCCGGGCCTGACCATTCGCGGCGTCTTCGACCGCAGCAGCGTTTCGAGTGACTACAGCGTCTATGACGCCATGGCCGGCAGCGGCTCCACCGCCTGGACGCCGCCGGCCGATGTTCACCTCGATATCCTCAGCGCCGACCTTCATCATAAATACCTCATCGTCGACGCCAACCACGCCAGTTCCGATCCGACTGTCGTCACCGGATCCCATAACTGGAGCAATGCGGCTAATACCCGCAACGACGAAAACACCCTGATCATCCACGACCGCCATCTCGCCAACCTTTACAGCCAGGAATTCTCCGCCCGCTACCGAGAATCGGGCGGAACCGGCGAGATCACCAGCGGGATCGCCGCAGCAGGCGCACACGAACAGCAGCCCCTTCGCTTTATCCTGGGACAGAATTATCCCAACCCTTTCAACAGCCGGACGGTCATCCCCTGCTCCTTCCCGGCTGAAGGGGAAGGAGAGACGATTGTGGTAATCTATAATGCGGCAGGCGTGGAGGTCGACCGCCTCACTTTCGCGGGGTGTCGTGCCGGTCCTCATGAGGTGATCTGGGAGGCGCGAGACCGCAGCGGCAATGCACTGCCTTCGGGACTTTATTTCGCATGCCTGCGTGGAGAGCCCGCGCAAGTGGTGAAGATGCTGCTGATCAGGTAATCCACGCTTTAAGTGAATCATGTAAATGAGGGACTAATGGTATGTTAATGAAGGCGCTGGTCAAGAAGCAGGCGGGGATGGGGATCTGGATGGAAGAGGTCCCTGTGCCAGCCTACGGTAATAATGATCTGCTCATCAAGGTTACCCATACGGCGATCTGCGGCACTGATTTGCATATCTACAAGTGGGATGAGTGGTCGCAGCGCACCATCAAAACACCCATGACCATCGGGCACGAATTTGTCGGCGTCGTCGCCGCCAGGGGGCAGAATGTGGTCGGCTACGAGATCGGCGATCGGGTCTCGGGGGAAGGCCACATCGTCTGCGGCCTCTGCCGGAGCTGTCGCGCCGGCCGCCGCCATCTCTGTACCAACACTGTCGGTGTCGGCGTCAATCGGGACGGCTGTTTCGCCGAATACCTTTGCCTGCCGGCCGGCAACGCCTGGCATGTCGCGGACTCGATCCCCTCGGAAATCGCCGCATTCTTCGATCCCTACGGCAATGCTACCCACTGCGCCCTCAGCTTTGATATGGTCGGAGAGGACGTTCTCATCACCGGGGCCGGGCCCATCGGCTGTATGGCGGTCGCCATTTGCAAGCATGTTGGGGCGCGCAATGTGGTCATCACTGATGTCAATGAATACCGGCTAGAACTGGCGCGCAAGCTGGGCGCTACCCTGGCCATCAACGTCGCCCGGCAGGAGATCGGGGATGCCGTCCGGGAACTGGGCATGGTCGGTTTTGACATCGGCCTTGAGATGTCTGGCAATGCCGCCGCCTTTGAGGGCATGCTGGAAAACATGTATCACGGCGGCCGCATCGCCCTGCTCGGACTCTTGCCCAACAGCACCCAGATCAACTGGGATCAGGTCATTTTCAAGGGGCTCCATCTCAAGGGGATCTACGGGCGCGAGATATTTGAAACCTGGTACAAAATGCAGACCATGCTCCAGAGCGGACTCAATATCGCTCCGGTGTTGACCCACCGCCTCAAGTTCGCCGATTTCCAGCAGGGATTCGATGCCATGCTCTCCGGCAACTGCGGCAAGGTGGTCCTCGAGATCGGATAAGCAGCGACAATCGGAGGCCATATGTACGGCGCTATACAACAGGAACTTGAAGGGCTGCTAGGCGAAATCCGCCAGGCCGGCCTTTATAAACAGGAGCGCATCATCACGACCCCCCAGGGTGCCCGCATTGCCGTCAGGGGAGGACGCGAGGTGCTCAATTTCTGTGCCAATAACTATCTCGGCCTGGCGAACCACCCCAGGGTCGTCGAAGCTGCCCGCAAGAGCATCGAACGCTGGGGCTATGGAATCTCCTCGGTCCGCTTCATCTGCGGCACCCTCGCCATCCACAAGGAGCTTGAGGAAAAGGTGGCCGCCTTCCTCGGCACGGATGACGCCATTCTCTACGCCGCCTGTTTCGATGCCAATGGCGGGGTTTTCGAACCCTTCATGGGGCCGGACAACGCCATCATCACCGATAGTCTCAATCATGCCTCGATCATCGACGGCATTCGCCTGGCCAAGGCCCAGCGCCTGATCTACCAGCATGCCGACATGGCCGATCTCGAGGCCAAGCTGCAAGAGAGCCGGAGCGCCCGTTTCCGTCTTATCGCCACGGACGGAGTTTTTTCTATGGACGGAGATATCGCCCGTCTGGCCGAGATCTGCGATCTGGCGGAGAAATACCAGGCGCTGGTGCTGGTCGATGACAGCCATGCCACCGGCTTCATGGGCCGGAACGGCCGCGGCACCATCGAGTACTGCGGGGTGCAGGGGCGCGTGGACCTCATCACCACCACCTTCGGCAAGGCCCTGGGCGGCGCCATGGGGGGATGCGTCGCCGGCCACAAAGAGATGATCGACTATCTGCGCCAGAAGAGCCGCCCCTATCTCTTTTCCAACTCGCTCGCCCCGGCTATCACCGGCGCCACCATCGCGGTACTTGAGATGCTCACGGAGACCACCACGCTCCGCGACAAGCTTGAGCGCAACACTGCTTATTTTCGTGAAAAAATGAGCGCCGCGGGCTTTGCCATCCGTCCCGGGGTGCATCCCATCGTGCCGATCATGCTTTATGAGGAGCGCCTCGCCCACGAAATGGCCGACCGGCTGCTCGAAGAGGGGATCTACGTCATCGGCTTCAGCTATCCGGTGGTCGCCAGGGGGGCGGCGCGCATCCGCGTGCAGATCTCCGCAGCCCACGAAACGGAGGATCTCGACAAGGCCGTCTCGGCTTTTACCGCCATCGGCCGGCAGATGGGAGTCATCCAGTGACGGCCAGATCATGAGCGAGATCGCCATCACACGCCGCAAAAGCCGGCAGGTGCAGATTGGGCC
>JAKQKF010000536.1 GCA_029560815.1 bacterium
GCAACTCTACAACACCCGCTGGGCCGCTGCGCTGGCCCTCGCTCTGGCGGTGATGGTGCTGATCTGGGCTCTGCTCGAGCTGCGCAGCACGCGGCGGGAGCTGACCGCCGCCCTCGAGGAGCAGGCGCGCACGGTGATGGCCCTGGCGCAGCGCGGGCTCGACAACGCCGCTCTCTCCTGGGAGTTCGTCGAGTCGGGGCTTGAGGAACGGCTCCTGAATAACGCGCGTCTTCTCGAAATAGCGGACCGGGAGGGGAGGCTCACCTCTGCATCTCTCCGGCAGATCGCCCTGGAGAACGATCTGCACCGCATCAATATCTTTGACCGTGAGGGTCGCCGTCTGCTATCCAGCCATGCCACCGTTGGAGAGCCTCCGGTATCGGCCCCGCGCAGGCTTTTGCAGCCGGTGCTGGCTGACAGCAGCGACGAGCTGCTCCTCGGTTTCCGGCAGCGCTTTTTCGGCGCCGGGGATTTTTTCGCGGTCGCCAAACACCGCCGCGGCGGCGGCGCCATTGTCGTTCATGCTGATGCGGAATCGGTTCTCGATTTCCGGCGCGCCATCGGCGCCGGCTCCTTCATCAAGCTGATCGCAGGCAATGAAACGATCCGCTACGCCGTGGTTCAGGATTCCAGCGGTGTTCTTCTTGCCTCGGAGGGGGTGACCGGGATGGGGGCCTTCACATCGGACCCTTTCCTCGGCAGCGCCCTGAAGGCTGCCATTCCGCAAACCCGCTTCACCCTCTACCAGGATGAGGAGATATTTGAGATCGCCGCGCCTGCGCGTCTGAGCGCGAGTGGAGAGGCGCTGCTCCGCATCGGTCTCTCCGCTGCATCGCTTCATCACGCCTCGCGCGCCGCCCTGTGGCGGATCGGCATCTCGACGCTGCTGCTCCTCCTGACCGGACTGCTCGCCGCCGGGGCGCTGCTCAGGGAACTGCGGGAGCGCCGCCGCACCGAGGAGCAGCGCAGGCGGCAGGAGCAAATCGCTGCCATGGGCCATCTCGCCTCGGGCGTAGCCCACGAAATCCGCAACCCCCTTAACGCCGTCAGTATTATCGCCCAGCGCCTGGACCGGGAATTCGAACCCTCCCGGGATGCCGATGAATACCGCCAGCTCACCGGCACGCTGGCCGCCGAGAGCCGTCGCATCAATGACATCGTCACTCAGTTCCTCCAGTTCGCCCGGCCCGCCCCCCTCAATCTCCTCCCGGTCCGCCTCGACGCTCTGGTCGCCCATGTCGCCGCTCTGCTGCAGGGGGAGGCCGACCGTTCAGGCGTCACCCTCACCAGCCACTGCCGGGAGGTGAGGGAGGTCATGGCCGATGGAGACAAGTTGACCCAGGCGCTGATCAATCTGGTCCGCAACAGCCTGGCGGCCTGCACGGAGGGTGGCCATATCGAACTCACCTGCAGCCCGCAGGGGGATCAGATCCTCCTCAGCGTAGCGGATGACGGCGCGGGCATCGCACCGGAGAACATCGGCAAGATCTTCAATCTCTACTTCACCACCCGCGAAGGGGGCAGCGGCCTCGGACTCGGTATCGTGCAGCAGATCATCGCCCAGCATGAGGGGAGCATTCGGGTCGAGAGCGAGCCCGGACGCGCCACCCGGTTCACCATCACCCTGCCGGCACGCTGAAGCGGAAGCGCCGGCAGGCGGTAACGTAACGGAGAAAGAGGTCAAGATGTCCATCTCCATTCTGGTCGTTGATGACGAGGCTTCGCAGCGCAGTGCTCTGGCCGGCTTTCTGCGCAAGAAAGGCTATGAAACCCTGCAGGCCGATTCGGCCGAAGCAGCTCTTGCCGTGGCGCGGCAGCAGGTGCTTGACCTGGTCCTCACGGACCTGCGCATGCCCGGCATGGACGGGGCCCGGCTTCTGAACGAATTGAAGGCTCTCAATCCCCTGCTCGATGTAATCATTATGACCGCATTCGGCACCATGACCGAAGCGGTACAGGCGATGAAAGAGGGGGCCCTCGATTTTATCACCAAGCCGATCGATCTGGAGCAGCTGCAAGTCGTTATTGCGCGAGCGGTCGAGCGCAAGCAGCTCATCAGCGAAAACCAGCGGCTGCAGCAGCTGGTGGAAGAACGGTCGAGCTTTAGCGGCATCCTCACCCGCTCCGGGAGCATGCAGCGGGCCCTGAGCGTCGCCGCCCGCGCGGCCGCCAGCAGGACCACGGTGCTGATTCTGGGCGAAAGCGGCACGGGCAAGGAACTGGTCGCCAAGGCGATTCACCTCGCCTCGCCGCGCGCCGCACACCCCTTCATCGCCGTCAATCTGGCCGCGCTGCCCGAGACCCTGGCCGAGAGCGAGCTCTTCGGACATGAGAAGGGGGCCTTCACCGGGGCCGACAGGATGCGCCCGGGCCGCTTTGAGGCGGCGGACCGCGGCACGCTCTTCATCGACGAGGTCGGCGACATGCCGCCCTCCATCCAGGCCAAGCTGCTGCGCGTACTTCAGGAACGCGAATTCGAGCGCCTCGGCGCCTCGACACCGATGCGGGTGGATGTGCGCATCCTCGCGGCCACCAATCGCTCCCTGGCCGAGATGGTCAAGGCCAATACTTTTCGCGAAGATCTCTATTACCGGCTCAACGTCGTCAGGGTCGAGCTGCCGCCTCTGCGCGAACGCAAGGAAGATATCCCCCTGCTCGCCGACCACTTCATGCGCCGCTTTGCCGATGAAAACGGCCGCACCATGAAGGGCTTCACCCGCGAGGCCATGGATGCCCTGCTGAAACACCCCTTTCCCGGCAATGTGCGCGAGCTTTTGCATCTGATCGAACAGGCGGTGGTTCTGAGCCGTGATGAATGGATTGGTGTGGAGGATCTCGGCCTCGCCGGCGTGCCGGCTGTGGTCCCGGAATGGGCGCCGGCGGGAACCTTCACCGCCAGAGTGGAGGCTTTTGAGAAGCGGCTGATCGAACAGGCACTGGAGGAGGCGCACGGAGTCCAGAGCCAGGCGGCCCGCCAGCTCGGCATCAGCGAGCGCCACCTGCGCTACAAATTGATCAAATACGGGATGAAATAGTTCAATAGCCGCAGGTTAGGCTCAGACCCCACCAGCTGTTTTTGTAATTGTAATAGAGATCGTTGGAATCATTCTTCAGCCACGCCCCGTTCAGGGCCAGCTGCAGAAAGCTGCCCTCTGCATTCAGCTTCACCCTCTTCTCGAGATCGACCGCCAGGGTCAAACGCCGGTCCTCCCGCAGGCGGTTGTCCGCAAAGGGCTCTCCGAGCAGATCCGCCGCCAGGCGGTCATCAAAATTCCGCTGCTCGCGGCGCCCGCTGACTGTCAGTCTCGTCCCCCATGGCAGTTCCTGCCGGAGCGTCATTTGCAGGGCGCCACCGTGCCAGGCAAAATAGTCCTCGAACAACTCCTCATCCGAATAGTAAAAGCTGTCCGTACTGGCCAGATAGCGTGTGCTCGTGGAGAGGTTGTGCCGCAGCTGGTATTCGAAGCTGAGCCCGGTCGTGGCGCTCAGAGCCTGGGCGGCGCGCAGCAGCAGCAGGAGCTGGCTGCTGCCCCCTTCGCCGCTGGCAGCCACTTCGCTGTAGGCGGCCTGGATCTCATTGCCTGTGCTGGTATAGGATTTATGCATCAGGTCCGCTTCGGCGATCAGGGTGGTGCCGGTCGAAAAGAACCAGCTGGTGCGGCCATATATCTGGCTGCGTGAGTGAGAGAAGGGCGTCAGCTCGGGATAGCGGCGCATCTCCAGGGAGATGCCGGCATAGGTGAACCACTGCGGCGCGACGATGTACTTGAGCGAGGCATAAGCCTGGAGCTGCTCCTGCTCGTACCACTGGTAACTTGCTGTATGAAAGCGCCTGCCGGCCTGAAGACCTGCATCCAGACGGTGTTCAGAGCCGCCCAGCAGCTGATAGCCGGCCAGCCCCGCCTGATGGCTGTGGGTATTTCTCTCGTTATACTGCTGGAAAAGGGTGATGCTGCCGTCGTAGTGAAGGCGCAGACCGCTCCGCTCGCGTATCCAGTCATGGTTTACGCCGGCGTCCAGGGCCGTATAGTAATCGGGCAGGGCGGAATGGTTGGCGAAAGCGTTGCTCATATGTCCGGTCGAGCTCTCCAGGGAGAGGGAGAATTGTCCCCGGGCTGTCTGGAAGGCGAGAAGGAGGATGCAAAGTGCGAGGAGCCTGCGCATGGTGGTCTGACCTCAGGTGAAAATGAGGCGGCGGCGCTGATGGCGCCGCCGCGATGAGAGTGATCTATTCCTGGAGTGATTCTGCGAGAGCAGGCGGGATTAGTTGCCCCTGCCGCCCTGGTTGCCAGCGCCGTTCCCGCCCGGACCGGAATTACCGCCGGTATTACCCTTGCCGAAACCCCGGCCGCCGCGCGCGCCCTTGCCCGCCTTGGCACCGATGCCGGTGCCGTCCATCGGCCGTACCCAATCCTTGTCCTGACAGTTGGCGATCCCGTCGCCGTCGGCATCGCGAAGATTGTCGTTGATGCCGTCGCCGTCCTCATCGACAAAGCCGTGGAAGCGGGCGCCTTTGCCCTGCCCCTTGCCCGCTTTGGCGCCGCTGCCGTCAGCCGGCTTGACGAAATCAGGATCCTGGCCGTTGGGGATGCCGTCGCCGTCGGCGTCGGGGGCATTGTCATTGATGCCATCGCCGTTTTCATCGATAAAACCCTTGGCGCCGGTGCGGGCGCCCTGGCCCTTGTTCTGCGCCTGTCCCTTGCCCTGAGCCTGGCCTTTGCCCTGCTTGGCGCCGCTGCCATCAGCCGGCTTGACGTAATCGGGATCCTGGCCATTGGGGATGCCGTCGCCGTCGGCGTCCGGGGCGTTGTCGTTATAGCCGTCGCCGTTCTCGTCGACAAAATTGACCCCGTGCTGAACCGGGGGAGTGGTGGTCTGCGCCTGGGCAATGGGAATGAGCAGCAGCAGTGCCGCGGCCAGAAGAGTGGTGAAAAATCCTGTTTTCATGATAACCTCCGTGATACGGTGCAAGAATATGATTGATTAGTTCGAACGTTCGTTTTGTTCTGACCACCCTATTGCAAGTGGCGTGCCATAAATAGGCCAGACACTATAAACATAAGTTAAACAGTTATTAAAGCCTGGTTATCTCAATTTGCATCGAGGCGTCAGAACGGCTTTTTCGACGATTTGGTCGAGGCCCTCGACCTTACGGTCGCCTTGCCGCCGGTGTGGGCGGGTGCAAAATCGCCCATCATTTCCCTTGATTATCATCCAAAAAATTATTAATCTTGATGAAACTTTTGCCCAAGCAAAGGAGAGCATGAACCCTATGAACCCGACCAAGAGTGCCATTTCGCGCCGCAATTTTCTGATGGGCAGCGCGGCCGCCGCAACCGCCCTGACCATGACCCCCAAGGAACTCCTCGCCGATGAAAAGAAAAAATCGCCCAATGATAAACTGAACATCGCCTGCATCGGCGCCGGTGGCAAGGGGAGTTCGGATATCGTCGATGCCGCCACCGAGAATATCGTGTCCATCTGCGATGTCGACGATGAAAAATTCGCCGATCTCTTCAATCACTGCAAGGAGAACCGTCCGGAGGCCTTGCCGATGCTGGAAAAGGCGAGGCGCTACAAGGACTATCGGGTCATGCTCGAAGAGAACGCCAGGCTCATCGACGCCGTGACGGTCAGCACGCCGGACCATACCCACGCGCCGGCAGCGATGATGGCGCTCAGGATGAAGAAGCATCTCTGGGTGCAGAAGCCGCTCACCCATACGGTGCATGAAGCGCGGCTGCTGGCCGAGGAGGCGGCGCGACAGGGCGTCACGACTCAGATGGGAAATCAGGGCCATGCTTCCGAGGATGCCCGGCTGATGAATGAATGGATCTGGGACGGCGCCATCGGCGATATTCGCGAGGTGCATGTCTGGACCAATCGTCCGATCTGGCCCCAGGGCGTCGAAGCTCCGACGGCGATCCCGTCGGTCCCGCCCTCCCTGGACTGGAACCTCTGGCTCGGGCCGGCGGCGTGGCGTCCCTACCATCCCGACCTCTGCCATTTCGTCTGGCGCGGCTGGAACGATTTCGGCACCGGGGCTATCGGCGACATGGGCGCTCATATCCTTGATCACCCCTACTGGGCGCTCAATCTCGGGCGACCGCAGTTCATCCATGCCTCTTCGACCGAAATCAAATCCTCCTCCTTTCCTCTTGCGGAGATCATCACCTACCATTTCCCGGCGCGTTCAGGGCACCCGGAGGCCGAAAGCTACGGCATCAAGCCGAAAATCGGCTTCCCGCCGGTCAAGATGGTCTGGTTTGACGGAGGTTTGACCCCGCCGCGCTTCCTGGAACTGGAAGCCGGACGTAAACTCGGCTCGGGCAAGGGCGGCGCGATCTTTTTCGGCGACAAGGGCATCCTGATGTGTGGAGAATACGGCGCCAGTCCCCGGCTTATCCCCGAGACCAAAATGCAGGAGTACAAACGCCCGGAAAAGAAGATCCCGCGCGTCAAGGGCCATATGCAGGACTGGATCGAAAGCTGCAAGGCCGGCAAAAAGTCCTTCACCGATTTCAGCTATTCCGGCCCCCTTACCGAGACCATGCTCCTCGGCTGTGTAGCCGTGCGCTGCCAGGAGGCCAACATGCTCCTCGAATATGACGCCGTCAATGGCAAGTTCGTCAATTATCCCGAAGCGGATGCCCTCCTGACCAAGAGCTACCGGGAAGGGTGGACGCTCTAACCTTACCGCTGTGACCGACGGAAGAGATTCATGAACGAAGAAGATAAAAGCAAATCACCGGGCGGCAAGATCGACCGGCGGGATTTTCTGCAGGGGCTGGCCGGGCTCCCGGTCATCGGCGCCTTTGCCCTCGCGGCGCTGAAACAGGAGTCC
This sequence comes from bacterium, assembly GCA_029560815.1. The sequence goes on from JAKQKF010000536.1 coordinate 6,845, forward strand.
TACCGACGCGCGGCCAGAGCCCGTAAGGCGGCCGCAGCGGAGGGGGGAGAGGCGCCCGCCGAGCTCCGCATCGCCCTGCTGGGCGTCGGCGCTCAGGGGAGTGTTCTCCTCAATTCCATGCTCAAGATCCCCGGACTGCGTTTTCAGGCGGTCTGCGATATCTGGACGGAGTACAATCTCAAACGCGCCGGCAATCTGCTGAAAAAATACGGCCATGAGGCTGCGCTGTACGAGGATTATCGCGAGATGCTCGACAAGGAAAAAGGGCTGGACGCGGTGGTCATCGCCACGCCCGATTTCTGGCATGCCGACCATGCTGTCGCCTGCCTCCAGGCCGGGCTGCACGTCTACTGTGAAAAGGAGATGTCCAATACCCTCGAAGGGGCCCGGCGCATGGTGCTGGCCGCCCGCGAGAGCGGCAAACTCCTTCAGATCGGCCACCAGCGCCGCAGCAATCCCCGCTACATTTTCTGCCGCGATCTGCTGCTGGAGCAGTTCCAGCTGATCGGCCGGCCGGTCACCGCCTTCGGGCAGTGGAACCGCTCGGCCGCTCCAGATCTGGGCTGGCCGAAAAAATATGAAATTCCGGCCTCCCAGCTGCGCCGCTACGGCTATGACTCGATGGCGCAGTTCTGTAACTGGCGCTGGTACCGCAAGCTGGGCGGCGGCCCCATCGTCGACCTGGGTTCCCATCAGATCGATATATTCAGCTGGTTCCTCGGGGTCAACCCGAAATCGGTCCAAGCCAGCGGCGGCATCGATTATTATGACAAGTCGACCCACGAATGGTACGACACTGTGCTGGCGACCTATGAGTATGAGACCCCCGCCGGCATGGTCCGCGCCCATTACAAAACCCAGACCACCAACGGCAGCCTCGGCTACTTCGAGCAGTTCATGGGGGATCAGGGGACCCTGGTCATCTCCGAGTCGGCCGGCATGGGCTCGGTTTACCGCGAAAAGGCCAACGCCCCCTCATGGGATGAATTCGTGCGCAAGGGGTATCTGACCGAACCCAAGCTGGTGGAGGTCAAGGCCGAGAGTGAGAGCGATTCCCTGGATGTCCGTGAGACCATTTCGCCGGATGAGCACCGGATCGCCCTGCAGTTCAATGATCCCTATCACAAACCCCATCTCGAGAATTTCTTCGGCGCAGTGCGCGGCAGCGGCAAGCTGAACTGCCCGGCTGAGGTGGGCTATGAGAGCGCCGTCGCCGTTCTCAAGGTCAACGAGGCGATCGAAGCGAGGAAAACCCTGGACTTTCGCCCGGAGGAGTTTAAAATAATATGAAGGAAACCCGATTGTCCACTTTCCAGTGGATCACCCTCGTGACGCTGCGCATGCTCATCGGCTGGCATTTCCTCTATGAGGGGCTGGCCAAGCTGCTCAAGGGCAACTGGTCGGCTTATGGATTCCTCATGGAGTCAAAATGGATCTTTGCCGATTATTTTCATGCCCTGGCAGGGAACGCAAACGTGCTTGCCGTCGTTAATACCTTGAACATCTGGGGGCTCATTCTGATCGGCCTCGGACTGATCATGGGCCTCTTCACCCGCGTCGCGGCCGGGGGCGGAATTCTCCTGATCCTGCTCTACTATTTGTGTAATCCCCCTTTCGTCGGGCTCTTCTATTCGATCCCGATGGAGGGGCACTATATCTTCGTCAACAAGAACCTGGTCGAACTCGGGGCGCTGCTGGTCCTGATCGCCATTCCGAGCCAGCAGTATGCCGGGCTGGACCGGATCTTGTACAAACTGGTAAAAAAATAGTCCGCTTACATGGAGATCCTTTCGATGGCCACTTTGAAAAAGGTGCTGATGCCGGTCTTTCTGATCACTCTCGGCCTCCTGGTCTTTTCTCTCTCCGCCCAGGGGCTCAAACCGATCACCATCAAGCTGCCGAAGCCGATGTTCGTCGGCACTCCGCAGAATGTCAAGGTGCCAAACCTCGAAAAGCCCCTCGGCAAGCCGCGTGACCCCTTCCTCGCACCCGCGGGGACGGTCAACGTCGCCCTCAACAAACCGGTCACATCCAGCGACATGCAGCCGGTCATCGGCGAACTCGCTCTGGTCACCGACGGGGACAAGGAGGCCGAGGACGGCAGCTATGTCGAACTGGGGCCCTTCGTCCAGCATGTCACCATCGACCTCAAGAGCAGGCACTCCATCTACGCTGTTGTCATCTGGCACTACCACCAGCAGCCGGTCGTCTATTTCGATGTCATCGTCCAGGTTTCCGACGATCCCTCTTTCAAGAATGGCGTCCAGACCATCTTCAACAATGACCACGACAATTCAGCCCGGATGGGGGCAGGCAAAGAGAAAAATTTCATCGAGACCGCCGAAGGCAAGCTCATCGATGCCAAGGGAGTGCAGGGGCGCTACGTCCGCTGCCTCAGCAACGGCAACAGCGGCAATGACCTCAATCATTATATCGAGGTGGAGGTCTACGGCCAGCCAGTCAAATAGGCGCGCGCCTGATCCGGAACATGACCACGCCGGACCGCCACACCAGGCAAGCTGTATGTAAAAAAATGCCCCTCCAGCCGCTGGCGGGGCATTTACATTGGAGCGCCATGCGGAACCAGCGACTCTCTCTCATTTTGTGGACCCTGCTCCTGCTTCTCGGCGCCCTCCTCCGTCTGCCGAGGCTGGAGCAGCGGCCGATGCACACCGACGAGGCTGTGCACGCGGTCAAATTTGCCGGCCTCCTGCAGGAGGGAAGCTACATCTACGACGCCGGCGAGTACCACGGCCCTACCCTCTACTATTTCACTCTCATCCCGGCCTGGGTGCGCGGACAGCGCACCTTCGCCGAGCTGGATGAGACCACTCTGCGCATTGTGCCGCTCCTCTTCGGCCTCGGGCTCATCCTGCTGCCCATGCTTTTCACCCCATTTATCGGCAAGCGGGCGGCGCTAGCCGCCGGGCTGTGGATTGCCCTCTCGCCCATGCAGGTTTTTTTCAGCCGGTACTATATCCAGGAGACCCTCTTCGTTTTTTTCGGCTTCCTGACCTTGATGCTGGGGGCGCGCTATTGCAGCCGCCGCCATTGGGCCTGGGCGGCAGGCGCCGGTGCCTCTCTCGGCATGCTCCACGCCACCAAGGAGACCGACATCCTCCTCATCGGCGCGGCCCTGCTGGCTGGAGGGCTGCTCCTGCTGCGGCAAAAAGGCAGGATGGCCATCCGGACATCCCACCTGCTGCTCTTCCTGGCTGCGGCGCTCCTGGTCTCATCCCTCTTTCTCACCACTGGCTTCACCCACCCGCGCGCGCTGATCGACAGCTTGAGCGCATACGCCGGCTATCTGCAGCGGGGCGCCGGCGAGAGCCTGCATTTGCAGCCCTGGTACTACTATCTGCGTCTGCTCTTCTTTTTTCAGGAGCCGGGCAGGCCCTTCTGGAGCGAAGCCTGGATCCTGCCCTTTGCTTTGACTGGATTCCACATGATCGTGCGCACCAAGCCGGGGAAGAGCAGTGCAGCCCGTTCCCCGCTGCTGCTTTTCACCACCCTCTTCGTGCTGATTTTATGGCTGATTTACGCTGTGATCCCCTACAAAACGCCCTGGAACGGACTCGCCGCTCACTACGGCCTGCTGCTCATCGCCGGGATCGGCACGGCCGGACTTTTCACTCGCCTGAAGAACCGGATAACGGGGATCGCCCTGATCTCCTGCTGCGCAATGCCGCTGGGACTGCAGGCCTCGCTGCTCAGTACGGCCTATGACAGCGATCCCGGCAATCCCTGGGTCTATGCCCACCCGGGTCGCGATATGCAGCGCATCCCGGACCTGGTGGAGGGCGCGGCCGGAGCCGCTCCCGACAGTATGCTGACGCCGGTGGAGATCATCGTCCCCGGCGATCAATACTGGCCGCTGCCCTGGAGCCTGCGCCGGCTGCTGAATATCGGCTGGTACAGCCGGGTGGATACCACCCTGCCCGCAGCACCGATCATCCTCTGCACCCCGGATCAGGAGCAGCTCCTGCTGCGCAAGCTCTATGAACTCCCCCTGCCGGGCGAACGCTACCTCTATCTGCCGCTCTGGAGAGAGTATGCCGAACTGCGTCCGGGCCTGGAGATCCGCGGTTACATTCGCAAGGATTTCATGGATGCCTTTGGCGGCGCCAGCGCCTGTGGACCGGCGCGATGAGGGAACAATGAACCCCCTGGCAGGAAACCTGCTCTCGGATCCCCGCATCCACCGCTTCAACCACAAGGCGATGGCGACTGAATTCGCCGTCTGGATCAACCATGCTGACGCCACTTATGCCGGTCAGGCGGCCTGGGCCTGCTTTCTTCTGCTCCAAGGCCTTGAAGCGGAGCTGAGCCGTTTCGATCCCAACAGCGACATCGCCCGTCTCAATCTCCTCCCGCCCGGAGAAATTCTGCCGATTGGAAAAGAGACCTTCCGCTGCCTGCAGCTGGCCTGCACGATCAGCGCGGCCACTTCGGGGGCTTTTGACGTCACCGCCGGCGCTCTCAAGGACCATTTTATGCGTCATTCCTCCCTGCCGGGACGGATTTGCACCCGGCTGCGGGCTTTCACGCAGCCGGTCGGCATTAAGCATTTGCATCTGGAGAGTGAGAGTATGACGGTCTGGCGGGATGTCGGGGTGATAATCGATCTGGGCGCGATCGGCAAGGGCTATGCCGTCGACCGGATGGTGGAGCTGCTGCTGGAGTGGGGGCTGACCGACTTTCTGGTCCATGGCGGAGCCAGTTCCGTGGCGGCGCGCGGCCATGCCCCGGGCCATTCCGGCTGGCCGGTCACATTACGCCATCCCCGCGCTACGGCGAGGGTATTGGAGCAGTTCGCCCTCACCGATCAGGCGCTCGGGGCTTCGGGTGTCGACAAGGGGATGCATATCATCGATCCGCGCCGGCGCCGGCCGGCCGTCACTCCCCTTGCGGTCTGGGTGGCCGCCAATACAGCGGCGGAGGCCGATGGCTGGTCGACCGCTTTTATGATCATGCCCGATGCGGCCATACGACGTTCTGCCGGTGAAAACCGGGTGGCGCGGGCGCTCATTCTCGGCCGGGACGACAGCCTGACCGCTTTGCCCTGAGGGGCGCACCCGGCAGGGAAGCCTTGCCACCCGGCCCGGACGGGCAATTCTACTGCAGGACCACCTCAATCCCTGCCTTGATCCCCGGCTCATGGTAGCCACGTTCGACGATCTGGTCGTCGCGGAAGAGGGCCCATTGGGGAAAGCGCGGCAGGGATTTGGTCATCTGATAGAGCTGAAGGGCGCTGTTGGCGACGATCAGGGTGACCATCCGCTCCGGATTGTACGGATTGGGCAGAACGACCGCCAGCCCTTCGTTCGCCGCGGCGTAGCCCTTTTCCTGCCACCGGAAGAGGCCATTGCCCAGATCCAGCTTGTACAGCGGCGCGATATCCCGCACCCAGCGGTTGTCGGCCGGCCCGCCCAGCAGGATGAGATCGTGCTCCCTGAAATCAGCGAGATCAAATTCACAGTCCTTGCGCACCGGCGGAAGGGTCTCGGTGATGCGGTCGGCTGCCGCCTTGGCAAAGCGCAGGGCGAGAGTATGGTTGGCTTCGATCTGGCGGGTTGAACCATAGACGACGAGAGTGCGGCTCCAGTCCTCATAGAAATTGGTAAAAGTGTAATAGCGCTCATTCCGCACCGGAAAATCGTTCCCGGGATTGAAGACGATCTCGAGCGGTTTTTCGCTCACCTCCCAGTTCCACTCCTGCTGCGCCTCCTCAAGTTCGATTTTTTTCCAGATGCAGCGGCCGGCGGTCCTGATCCGCACCGAACTGATCAAATGGAAGGGTTCGCCCTTTTGTTCGACCTTGAAACGCACCTTCCAGAGACTGTCGGCGCCGGTGATCTGGCACTCCGGTTGGCAGTCGGGCAGATCGTCGCGCTCGATCCACTCCTGGATCAAGCGGCTGCTCTCCTTGCCGCCGGCCTCTTCGGCCATCTGGATGAAGCGGGCGCTGGTGACCTCTTTGCCGGCATATTCATCGTGGAGGCGGTTCATCAGCTGTGAAAAAGCGGCGTTGCCGAGACGCAATCGGAGCTGATGGAGCAGAAAAGTGCCCCTGTTTCTCGGGATATAGTACTGTTTCATTTGATGATAGATCTGCTGCGCCTGTGCAGGGACCAGCGGGCCCTCCCGGGCCTCGGTGTGGAGCAGTCGGCAGTTGAGTTCGGTCAGGTCGTTGATCAGCTGGCCGCGCGCCTTCACACCCTCCCCGGGCAGGGCATGGAGCATCTGCCAGTAGGCCGCTGTGGCGCTGATCAGCCAGTTCTCGGCCGTGGAGGCGGGAAAAACCGTGTTGGCCCAGAGCAGCTCCGCGGGGAAACGGTAGAGGGAGTCGACCTCCGCTGATTCGATCCCGGGCTCGGCCTTTTTGGCGGGGGCGGACGGCCGTTCCACCTGGCCGATCATTGCGTCGAGGGTGAGAGGCGAAAAGGCGGTGTAGCCGAGGCTGAGGCGCGGGATGGCCAGGGGCAGATCGGGGATGCGGTTGTTTTCGTTGATGAACTGTTCGCGGTAGGTCACCTTGCCGTAATGGGCCATGAACATCATCTTTTCGGCCATGGCGGAGGTGGTGATCTTGCCGTCAGCGGCGTGGGGCCGGTTGGTGGGGGAGGAGCCGATCAGCTCCATGCCGATGTGGGCGTCGATGCGGCCGCGGTTCTCGCGGTAGAATTTGTGGAAAGCGAGATCGCGGTCCCAGGGGCGGAAGCTGAGATCGTGAGGGGCGTTGTCGCTGTTGGCGATGTACTCCTTGCGAATAGCCAGGGATTTAGCGTTGTTGTCGCTCCAGTACCAGTCGATCTGGCCGTCGTAGAACTCGCGTTTGGAACTGCGCCAGAGCTTGGCGGTGTTGGTGCCGAGGCAGTAGATGGCAATCTCATCATTCTTGCAGTCGCCGATGAGCCAGTCATTGGTGTACATGCCGTTGTTGCGGTTCCAGAGCAGCTTGACCACATCATCGATCGAGCGCGCGTATTGGGCGGCGAGGCGGATGCGGTTGGATTGGGGGGTGCCGTCGGGATTCCAGGGGGTCTGGCCGACCGTGGTCTCGCCGATCATGATGCCGGCCTGGTTGATATAGAAATCGGCTCCTGAGTGAATGCCGCCGGGGTAGGTCTCATAGACCAGGCGTTCTCCCTTTTCGGGGAGCAGGTCGATGATAACATCCCATTCCGGGCCCATATAGCCGTTCCACATAAAGAGCTGGGCGAAGACGATACGCCGGTCCGCCGTCGCCGAGGCATTGGCGAGGAAGGAGGAGCATTTATGCAGCCGCTCCGGGAGATCCATGTCGATTTCCGGGGCCTTGAAGCGCTGTCCGCTGAGCTGGTGGGGGGTATTCCGGACCGCGTCCGAGGCGTAGGAGAGGTCGATGTAGGAGTTGATGGTGACGATATCGAGCAGTTCGACGGGGCGGTCAAAGATGGTCGCCCCCTCTTTTTTGGCGCCGTCGGCGATGCCCTTCATCTCTTCCATGAATTCGGTCTCATATTTGCGCAGGAAGAGGAGGTCGACCTGACTGCACAGGTCTCGCCAGCCCGCGGCGGGGTTGTCCCGGTTACGGCTGGTGGCCAGCTTGGTCATGAAAGTCTTGAGTTCCCGGGCGAGGAGTGCGCCGTGCTGGAAGCCGCGCTCGTAGGGGGCGCCTTCAATGTGCAGGTAGGTCCACCCCTGCTCTTCGAATCGGAAAGCCTTGCCGTACCATCTGATGCGTTCGGCGGGAATGTATTCGGTGATATCCTCGACCGGAGTGATGGTGATGTCATCAAACCAGGCTTCTCCGGCTGCTTCACCGCGATAGCCGAGGCGCAGCTCGACGCGGTCCTCGGCCCTGGAGGCGAAAAAGAGGGCTTCACTCAGCTGCCACTCCTGATCGCCGCCGATCGGGCGGGACCAGGCGGTGATGGGCATGCCGCCCATGCGCAGGCAGGCCGGCAGGGGGGTCGGATAGTGCTGCGCCGAGTCGGTGCGGGCGCCGGCTGTTTTGATCCAGCCGCTCAGGCGGTAGAGTTTGCCGACCTCGAGCTTGACCGGCTGGGAGAAGAGGGTAGAGCGGCGCAGCGAGAGGTGGCGGATCTGCAGGCTGGCCTGGCCGCTGCGGGCGACGGTGCGGTCGATGCCGATCGCTGTGGCGGAGAGAGAGTCGGGCTGCCAGCCGGCGGCGCCCTCCGCCTGCAGGATCTCAAAACCCGGATTGAGGAGCGGGATGGCCGGTTCGGGCGCTGCGGCCAGCACCACGGCGGCCGCCAGCAGCGTAAGGCTGAGAATCAGCATGAGGCGCGAAGCTGAAAAGTGCATGAAACCTCCGGTGTAGGGGAGTGGTGTGAGTTGTAGATTAGCAAAATGTACGGGATTCAGAGCGGGATTTCAAGAAAATTTTCAACGCCCGGAGAATACTCTTGAATTTGGCGGTAGTGATGAGTATTTTTAACCCGATCTCACGCCGGCAGTGGGGCGTCGGCCAGCAGCGGCCCCGGCACCGGCACCCGATCGGTGCGAACCTCTGTCCGGCTGGAGAGCGCTCCGGGTGAAGCAGACGGCAGTGACATGCGGGAGTCGAACTTAAAGGCAAGGAGTATAGTATGGCCAGCAGCAGCGGCGTGAAGGCGGCCCAGCCGCAAATCGGAGAAGATGAAAAGAGGTACAGTGGACCGTTCGCGATCATGACGGTGCTCTTTTTTATGTGGGGATTCATGACCGTCTGGAATGATCTTCTCATTCCCCGCTTCAAGGAGGCCTTTACCCTCAACTATTTTCAGGCGATGCTGGTGCAGTTCGCCTTTTTCGGAGCCTACACTATCGGTGCCCTGATCTATTACCTCTTTTCGACCATCTCCGGCGATCCGATCAACCGTATCGGCTACAAGAATGGAGTGGTCATCGGCCTGATCACCTCGGCTATCGGAAGCGCCCTCTTTTATCCCGCCGCAGTGATGGTCTCCTATACTTTCTTCCTGGTCGCGCTTTTCATCGTCGGACTGGGATTTGCCATGCTCCAGATCGCGGCCAATCCTTACGTCACAATCCTGGGGCCCGAGCGCACTGCCTCCAGCCGCCTCAATCTCAGCCAGGCCTTCAACTCCCTGGGCACCACCATCGGTCCGGTCATCGGCGGCTATCTGATCTTCAAACTTTTCAATCAGCCGGACGCCCATGGGGCCGATGCCGTCAAAACCCCCTATCTCCTCTTCGCCGGGGTCTTTCTCCTGCTGGCCCTCATCTTCCGGTTCATTCATTTGCCCAATTTCAGCAATACCGGGCAGGTGCCGCACGGCGCGGGCGCTCTCAAATACCCGCATACAGTGCTGGGCATGATCGCCATTTTTATGTACGTCGGGGGAGAGGTTGCCGTCGGCAGCGCCCTCATCAATTTCCTCGGCACGCCCAGGATGGGCGGGCTGTCGCACGAGGCGGCGAGCCGTTACCTCTCCTTCTACTGGGGCGGGCTGATGATCGGCCGCTTCATGGGGGCTTTCGCCCTCAGCGACATGGCGAAGGGGAAAAAACGGCTGCTGGTGGCCGCCGTTCCGGTCATCGCCTTTTTCGTGCTGCTGGCGCTGGCGGGTCCTGCCGAGGCGCTGCGCTACGGCTTTTTCATGCTCATCCTGCTCGGGGCTTTCGCTCTGGGCGAGAACAGCGCCCACCGCATGCTGGCGATCTTTAGCGGCATCATCATCGTCCTGCTGCTGACCAGCATGACGGCCGGCGGGACGACAGCGCAGTGGACCATCCTCAGCGTCGGCCTCTTCTGCTCGGTGATGTGGTCCAACATCTTTTCACTCGCCATCGAAGGGTTGGGCGTTCTCAAGAGTCAGGGCTCATCGCTGCTGGTGATGATGATTCTCGGCGGGGCGATCCTGCCGCCGCTGCAGGGCTGGATCGCCGATGTGGCCGGCATCCAGTTCTCCTTCATCGTGCCGATGATCGCCTTTTTCTACGTCGCTTTTTACGGATTGTACGGGTATCGGGCGGGCCGCAAGCTGCACGCTTGATCCTTCTCACCGCTTCATACTGCGAATTCGCGGTGCAGCCGCTTTTTCAGAGCGCAGGCCTCGCGCACAAGGGCCAAAGGCATTCTCCGCAGCTGCAGACGGCTGTCGGGGTCTGCGCTCCAGCTCACCGGGAATTCGCAGATTCTCTCCTCTGCATGCATCGCCCGCAGGATGATCTCCGCATCGAATAAAAAACCGTCTGATGCACAGGCCCGGTAAAGCGTGCGGCCTCTCTCACCGTCATATATTTTCAAGCCGGCCTGGGTATCGGTCAGTTCCTTCGGCAGCCCGAGCATGCGGGTGAAGAGGCGGCGGAAGAGCCAGGCGGACAGGCGTCTGGGGAGGGATTGCGGACGAAGGATGCGGCTGGAGGGCAGGCGGCGGGATGCATGGGCGATGGTGCAGACGCCGTTTTCGATCAGTTCGATGCCGCGGGTGATTTCATCATAAGGGATACAGAGGCCGCTGTCGATGAAGAGGATGAGACGGCCGCGGGAGCGCGCCATGCCCGCGCGGACGGCTCGACCCTTGCCGCGATGGGGCGTCAGACGGAGAATGCACAGTCCGGCGTCTCCGGCGGCTGGCAGGGCTTTTTCGGCCTCTTCCGGGGTGCCATCGTCGCTGCCGTCATCGGCCACCAGAATTTCCCCCCTCAGACCATGGCGGGCGCAGAATTCAGCCGCCGCGCGGATGTCGCCTGCGATCTTCCGGCGCTCGTTGTAGACCGGAATGATGACGGAAAGATCGACGGCATGGGCGTCATCCGCGGGGCCGGGCATGAATGCTCAGATTTCCTTGATGAAAATATTTTTAAAATGGATCGGGGCGCGGCTGTCGTGGTTCTGCAGGCCGATATAGCCCTCGGCGGCGTAGGATCTGATCTTGCCGCGCGGCTCGGCCCGCCAGTTGACCACCTCGACTCCGTTCAGCTCGACGGTGATGGTGCCGCCGATGAAAGAGATCTTGTAGTGGTTCCATTCGCCGGTCTCCCTGAAGGCGAGCGCTTTGGGCGCCTCGGCGTCGTAAACCGCGCCGGTCTGATGGATGCCGGTGCCGGCGTCATCGATCTGGATCTCGAAGGATCTGGAGATATAATCGTCGCTGGTCATCATTTCGGGCACGCGCAGAAAGATGCCTGAGTTAGTGAAGAGTTCATCGCATTTATAGTCCAGTTCAAGGACAAAGTCGCGGTATTTTTTGGCGCTGTACCAGAGCAGTCCCATGCCGCCCTGCCCGGTGAGCTCGCCGCTTTTCTCGTCGAGGAGGAAATGGCCGGGGCCGTAATGGTTCCAGCCGTGTTTGGAGTAGCGGCCGTTCCAGCGCGGCAGGAGCTGCTGGTAATCCTGGAAATGGGTGATGCTGCGGATGTACTCAAGCCCCCTGGCGATGTTGGGCGAGGGATTGGACGATTCGTCCTCACGCTCGTGCTCGATCGAGAGATAGCCGTCATAGTCCTGCAGGGTCAGTTCGGCGAGGATGTCATGAATATTGGCCTTGCCGCTGCCGAAAGGGACATCCTTGGCCTGATTGGGATCGTTGAAGAGATCGAGATCCTTGAGATGGGCGTGGACGATGCGTCCGCGCAGCAGGGCCATCGCCTTGATGGGCTCCCAGCCGGAGCGCATCCAGTGGGCGGTGTCCATGCCGGAACCGATGCGCGGATCGAGCCCCTTGACGCGCGCGAGCACGGTCGTGGGCAGGGCGAAACGGCTGGGCAAAGGGTGGTTGTGGATTGCGACCTTGATGTCGTACTCCTTGACCATGTTTTCGAGGGGGCGCCAATTGGCAAAGGCGGGCTCGGTGTTGATCACCTGGATGCCCATCTTGCGGGCGAAATCAAAAACCTCCCGCATCGACTTTTCAGTGCTGTCAAAGCCAACCACACCGTAGGCCACCAGGGTCAGACTGTTCTTTTCCAGCTCCGATTTTGCCCAGGCGATTTGCTCGTCGGTCATGGTGTGCGAAAAAAGGGCGCTGGCGGGCATCTCCTTGCTCAGCCGCTGGCCCGGATAGGCCTCGATGTAGCGGATGCCCAGTTCGCGTGTCTTTTCGAGGGCTTCAGCGAAGGTGAACTTGCGAAAGGTGTAGGTCTGCATCGCTATTTTCATTTTTTTGATGCGGACCTCCTTGTAGACCCGTTCGGCCTCCTGACTCAGGACCGGCATGACGGCCAGGCCGATGAACAGCACGATGAAGAATCCGATAAATTGCTTGACCATGAAATCATTCTCCCGAGGTTAGAGTTAGACCGATGATTCGGCCGGTTATTTGCGGGGATTCCACACTCCACGAGCCACGGCCGGGACGAAATCCTCGATGCCCGGCGCTGGCAAAAGAATGGTCCGCTCCTGCTCGGCGCTCAGGTAGGCTGACATAAGCAGGGTGGTCACCTCGAGGCCGTCCTCGAAGGTCTCGCTGGGCCGGGTGCCGGCCAGGAAGCACTCGACCATGTGGCGGTCTTCGACGTCGTAGCCGTACTCATTGCCCTCATTAGCGACGACCGGCATCAGACCCATCTCCGCATTCTGCTTCTCGACCAGATCCTCGCCCGACCTGCCCGCTACTTCGCGGCTGAAAAAGACCTTCAGGCCGGTATCGAGAGAGTTGATCTGCATCGAATATTCGGGGCCGAGGAGTTCCATCGAAAGGCGCAATCCGGCGCCGACATAACACCAGGAGGTGGTGGTCTCGACGACAACCTGGTTTCCCTCCCGGTCATGATACTCGATCAGGGAACGGGCGAAATCCTCTGAGGGCCGGCTGGCATAATCCAGCTTGCCCTTGCTGTACTCCGCCAGGTGATTGGCGTAGCGGGGGCGCTGCCATTTGAGGCAGTTGGTGTAGGCGGACATCTTTACCGGGGTGAGAGTATGCCGCGGCGCCCCCGGAGGGGTCAGGAGATAACGGGCGGTCTCCACCGAATGACACATCATGTCGTTGAGCACGCCGCCGCCCTGCAGTTCGCCCTCCCAGAACCAGGGCATGTGCGGGCCGGCGTGTTCCTCCGATGCGCGCGCCAGGTAGGGACGGCCTGCCGCCGCGGCGCCGCGCAGCCAGACGATATCGCGGCCGCGGATGACGGTGGGGGAGAAGACCTGATTTTCGAGATAACCGTCCAGCAGCCCCGCCTTCTTCGCCAGCTCGACCATCTTCCGGGCTTCCCGCACATTGCGGCCCAGCGGTTTTTCGCAGGCGACACCGATCAGCTTGCCCTTGCCGCTGAGCACCGCCTCGGCGATCTCCTCCATGATCTCGACACGGGTGAAATTGGGGGCGCAGATCCAGATCGCGTCGATGGCGGGATCGGCCACCATTTCGGTGACGCTCCTGAAAATCCTGCCTTCGCCCAGATTGAGCTGCTTCACCAGGGCGGCCGCCTGCTCAGCTTCAGCTGTGCTCTTGGCGACGATGCCGTTGATATCTGCGTTGCGGACGCTCACCCAGGCGCGGATGTGAAACTGCGCCACGAATCCGCCCCCGACAAATCCAACGCCCAAAACTTTTTTTGCCATGAGTTGCTCCCTCTATTTATCAGTTGAGGCCGGCATCACCGGCCGTGTGGTCGGACGCTCGCTTGTGCAGTCCGGCCGCCGCTGGCGGGCCGGACTGCACAAGCGAGCGTGGATCAGGCTTTGATCTCTTTTACTGCATGCCTGCGGCTGTCGACCTTGAAAAAAGCCATGAAGGCGATCGCGCAAAGGATCGTCAGGGCACATGGCACAAGGAAGACATTGGTCCAGTTGGTGAGGCCCTCCGGCGAAGTGAACATGGACTTGATCCAGCCGGCGAAGAGACTGCCGACATAATTGCCGAGGCCATAAGTCACCAGTGTGATGAAGCTCTGCGCGGAATTGCGGATGTCGCTGGGGGCGATGGTGTCAAAATAGATAAAGGCCGCGGCGAAGAAAAAGACGAAACAAAAGCCATGCAGGGCGAGGGAGGCGATCACCAGCCAGGCGGGTGATCCGATCGCGAATATGATGTAGCGCAGCGGCCAGGCGAGGATGCCGACGGTCAGGACCGTGCGGATGCCATATTTGGGCAGCGCCCACGGCAGCAGAAAGGCCAGGACCAGGATCTCGGCCGCCTGCGCGATGACCATCACCATCGGCGTATTTTCCTTGGCTACCCCGATGACAGACGATTCCAGAAATGGAGCGGTCAAAACATAGTAAAACATCAGTTCGGTCGCCACCACAAAGGCGATGATGGTGAAGATGAGGACGTTGCGGTCCTTGAGCATCTTGAGGGCCTCGATGAAAGCCCAGGGCTTGGCAGCGTTTTTTTGCGGCGGAGTATGCGGCAGGGTGAAAGACTGCACACCCATGATGAGCGAAAAGATGCCGGCCAGCAGGAGGGTATCGGCCCCGGGAGCACTTCCCAGGTACCGCCAGCCGGTCAGAAGCAGACCCGCAACGATCCAGCCGATCGTACCCCAGACGCGGACCTGGCCGAACTCTTTCTCCGAGTCCTTCATGTTGATGAACGCGAGCGAATTGGTCAAGGCCATGGTCGGGGCGTAGAGCAGGGAGTAGAGGAAGAACAACCACATCATCGCGGTGTAATCGGTAAGCCGCGAGATGTAGATGAGCAGGCCGCCGCCGATGAGCTGCAACACGGCGATCACCTTCTCACTCGAGAAGTAGCGGTCGGCGAACTGGCCGCCGATGAAGGGCGCGATGATCGTTGCCAGGGGCAGCAGACTGTAAATGACGCCGATCTGCATGCCGCTGAAATGCAGGGTGTTCTCAAGATAGGCTGAGAGCACCGGAGACCAGGCCCCCCAGATGGCATACTGCAGAAACATCATGATACCCAGACGCACCTTGACGCTCATGTGAACCTCCATCGGTTGATCAGATGCTTGATGTTTACTGGTTGAAATCCTGACATCTGCCGGCCGCGGAAGCGGCTTTTAAACGATTGCCGCGGCCGGTGTTGCTCTCCAGATCAGGCGCTCTGCACCCTGAATTTCTGCTTCGGCCTGGGCCAGACGAGCTTGGCAAGTTCCCGCACCACCACCACGCTGCTGGCGGTCAAAATACAGACCACCCAGTCCTTGATGGTCAGCGGCACTGTGCCGAAGGCCTTCTGCAGGAAGGGAATATAGATGACCATCACCTGCAGCAGCACCGAAAGCAGGAGCGCGCGCCAGATCCAGTTGTTGGTGAAAAGATTCTTCAAGGCGCTCTCATGACCCGAACGCGAGTTGAATACGTTGAAGAGCTGGAAAAAGACCAGCACAGTGAAAGCCATAGTCTGGGCGTAGGGCACCTCGCCGGTGCCGGCCAGGAGGCCGCCCGGCAGGGCATAGTCAACGACCAGCAGGGTGCCGATGCCCATCACCGCGCCGACGAGCAGGATGCCGAGCCACATATCGCGGGTGATAACACGGGTGCGGGGATCGCGCGGCGGCCGGTTCATCAGCCGGCGGTCGGCCGGATCGACGCCCAGCGCGAGGGCGGGCGCGGCATCGGTGAGCAGGTTGATCCACAGGATCTGCACCGCCAGCAGCGGCGCGACGACCGCGGAGCCGGCCTCGGGGTGCAAACCGATCAGGCCGGCCAGGATCACCCCGAAGAACATCACAAAGACCTCGCCGATGTTGGAGGAGAGCAGATAGCGGAGAAACTTCTGGATATTGGCGAAGATTGCGCGCCCTTCCTCCACTGCGGCGACGATGCTGGCGAAATTGTCGTCGGTCAGGATCATATCGGCCGCCCCCTTGGAGACATCCGTGCCGGTGATGCCCATGGCCAGACCGATGTCGGCGCTCTTGAGGGCCGGGGCGTCATTGACTCCGTCGCCGGTCATGGCAACGACCTCGCCATGCGACTTGAGGGCGCGCACGATGCGCAGCTTGTGCTCCGGTGCCACGCGCGCGTAGACCGAAACCTCCTCCACTACCTTCTCCAGCTCTTCATCCCCCATCTTTTGCAGCTCGGTGCCGGAGACGACGCGGCCGCCTTCGCCGATGATGCCCAACTCCCGGGCGATCGCCTCGGCGGTGGCTGGATGGTCGCCGGTGATCATCACCGAGCGCACCCCGGCCTTGCGTGCCACACTCACGGCCTCCGCCGCCTCCATCCGGGGCGGATCGATCATGCCGATCACCCCGAGGAAGACGAACTGGTTCTCATACTCGTCGTCCGTCATCTCGCCGGTCAGCTTGTCCATGTGCAGGGTGCGGAAGGCGACGCCGAGAGTGCGCAGGGCTTCGTGGGCCAGCTTGTCGACGGCGGCAAGGATTTCACTCCGCCGCCCGGGGGTCAGCTCCCTGGCCTCCCCGCCTACGCGCTCGTGCGAGCAGCGGGAGAGCAGCACATCGGGCGCCCCCTTGCTCACCACCATATAGCGTTCTTCTTTCTCTGTGTCCTTGTGAGCCGTGCTCATCAGCTTGCGCTCGCTGCTGAAAGGGACCTCGTGCACGCGGGGGAAGCGCTCGGAGAGTTCGAGTTCGTTCCAGCCCGCCTTGCGGGCCGCCACCAGCAGCGCCCCCTCGGTAGGATCGCCCTGTATGGTCCACTGCTCCTGGCTGTCGTGAATCAGGCGGG
Organism: bacterium; assembly: GCA_029560815.1. The sequence continues at coordinate 23,403 of JAKQKF010000536.1, forward strand.
CGTTATTGGCCAGATGGGCGGCGCGGAGGGCGTAGCGCACCTCCTCCCGGAGGGGACCCTTATCGAGGGGCTCGCCCGCCATTTCCAAACGGCCGGCCGGCTCATATCCGGCGCCGGTGAGGGTGACCTCGCCGCTGGAGGTGACGACCTTGCGCACGGTCATCTCGTTGCGGGTCAGGGTGCCGGTTTTGTCCGAGCAGATCACGGTGGTCGAGCCCAGGGTTTCGACCGCGTTGAGCTTGCGCACGATGACGTTGCGTTTGGCCATGCGCTCCATGCCGAGGGAGAGGACGATAGTGGTGATGGCGGTCAGCCCCTCCGGAACGGCGGCGACAGCCAGTGAAACCGCCAGCAGCAGGACGTCCACCAGATCGGCCCAGGTGCGCAGATTCTCGACGATGAGGATGGTGGCGCTGATGAGGATGGCGATGGCGATGACGGCGATGCCGAGCATGCGCCCCACGCCGGCCAGCTCGCGCTGCAGGGGGGTGCTCACCTCCGCCGTCTCCTGGAGGGTGCCGGCGATCTTGCCGATCTCGGTATGGCTGCCGGTGCCGACGACCACGGCGCGGCCGCGTCCGCTGGTGACGGCGGTGCCGCTGAAGAGCATGTTGAGCTGGTCGCCGATGGCGGCTTCATCCTCGATGTAGGCGCTGTCCTTGCTGACCGGGGCGCTTTCACCGGTCAGCGTCGCTTCGGCGACGCGCAGGGCCACCGATTCGAGGACGCGGGCGTCGGCGGGGATGGTGTCTCCCTCCTCGATGAGGAGGATGTCGCCGGGGACCAGCTCGCGGGCGGCGATGGTCTGCTGCGAGCCGTCGCGCAGCACCCGAGCCGTCGCGGCCGACATCGCCGCCAGAGCGGCGACGGCCAGTTCAGCGCGCTCCTCCTGTAGGTAGCCGAGCACGCCGTTGAGGATGACGACAATGAGGATGGTGATCGCCTCGAAGGGGATGATCGAATCGCGTTCGATCATCCAGGCGATGAAAGAGATCACGGTGGCGACGAGCAGCAGGATGGTGAGGGGGTCGGTGAACTGGGCGAAGAACTTTTTCCATTTGGGTACGGGCGGTTCCTGGGGGAGTTCGTTGGGGCCGTACTTTTCGCTGCGCTGTTGCGCCTCTGCAGCGCCGAGACCGCTTTTAGGTTCAACGTTGAGCAGCTCGAGGATTCGGGTGCAGCGCTGCCGGTAGGGCAGTTCTGCAGAAAAAAGGCGAGGGTCAGCCATGAAATTTTCCGTCAATGTTAGGGGAGTGATCGCCGGGTGAACAGCCACTGTGTGCCAAGCTGTTAAATATAGTTTTCTTTACGTTAAAAGTCCAAGGAATATTTTATACCTAAAAAAGATGCACGATAAAAAAAGAGCTTGACAAAGAGCAGGGAAAGAAATATATTAAAACAAACGATTGCATAATATGGCCTGGGAAGAAGTTTTTTCCGCCGACAAAGGTTAACTGCAAACAGGGCACAGGCCTCTTTTTTTTACAATACATTGCAAACGATTGCATTGACTGGACGGATCCCAAATCATGTCCGCTACCCTCCTTGATATCTCCAAAAAATCCGGCTTTTCAGTCTCCACCGTCTCACGCGTTCTCCACGGAAGCAGCTCCAAATCCAAGATCAGTAAAGCGACCTCTGAGGTCATCCGCAATATCGCACGGGAGATGGGCTACCATCCCAACCTGCTCGCCCAGAGTCTGCGTTTGAGCCGGACCAGAGATATCGGTATCATCGTCACCGATATCGGTAATCCCTTTTTCGCCACGATGGTCAAGAGCATTGCCCGTGAGGTCCGCAGCAGAGGATACAGCCTCATCGTTTGTGACAGCGACGAGGATACCCTGCTTGAGAAGGCGGCCGTGAACCTCCTCCTCAGTAAAAAGGTGGCTGGTCTGATCATAGCGCCTGTCGGCATCGAGAGCGCCCACCTGCGCCAGTTGCAGGAGGAGGGGGGCCTTTTTGTCACCGTCGATCGTTGTTTTGATGAACTGGATATTGATTCGGTCTCGGTCGACAATACCAGGGGTTCTTATTTGGCCGTCTCCCATCTGATCGGGATGGGACACAAAAAGATCGCCTTCATTCAGGGACTGGAAGGTACGGCCGTCAATACGGCCAGACTGGCGGGGTACCGCAAGGCGATGGCCGAGTCCGGTTTGCCCTATGATCCTCATCTGGTGGTTGGAGATGATTTCCGCGCCCGCAACGGGTATCTGCAGACTAAACTGCTGGTAAAACGGAAAATAAGACCAACAGCGATCTTTGCTTCCAGCGATTTGATCGCTTTGGGCGCACTCGAGGCGTTGAAGGAGGAAAGGATTCATGTACCGCAAGAGGTCTCCATAGCTTCTTTCGATGATCCCGGCTTTGCCACTTTCCTCTCCCCGGCGTTGACCGCGGTGGAACAGCCGGTCGAAAAAATGGGCGAGCTGGCTGCAGCGCTGCTTTTCCGCCATCTCGCCGAACCCGAGACGCCTGCGAAAAAGATACTCCTTGATCCACAACTGCAGATCCGCGAATCTGTGGCCCGGATTTGAACGGGCTTTCATAAAAGGAGCCGAGATGATGGTCCAGAAATTCCGTAACATCCTCCATTTTCTTCCGCTTGTTGTTACAGCCGGACTGCTGCAGCTGCAGCCTCTGCACGCCGGAACCACCGGCAAGATTGCCGGCAAGGTGATCGATGCCAAAAGTCAGGAGCCTCTGACTGGCGTCAATGTGCTGATCGCCGGGACCAGTATGGGCAATGTCAGCCGGCCTGACGGAGAGTTCTTCATTCTCAACGTCCCGCCGGGAACCTATACGGTCCGCTTTTCCATCCTCGGCTATTCAGCCGCGACGCGTAAGAATGTCACCGTCCTTGTTGATCAGACAACGCGCCTGGAGCTCGCCATGACGCCCGCCGAACTGGAGGGCGAGGATGTCGTCGTTGTTGCGCAGCGCCCCGTCGTCGAAAAGGATGTGACAGCAAGCGTTCAGATAGTCGATGCCAAGAGCATGGAGAGGTCCTGGGTTCGCACGGTGAGGGATGCGGTCGAGAGCCAGACCGGTATCTTTAGTGTTTCGCCCTCTCTGGGATGGACACGCGGGCAGACGACCGCTTTCATCCGCGGCAGCTCGATCGTTCAGGCTACCTACATGATCGACAATCTGTCGGTCAACAGTGGGCTGCTCTCGGACAATTATTCCGGTTTCAACACCTCCACCATCCAGGAGATTTCGGTCCAGACCGGCGGTTACAACGCCGAATACGGCGAGGCGCGCTCGGCGGTGGTCAACATCGTCTCGAAGGAGGCGAGCAGCGGGTTGCATGGCTCCGCCCTGGTTCGCATGCGCCCGGCCGGGACCTACCACTTCGGACGCGATTTCTACAGCCATGATAATTATGACTGGCGATATTTTGATCAGGACTACTGGACCAGGCAGGCCACTGATCCTCTGAACGCCGAGTTTTTCGGCAGAAAACCAGACTCGCTACTTGCCGCCTGGCGTCGTCAAATCACGCCTAATGACACGCTGGCCAATTATAACCAGCGCGCTGAATATGAGCTGGAGAGCACCCTCTATGGCGCTCTCTACAAGAACCTCACCTTTCTCATCTCCGGCCGCTACAAGCGCGCGGTGGATATTTTTCCACAGGCTATTCCCTACAATCCGGAACACAACTTCCAGGGCTATCTCAACTATGCGGTTTCGCCCGCCTTCAAGCTTCGTCTGGGCGGTTTTATCGGCGGCTGGGAGACCGCCGATTATCCCTCAGTCAACTACAATACAGGTGAATCGGCGCAGGAGGCGGATTGGCTGGCGCCGATGCGCGTTGATGAACAGTATGCCCGCGCCAAGTACAACCCGTGGGGCGCCATTTACCGCTTTTATCCCGAATTGCGCAAATGGTCGCAGATCTACCTCAAAGCGACCCATGTTCTCAACCCTCAATCCTTTTACGAAATCACCGCCAGCTATCTCAAGGATGACATGGACCGCTCCGATCGGAACGATGTCGTGCCCGATTCACTGTGGGCGAGGCGCGACGACGTGCAAAAGATGGTCAACCGCTTCCTCGATGCCGGCTACTACCAATGCTGGTCGCATAACTATTCCACTATCTACCAGATCAAGGGCGATTATACCAATCAGGTGACCCCGCACCATCTGCTCAAAACCGGTGCCATGGTGCGCAAGTTCGACTTTTTCTACGAGAGCTTCCAGGGAGTGTTTGAAGGTGGCAACCGCTGGAATCTGCTCAACGTTTTCGCCGGTCGACCCTACGAAGGCGCCTTTTATCTGCAGGACAAGATCGAGGTTCCGGGCCTGGTGATCAACGCCGGTTTTCGCGGCGATTTCTTCAATCAGAACCGCGATGCGGCGAAGCACATGTTCGACCCCCTGGCTTTTCTCCCCACCACACCGGGGCATGACCCCGCCAAGCCGGTGGGCTATCCCGGCAAGCCGGAGACGGAGCGCACCCGGACCCAGTTCGCCTTCGCGCCGCGGCTCGGTATCTCCCATCCCATCAGCGACAAATCCGTGCTGCGTTTTGTCTACGGCCATTTCTATCAGCGCCCTTCATGGACCAAGATGTTCGGACTGCCCTTCGTCAACTACACGGAAGATGTAAACACCGTGCTCGATCCCTATGCCAATCAGATCACCTACATGGAAGAGTGGCAGGGCTATTATGGCAATCCCCGTATGAGCTACGAACGGACCATTCAATACGAGTTAGGTTTTGACAGCAACATCCGCGATCGTTTCAAGCTCAGTCTGACGGGATACTACAAAGATGCGACCAGAGAGGCGACGGTAGTCACCGGCATCTACCCCAATCCGGCCCTTTACAGCGCTACCAAGGCGTTGATGGTGAGCAATTCCGGTTATTCGGATGTCCGCGGCATCGAAACCAAACTTGACTCCCGTTTCAACGGCTTTTTCAATTTTGGCATCAGCCACGATATGTACTGGTCGGCCGGAGGCGAGGTTGGCTATCGCAAGATCTACGAACCGGGATCCGCCAATATCAGTATCCCCAAGGGCATGAACCAGTACGAAGGGGTGTGGAGCAGTTTTCACAAGGTCAAGGGGTTCCTCAACCTCTTCTTTGACAAGGGGTATGGACCCCAGGTGTGGGGCTGCACACCGCTCAGCGATCTCAACATCTATCTCTACACCTGGTGGCGCAGCGGAGAGCCCTATACCTACCATGCTCCGGGTGATATTTCAACTGAACCAAACAACCGCCGTTGGTTCAGCTATTACCAGACCAATCTCAAAGTTGCCAAGGGGGTAACCTTCGGGAGCATGCGCACGGAATTGAGTGTCGAGGTGAAGAATCTTTTCAACAGCAAGTTTCTGGTGAGGCTGGGTGGTGATGACATGGTGCGCTGGCAGGAGAATCCCGATCTCCCCGAAAAAGAGCGCCTCCCCAGGAACTGGTTTTCTAATGAATACGACGAGTGGAGCTGGTATTCCTACGAGGTGCCTCCCCGTCAGGTCTATCTGCAAGCCAAGGTTGAGTTTTGAGAAGGAGTGGAGCGGTCATGACGAAAAAAGCCATCTATCATGGGAACAGCGGGGCTGTACAGATCTTGTTTTTGACGATCTGGCTTCTCCTGGTTGCCGGTACTCCTCTTCAAGCGCAGATCACCTGGGCGAAGCAGACCCTCACGCGCGGACGGCTCTGGAGTACGCTGTGGAATTCCTTTCAGTATGGCGATCCCACCGAAACCGAGAACGCTTTTTACACCCTCGATTATCCCGGCTATTCCAAAGCGGCTGACCTCAGCGATGCCCTGAACTATTGCGAAGCGGCCGGCTATACGATTTATGGTGTGCGGGACGGCATGGCGGGGGCCTATTCGATTAACTCCCGCTATTTTCCCTCCGGCACCTTTGTCTTTCCGACGGAGGAGACTCTCCTGACCAGGAATTACAATTTCCGGGATCCCTTTATGGCCGGCGAGGAGATCGTCACTGGCGGCCACCATGTCAATGTGCTCAATCTGGATGTCTCGCGGCGCAGCATGGTCTGGTCGATCCCTAAATACAACTCTTTCATCATCCACGAGGTGATGATCACCAATATGGACTTTAGCACCGTGGACAGTCTCTATTACGGGCAGCGCTATGGCATCCGTGTGACCCAGCGATCAGGGAGCAGGGGTGATGAAAAATATGGATGGCACCGCGAAGGAGGTTACTTTTACTTTTATGATCATCAGCAGTTTCGATTCCAGGATGAGGTGCCGGTGGAATGGACTTTTGGCGTCGGCCCACAGCGCGGCGATATTGGCGATGCGCGTGATATCTATGCGCGCGGTTCACTCGAGCATGAGCTTGATGCGCCGGGGTATATCACGGCAGTTGTGCTGGATTCCGCCAGCGGTCGTGTTTTTCAGAATATTCTTGAACATACCGGGCAGGGAGTGACCGAAGGGGCCCTGGAACCGGACATCATGTTCACGCAGGAGGTCTCTCTGCCCTCCCGCTTCAAGCAGGTGATGACGCATGAGCAGCCTCATCTCTCCTGGGACGAAGCGCGTGCAGCGGGCGGTGAGGGAGGTAACAAGTATGAGCGCAGGCCGGAGTTTCTGGTCAGCGTCGGACCGTTCACGCTGCCTGCCTTTGCGACGATCAAAGTGGTCTTCGCCGAGGTGATCGGCGAAATGGAGCGGGAAAAGATCGTCGCCGGGGGGATCGACAATATCGACCGGCTTGCGGTCGAGTCGCTGGCTGCCCTGCACGCAAACGTCCTGGCTGCCCGGGAATTGTATGCCAACCACTATATGCCGGATCATTTTCCACCTCCGACGCCGACCGATGGCGAAAACAGCCTGACGCTGCTGACCAATCCGGGAACCATCACCATCGAATTTCCGCCTGTACCGGAGAGCTACATCGATCCGCTCACGGGTGTCAACGATTTCGCTGGCTACCGGATCTACCGCTCCACCTATTTCACGATAGGTCCCTGGACGCTGCTGGCCGATTTGCCCAGGTCTGCGGTAACGCTGACAGACGGCAAGGTACGCTATGTCGATGAGACCCTCCAGTACGGAGTCGGTGCCTATTATTGCGTAACCACTTACGACAGTGATGGTAATGAGAGCGGCAAAGTCAACAACAACCGTTTCCCTGTCTACGCGCAGATGCCGATCAATGATCAGTTCCCGGAGCAAGTTTATGTCGTCCCCAATCCCTTTCGCCAGCACAGCCGCTTGACCGGGACGGGAGAGCGCTACCGCCTCGAATTTACCAGCGTGCCGCCTAAATGCCGGATCTCCATCTACACCCTCTTCGGTGAACTGGTCAAGGAGATCGAGCATGATGACGGCAGCGGTTCGACCGCATGGGGCAGCATTGTGCAGGCGGACTATATGCTCAATAATTGGGCCCTGAGTGTCGCTCCGGGAGTCTATGTTTTTAAAGTCGAGTCCCTGGTCCCCGGCCAGGAGGGCAAATATCATATCGGCAAATTCGCAATCATCCGATGATCTCCGGTCAAGGGGCAAGACCCAGCATAAGGGAGTTATTCCATGAGAGTTAATTGGACAAGAAGGGGCCTGACCGGCCTTCTGGTAGTGCTTCTGGAAGCCGGCGCTGTACTGGCCCAATCCGGCATCATCCCGGCGGATATCGAGCGCGTCGGCCAGACCGGCTGGCAGTTTCTCAAGATCAATGCGGATGCGCGTCAGGCTGCTCTGGGGGGGTGCTACGCTGCGCTCGGAGACGGCAACGCCAACGGCATCTTCGGCAACCCCAGCGCCGTCGCGGAGGTAAAACGTATCGACGTGCAGCTCAACCATGCCGCCTGGTTTGCCGATATCACCTATGAGTCGGTGGCTGCGGCCTGGAATCTGGGACGGTGGGGGACAGTGGCGGCCAGCGCGGTCATCCTTGACTATGGCGACATGGCTGAAACCATCAATATCGAGAAGAGCGGCGTCGGAACTGTTCCCACGGTCACCGGCCGCACCTTCTCCGCCAGCGATATCGCCGTGGGTGCGGGCTATGCTGCCAGGATTACGGACGCGCTCTTGGTCGGAGGCAGCGCTCGCTGGCTGCGGCAGGGCATCGCTGAACTGTCGATGAGCAACATCTCTTTTGATTTCGGTACCACCTATTACACAGGACTGCGCTCTTTGCGCCTCTGCCTGGTTGCGCGCAACTTTGGCCCGGATTCACGTTTCGGGGGGTGGAGCGAGCAGTATCAAACCGAAGCGGTCTTTGTGCGCATGCCCATCGATTTTCGCTTGGGTCTGGCGATGGACTTTTTTGATGCCCCGGGAAGCCGCCATCAGCTCACCACTACGGCGGATTTTTCCCACCCCAATGATGGCCCGGAAAAGGCCCAGGTCGGCGCTGAATACAGCTATGACAAAATGGCCTTTCTACGCTGCGGCTACAAGTTCAACTATAGCGAGCAGCGTTTCACCCTCGGCGCAGGACTCCATTACTCGGTCGGCTCGGCATCCGGCACCCTGAGCTATGCCTATGTCGATTTTGGTGCGCTGACGCGGGTTCATATCTTCTCCATGGGATTCAGCTACTGATGCGTCCCTGGAGAATAATACCTCTCCTGGCAAGTGCCCTGGCACTCGTCTCGTGCAAGGAGGATGCGCCACTGGGTAATCCTCCGGATTATCTGGTCGAGGTGCATGAGAGCGCTACCTTTGATTATCTGCTCTACGAGCCCTTAAACCGCAGCCTCGCGGAGAATGGCCGCTATCCCCTGATCATCTCCCTGCACGGGATTGGCGAACGCGGCAGCGATCCGCATTTGCTGCGCCGGGACGGCCTTCCGGCTGTGGTCGAGACGGATGCGGATTTCCCCTTCTACCTCATTGCACCGCAATGCCCGGCGACGACAGAGTGGTACTATCATCGCACTGATACACTCACCCACGCCTTCATCCGTTTGATGCTGGCGCGCTATCCGATCGATCCCGCGCGGGTCTATCTGACCGGCTACAGCATGGGAGGAATCGGCACCTGGGACATGGCCATCCGGCATCCGCAATGGTTCGCGGCCATTGTGCCCATCGCTGCCCGGAGGGAATCCTACTGGGATCCGTGTTCGATGACTGGCATCCCGGTCCGGGCTTTTCATGGTGCACTGGATGAGGTTGTACCACTGGCTGCGGGGCAGGATGTGGTCGACGCTTTCGCTGCTTGCGGCGGGGATGTCAAATTCACGGTCTATCCCGGAGTCTACCATGATTCCTGGACGCGGACCTACAATTCCAAAGCACTCTTCGAATGGCTGCTGCAGCAGCGTAAAGAGCACGTAAATGACGGAACCGATTCAAGATACGGAGCGAAGAGGCCTTCATGAATAAAGTGGTCGTGGTTGGGAGTGCAAATATCGATCTGATTATGCGCAGCCAGGAGCTCCCAAGAGTGGGCGAAACGCGTTGGGATGGTGTTTTTTCTTCCGCTCTTGGCGGAAAAGGGGCCAATCAGGCCATCGCCGCACAGCGAGCTGGAGCAGATGTCATCTTCATCGCCAGGGTCGGGAATGATGAATACGGGCGCAGCATGATCACAGCGTGCCGGCAGGCGGGAGTGGAGACCCGCTATATCGCCTCCGATCCGGATTTGCCCACGGGCATCGCCATGATCGGCATTGACCATCGGGGGCGTAACACTATTGTGGTATCCCCCGGAGCAAACGCCGGACTGCTGCCGGGCGATATTGAACAGGCTGCGGCGGAGTTTCACAATGCCGACACCATCCTGTTGCAGCTCGAGGTACCGGCGGAATCGGTTGCCGCAGCTATCCGGCTGGCGGCCTCTTGCGGCCGTCAGGTGCTTCTCAATCCGGCCCCGGCAGTGGAGCTCGAAGACAGCCTTTACAAAGATTTACATGTCATCATTCCGAATGAGGTCGAGGCGGAGATGCTCAGCGGCATCAGCGTCGCCGATCCGCCGGGACTCGCCGGGGCGGCTGCCTTTTTCCTGGACAAGGGCGTCCGGAATGTGGTGATCACACTCGGTGAGCGCGGTGTCTATGTGGCGGACCGGAAGGGGAGCGACCTTGTGTCCTCCTACAAGATTCTTCCGCTGGATACGACGGGCGCTGGTGATGTGTTTTGCGGATTTCTGGCGAAAGCTCTGGCTAAAAACCGGACGATCACCGAAGCGGTGCATTGGGCAAATGCCGGGGCAGCCCTATCGACAACCCGTCTCGGCGCCATTCCCTCCATTCCAGACTGGCAGCAGGTCGAAGATTTTTTGCGGAGCAAGCCTGAAATGAACCACAGTCAAGGCGCATATTAATTACCAGTAATCGTACTATGGTCAATTCACCTAACAAAGGAGTGTCCCATGAAACGTGCGTACAGAGCGGGTTCGTTCCTGACTGCTGTTTTGCTGCTTCTCCTCATGACCTCCCTGGTCATCGGCCAGGAGCAGCTCAACATGAGTCTGAAGGGAAATTTCGGCAAGGGGGAGGGCGATTCCAAGACTGCCTTTGCAGCCGGATCGCTTGTCTACTACAGCATCGGTAACAAGGTTCAGATTGCCAGCTTTTCCAATCCGGGCAACCCCATGAAGGTGGGGAGCATCATCCTTGGTGAAACCATAGAGGATCTGGTGCGCACCTCGATCAACGGCACCTACTACGTCCTGGCATCAGGGGGCTCTTACCTCTACATCATCAATGTCCAGACCCCGACTAATCCCGTTTTGACCACGGCGTTTGAGATCGGCGGTTATGGTGGAGGTGTCGCCACCAGCGGTGCCACGGCTTTTGTCGCCTCTTACGGGGCAGGCCTGAAAATCGTCAATGTGGCCAATCCCGCTGTTCCGGTTGTCGTCGCCACGGTCGATTCAGTCACCTCGACCGAAAGTGTTTTCATCTCCTCGCCTTATGCCTATATCGCCATGGGCGATAAAACCCAGATTTTCAATGTCAGCGATCCCGCTGCCCCAACCTTCGCCGGCGTGGTCACCGGGGGAGGATACCACCAGTATGCGGCCGTGCGCGGAAACTATCTCTATGTCGTCGATTACGACGGCGGCGACTATGCCAGCGGTTACGTCCGGATCTACAATGTCGCCAACGTAGCATCACCCACGTTCGTGACCGCTTTCAATACCGGCTACCGCTCCAGGCGCATCGTCTTCGATGGCAACTATGGCTATGTCGCTGTGGGAGACAATGGCATCTCCATCCTCGATCTGACGAATGCAGCCGCGCCTACACTGGCAGGGACCTGCGACACACCCGGTCGCGCCAATATCCTCTCCTTTGGAGCAGTTACGGTCGGCGGCATCCCCAAGGGGCACATATTTGTTGCGGACCGCCCCGGCGGGCTGCGTGCGATCGATGTCTCCAACCCCGCAGCTCCGGCGGAGACCGGCGCCCTGCCGGTACTGGCAGCGGCTTCCGGATCGGCCTATGGCAATTTCCTCGACAGCGGCAAGCTCTACGTGGCCTACGGAACAGCCGGCCTTCGTATTCTGGATGTCAGCGTACCTTCGCAGCCGACTCTGCTTTCTACACTCGAGGTCGGCGGTGACTCACGCGGCGTTGTGGTCAAAGATAACTATGCCTTTGTCGCCGCGCGCGATTCTGGCGTCTACGTGATCGATGCCACCAATCCGGCCGCTCCGGTCAAGGTAAATACCCTCAAAACCCCGCGGGCGCGCGGTGTAGCGATCAGCGGCAACTATGTCTACGTGGCCGCCAGTGACAGTGGTATGGGTGTAATCGATGCTTCCACGCCCGCCAACGCGCAGGTCATCGGCTACCACCATCCAGACGGCCATTATGGCGAGAATGTTGCCGTTCATGGCACGATCGCCGGACTTACGGCGTGGGACAAAATCGTCTTTTTCGATATCGCCAATCCCCTGGCTCCTGCCGCCAAGGGGCTGATTCCCACACTGACAACCGGCAATGAGGGTTTCGCCATCGTCGGCACTCATGCCTACGTCCCTGACGGCGACTACCTGCGCATCTTTGACCTTGCCAATATGAACTCCCCGGCCAAGATCGCCGAAATTCTCACCGGTGGCTATGACTACATGGCCACTGTGGCCGGAGATTTTTGCTATGTGGCAGCAGAGGGCGCCGGCGTGCGCGCCATCAATATCGCCAATCCGGCCGCTCCGGTCGAAGAGGGCTATTACGATGGCTCCGCTAAGGCGCGCTGGGTGAGCGCTGCGGACGGCTTTATTTATGTCTCTGAACTCTCGGATGGCGTCTCGGTCTATTCAAATGACAAAATATCCGCTGTGGCCGTCCGGCCGGAGATGATGCCGGTTGATTTCACCCTGCAGCAGAATTATCCCAATCCTTTCAATCCGACGACTAAAATCACTTTCTTGCTGCCTGAACAGATGCCAGCCAACCTGCAAATCCACGATCTTCTCGGCCGCAGTGTGGCGAAACTGCTCGACAAGAAACTGGATGCCGGAATTCATGCGGTCATTTTTAACGCTGCTGAACTTCCCGCAGGCATCTACTTCTGCCGCCTGGCCGCGGGCGGCACGATCAAAACCACCAAAATGACCTTGCTCAAATAACAGCGCTGATTTGATCGGGAACCGCCGCTCCGCTCGGGTGGCGGTTCCCTTTTGATCCTGCGTGGTGGGAACGTTATCTTACCGGTGCCCGGGATGAGATCTTTTATCTGTATGTTGCTGCGCCTTGTAATCCTCCCTTCCCTGCTTTTGGGGTGGGTTCCCTCCGCATGCGGGGATGAAAACCCCGGCCGGAGTGAGGAGGAACGCCGTCTAAAATCCGCTATGAAGGAAGAGGTGCACTTCGAGCGCTATCTCTTTCCAGTGGGCGCATTCCCGGCGGCTTCCTGGCTGCATCCGGACTCCGTCGCGCTCTATCTCGGCAAGGCGGAACTATCTCTTTCTTTTTATGATGAAAAATTCCGTCCGGTCGTCAAGGCGGAAAAACCGGGACGCTACGGGGCAGTGATCCGGACGACATCGAAAGATGGTTTTAAAATCCATCGTTTTACCACGCTTTACGCTCTGGACAGCCCTTTTTATGAATGGCACCGCGCAGCCCGCAGTGAGACCGGGCCGTGCGGGGAAAAGTGGAACAAATATCAGCGGCAGGAGGCCTGCCGATTCCTTGCGGACACCACACGAGGTCCGGTCGACCGTGATCCCGAAGCGGCCATCTTTTTCGCCGGCTTGCGCAGCATGAAAAAAAACAGTTTTCCCAATGACTCACCGCGTGTTCGCGATCGTCAATGGTGGATCGATTTCAAACGATTTGTGCTGGGTTACGCACCCGCTGGAAAGAAACTCAAACTGCCAGCCCGGGGCGGGAAAAGCGTAACACTTGTTCAGGTCGATCCCCTCAGAGCCGGCTTTCAGCAAGGGGCGATCGACTCGATCCGGGCTATCTGCGCGGAGTGGGCGGAGAAAAGCGGGCAACCTCACGTCACCCTGATTGCCCATGAGGGGGCGATCTTTTTTCACGAGGCTTTCGGCCGCCTTGAATCGGGTCTCCCTGCCGGTCTGGAGAGCCGGATGTGGATGGCCTCCATCACCAAATTACTCACCGGTATCCTGATGATGCAGTTTGTCGACCAGGGCCTTGTCGACCTCGAAAAACCGGTTCTCTCCTATCTGCCGGAGGTGCCCTCCGGCGCTCCCGAACTACACGTGCGCGACCTCTTCACCCATACAGCAGGATTCCATTGGCATGATGAATGGGCTTCAGACTGGAATATGAGTCTTGAGAACCAGTTGGCCCACTGCCGCCATGTATGCCGGGTGGGGGAGAGGCTGAAATACAACCGTATGGGCTATGCCGTCGCCGGCAAGATCATGGAACGCCTGAGCGGCTCGTCCGTGCCCCGGCTGTTTGCCGTGCAGCTTCTTGCGCCTCTGGGTATGAAGCAGACCTTTGTCGACAATACCTATGGCAGCTGCATGTCTACTGCGTATGATATCGCCCTGGTTGGTCAGATGCTGCTCAATCGGGGCAAGTACGGCTCAAAACAGTTCTTCTCCGAAGAGAGTCTCAAGTTGATGCTGCCGCGCGCCATACAGGGCGTCCACGGCCGCCTGATACCGGATTGGGGCATTGGCACGGTCTGGCTTGGCGGCTGCGGCTGGAGTCCACTCACTTTCGGACACGAAGCGGCATCAGGCGCCCTGCTGCGTATCGACCCGGAGTCCAGGATGATCCTGGTGCAAGGCCGCAATAGCACGGGACCGGACTATGACCAGTATGAGAAATTCAGGGACCGGCTTCTCATGGCCGCAGCCCATGCTGCCTCCTCCAGAACTGGTATGGCAAAGTGAGCCGCTTTCCGGCGAAAGCTCAGGAGCTCTCGCTGCAGAGCGACCGCGTCCGCCAGCAGATGCAGCTGCTGCTGCCCGTTCTCCTGCTCATCTTCATCTTCTCCGTACTGCCTCTGCTTCGCGGTATCTATCTTGGCTTTACCGATTACCGCCTGGGCGATCTCATCCGTTTCAATGGCCTGGATAACTATCGCCAGATGATGCGTGACAGTTTTTTCTGGCGTTCCTTTCGGGTCGGCATCATCTGGACGATCACCGTTACCGCCGGGCAGATGGCGCTCGGGATGGCTCTGGCCCTGCTCATGAATCGCAAAACACCTTATACAGCGTTTTATAAGGTGCTCATTCTTGCTCCCTGGGCCATGCCACCCATCATCCGTGCGGTGGTCTGGCGCCAGATTTATGATGTCGATGCAGGTTTTCTGAACGCCTTTTTGATCGGTTTGAATCTGCTGGACAAGCCGATTAACTGGTTGAACAGTTTCGAATTTGCCATCCCAGCCGTCATTCTCGTTGGCCTCTGGGGTGAGATCCCCAAGGCAGCCCTCTTCATCCACGCCGGTCTCTTATCCATTCCGGAAGAGCTCTACGAAGCCGGCGAGCTGGACGGGGCCGGGGCGGCGCAAAAATTCCGCTTCATCACCTTGCCGATGCTCAGGCCGGTTCTTGCAGCGACGATTTCACTCTCTTTCATATGGAATTTCAACATGTTCGGCATGGTTTGGGTGCTCACCCAGGGTGGACCGGCCGGATTGACCCGATTGCCCATGCTTGCCGCTTATGAAGAAGCCTTCCGCTACGGTTATGTCGGCTATGCCGCGGCCATCGGCAATGTAATGGTATTGTTCATCATGGCGGCCATGTTCCTCTATCTGCGGGTGCAGTTGCGGGAGCAGCTGCAAGGGGGGAAAGCGTGATAGAACATCGGGATATGCGCTACCACTTGGTCACCCATTTCGGGCTGATCTCCTTTGTCGTTTTCCTCGTATTTCCATTGGTCTGGATGGTCTCGACTTCTCTCAAATCAACAGCTGAACTCTATTCCGGCACGGTCACTCTGCTCCCGAAGGGCTTGACACTGGAACACTATCGTACTGCCTTGCATGATGGGCTGCTCCTGCGCAGTCTTTGGAACAGCCTGGTGGTTGGCCTTGCTGCTACCCTGGGTACCATCCTCATCGCCTTGCCATCCGCCTATGCCCTGGCCCGTTACCGGTCACTTATAAACAAGGTCGTGCTGGGGTGGATCCTGACGACGCAGGTTTTTCCGGCCATTCTGGTGATGATTCCGCTCTATCTGGTGTTACGCAGCCTGCACCTGACCGATTCCCTGAGCGGACTCGCCCTCGTCTATATCGTCTGGAACCTGCCTTTCGTTCTGTGGATGCTTTTTGGCTACATTCGGACCATTCCCCAGGAGCTGGAGGAAGCCGCGTTGATCGATGGCGCCTCCCGCCATCAGATGATCTACCGCATCCTGCTGCCGGTGCTTCTTCCCGCTGTTGCCGCTTCGGCCGTCTTCGCTTTCATCTCCGTCTGGAACGAGTTCTTCTTCGCTCTGGTGCTGATCAAGACTCCTGTTCTCGGCACGCTGCCGGTCGAACTGGCGCGTTATACCGGCATGGAGGGGATGGCGCGCACCGGCCCGCTGGCTGCGGCCAGTTTCATCGCGACGCTGCCCTCTCTGCTTCTGTTTGCCATCATGCGCAAATGGTTTACCGGGGGGCTGCTGAGCGGCTCCGTGAAATCGTAATTCTGCGACCCTGATTGAAAGGTGAAATCGGCCAGGATGCGCTCTACGTATCGAAATTTGTTTCTTATTATTCTCTACAGCCTGCTTTTCCTGGCCGCTGGTGTCGCTGTTTCGCTCAGGCTCTTTTCCGCTAACTCCCGCAGGCTCGCCCGGCACGAGCACTTGCAGTTTCTCTGTCTCGCCTGGCAGGAAGAGGCGCTGGTCACCTACAAGGCCCTGGTCGCGGAGTGGAATCGGCTCCATCCGGAGATGGCAGTCGACTATATCCAGGGCACCTGGGGATCGGTGCACGATTACCTGATCACCGGATTTGAAACCGGTGATGTCCCGGATATCATCCATTATGAATCTTCCGCGGTCATCGATTTCGCTGTGCGCGGCTATCTCGAGGACCTCGCGTCCCTGATATCGGCGGATCTGCGCAGCGACATTCAGCCTGTCGCGTGGGCTTCTGTACAGCGAAGCAACGGCGCCATCAGTGGAGTGCCGATCCTGCTCGAATCCCTGATCATCCTCTATAACAAGGAGCTTTTTGCTCGGGCTGGCATTATGGTCCCGACCATGGAGGCTCCCTGGAGTTGGGAGGAGATGGCCGAAGCGGCAAAAAAATTGACTGTCGACCGCGATGGCGATGGGATCACCGATCAATGGGGCGCGGGAATGGGGTTGCGCAATTGCGCTAATATGATACTCAACCTTACGATCGGTTTTGGCGGTTCTTTCTTTCGCAGCGAGTCGGGACACTATGTGGTTCGCGTCGAAGAGGAGGAAACCCGGCTGCTGCATCTGCTCATGAAAATGATGTACGCCGATAGTTCGATGACGACCGCCGGACTCGGCCAATCCGGGCCGGCGATGATTCCCGGCTTCTCCGCAGGCAGGTACGCCATGGTGGTGAACATCGGGGCTTGGGCCCGTCAGCAGCTGGTGGCAAATGCGCCGCCCGGACTGGCCTGGGGCGTCCTGCCTCCCCTGAAAGCAGCAAGCCAGCAGATTGGCACCAGCAGCCAGACGCTGAGCATACCCAGGCTCTCCAGCCGCAAGAGCGAAGCGATGGCCTTTATCGAATTTCTCTCCAGCCGCGATAATATGGCGCGCATCGCAGCCAGCGACTGGATGGTGCCGGCGCGGGCCTCCTGTCTCGGAATGCCCCACTTCCAGAGCAGGGAAGACGGCTGGGAGATGGCAGCCGAATCAGCCAACTACCTCACAACCGGACCCTGGATCGGTGCGCCGGGGTACATCGAATGGAAGTCGAGGGTCGCCAACCCCATCCTGCAGGAACTTTTTGCGAACCGGATGACGGTCGATGAAGCTGCACGGCGCATCGAGATCGAGAGCAACCTGGTACTGGAGCGTTATCAGACGAGGGATGAAAGATGGTGAAAGAGTGGGTAGGCAGGGCGCAGGGATGCCTGATCGGGCTGGCGGCAGGGGATGCCTTGGGTGGCCCGGCAGAAGGCAAGTCCATGGCCCAGATTGAGGAAAAGTACGGACGCATCACCGGTTTTATCTCTGAGGATCAGGTGGGAAGTGATGATACGGAATTCGCCCTCTTCAATCTTCGCCTGCTGCTGCGTCATGGCGATGCGCTGAATTCTGCGCTTATCGCAGAAGCCTGGATGGAGGAGTTGGCCGGCGACCGCACCGATTTCAAGGGGGCGGGCTTCAGTGAGGTGCTCGCCATCAACAACCTCCGCGCCGGCCTTCCTCCGCCGCGTTCCGGGGTTCATCTCCACGCATGGAGCGATGGTCTGGCCATGCGTGTTGCCCCCTTCGCCATTTGGCACGCCGGGGATCCGGAAAGCGCAGTGGCATTGGCCGCCCTGGATGGCTCAGTCAGTCATGCGGGGGAGGGGATCTTTGGCGGCCAGGTCGTCGCCGCTGTCATCTCGATGCTGATGGCCAGTGTGCCCCTGGAGAACGCGATTGCCAAAGCCCTGTGCATGATTCCTGAAGATTCATGGTGCCACCACGCCATATCGGAGGCAATCGATATCGGAACGCGGAGCGCGGATGTCTGGGGTGCCCGGCAGCCACTTTATGAAGCCCTCGTCTGCACCTCCTTCCCGTGGGCTGATCTCGCCCCCGAAGCGGTCGGTATCGCCTTCGGTCAGGTTGTCGCTTCTCGCGGAGATTTCCGCGAAGCGCTTCTCGGCGGCGCTAACATCGGTCGTGATGCTGATACCATCGCCGCGATCGCAGGCGCAATCCTTGGAGCGGCCGGCGGTATCGGGGTCATTCCGGGAGATTGGCGAGAACGCGTGCAGCGTGTCCGTGGAAGCTGCATACCCGCGATCACCGGTATGGATATCATTGATAGTGCCACAGAGCTGGCGGAAGTCGCGGCACGGAGGTCGTCCCGATGAAGTGTAATCAGGAAAAGAGAGCTCAAAATGCCATGCTCGGGCTCGCCATCGGCGATGCGGTCAGCTGGAGCGCCCTCTATCACCGCTCCCATCTGCTGCCTTTTTGGACACGACGGCTGCGCCGCGAGATCGATGAGCAGGATGAGACAGCAGGAATTTCCGGGCAGGCTTTGCCTTTTTCCCTTAATCGCAATGGATTGCTCTTTTTACCCTCGCCGACCGATGATACGGAATGGGCGGCTTTCACCGCCCGCAATTGGCTGGACGCGGGTGCGGATGATGCGGCTGAATCACTCCTGACAGCGTGGCGCGGGCTGGCTGCTGCGGAAGAGAGCGTCCGCGGCAAGCACAGCGTCAAGGCGGCGCTTTGGAATTTGCGGAAAGGACTCCTGCCTCCGGTTACAGGGCACGACAATCCGGGCTGGTTCGATGACGCGGCCATGTGTCGTGCGGTTCCTGTTGGGCTGCTGCATGCCGGCCGGCCGGAAGCGGCCGCCCTGGCCGCCCGCCTGGACGCGGAAGTCACCAATTATGCGGATGGAATCTATGCAGCGCAAGCGATTGCGGCAGCTGTAGCAGCCGCGTGCGGTGGGGGGGAGGCGGAGGAGGCCATCACTGCCGCACTGGCAGTGCTGCCGGAGGCCAGCTGGAGCGCTGCGACCGCAGCCCTGATCCCGGCGGCCCCGGGGACCATTCCTCTGCACAGCGCGGTCATGGAACTGGGTGAACGGGTTGTCAACCGGGAATACAATACAGGCTGTGTGGCCGTGGAAATTCTTGCCATGACCCTCGGCATCACCAGACTGGCCGGCGGCGATTTCGAAACGGGCATCATGGCCGCCAATCTGGTGGCCAAAGCTGCAGACAGCCTGCCTGCCCTCGTCGGCGCCTTTACCGGAGCCTTGTCCGATTATCCCGTGGCCACACCCTATTGGCTAAGGCGTCTTGGCACCCTGTCTGGGATTT
The DNA here is from genome assembly GCA_029560815.1 of bacterium. The sequence goes on from JAKQKF010000536.1 coordinate 42,771, forward strand.
GCATCCCCTCCTGCAAGGGATGGGACTATCTGAAATTGACTGAAGAACTGGCGGCCATGGCGGCTTCCTCGTACAACAGCGGGACACCGCTCACCGAGCCGCAGTAAAACCCGGGAGGTCTCTTGCAGATCCGTTATCTGTCAGCAGAAGAGCTGGTCATCCATGAACTCGACCAGGCCCGCCAGGAGGGCAAGGATGTGGAGGAATTGGACGACCAGTGGAACACCCTCGTGACCTATGAGTCCGATCAGGAAAAACTGAGACCGGCCGCCCGAAAGCTGCTGGATCATATCCGCGCACTGCCCGCGGATGCCCGGCTTATCGCTGACGAGCCATCAACCTTCAATGAGATCAGGCGCAAATCCGGGTGGCATGAATTGGACTCGGGTGCATCGATCCCGGTGGAGGTCCTGTACGATAAAATTCAAGGCGGCTGGCTTGGGCGAGCCGCCGGCTGCCTCCTCGGCAAACCGGTCGAAAAAATCGGACGCGAGGGGATCCAGGAGATTCTGGAAGCGAGCGGACAATGGCCGCTGCGTGACTACATCACCGCCCGCGACATTCCGGATGAACTGATCGCCAGGTACCCATGGAATCGTCATGGCGGTATCGAAAGCCTGCGCGAAAACATCATCTGCATGCCCGAGGATGATGATATGAATTATCCCATCGTCAACCTCATCGCCGCACAGCGCCATGGCCCCGATTTCACAACTGCTGACATCGCCTTGACATGGCTTGAATTCCTGCCGGTCCTTTCCACCTTCACCGCGGAGCGCGTCGCCTATGCCAACTGTCTCAAACTGGTGCCCATAGAACGCTGCGCTGTTACCGATAATCCCTTCCGGGAATGGATCGGCGCGCAGATCCGCGCCGACCTGTGGGGCTGGGTCGCCCTTGGTGCGCCTCTACAAGCGGCAGAATGTGGCTGGCGCGACGGCCATCTCAGTCATGTGCGCAACGGCCTTTATGGAGAGATGTTTTTCGCAGCGGCCATTGCCCTGGCGGGAAACCTCGCTGATGTTGAGTCCATTCTCCGGGGAGCCTTGCAGGTTGTGCCCGGCAGCAGCCGGTTCGCGGAGGCCATCCTCTTCGGCATTGGCGCGGCCAGGGAGGAGAGCGATTGGGAGAGGATAACCGACCACATCCACAACAAATACGGCCATCTTCATTGGGTGCATACGCTCAACAACGCCGCTCTCGTCGCGGCCGCGCTCATCCATGGGGCTGGCGATTACGAAAAGAGCATATGCGCCGCAGTAATGGGCGGGTGGGATGCGGACTGCAATGGCGCTACCGTCGGCTCCCTCCTTGGCACCATGCTCGGTGCACACGCCCTGCCGGAAAAGTGGACGGCTCCCTTGCATAACTGTCTGCGCTCGAGCGTTATGGGGCGCGATCACTCCCCACTGGATGAGCTGGCGCGAGAGTGCACCAGCCTCCATCCCGGCTTTACCCATCATTAAAGAAACAGGATGACAGGATGAAAACAACCGGAAAGATCAGCGGAGACCCCGCCAGGCGGCTGGATAAAGCTTTCGGCGCCATGATCGGCGTCGCGATCGGCGATTCCCTCGGTGATGCAGCGCGCACACCGGAGAATCATTTCCTTTACGGTATCACCACCGGCTTTGGGCCGGGAGCCGCATGGAGCACGGACGATACTGAATTCGCCTTGTTGACAGCCCAACTCCTGATTGAAACCGGAGGGAAGCTGACTGATGAGGCAGTGCTAGACATGTGGAAACGCCATGTGGTCACCCAGGATGAAATGAAGCGCGGCGGAGCAAGCGAACGCGAGGCCGCGCAGAACATCCGTCGTGGCATGATAGCCCCTGAAACCGGCTTCTTCAATGCCTATTCGCTGAGCGACGGTGCCGCCATGCGCGCAACGCCGATCGGCATCATCCACGCCGGTGATCCCCAAGGCGCGATGCGCTGCGCGGAGATCGAATCGCGTATCAGCCATTCAGCCGATGGCATCTGGGGAAGCCAGGCCGTTGCCGCCGCTGTGTCTGTCGCCATGGCGGATGGCAGTGTTGAAGAATGCTTCGCCGCCGCTCTCGAAGCAGCGCCGGAACACTCCTGGCTGCGTAAAAATCTGTTAACTGTGCAGGAGATGCTTTCCGGAGACAGCGTGCTCGAAGAGATATGGATGCCGCTGCATGACCTTCTCCGATCGGAGTATAAAGCGGTAGTGCCGGAGGCTGTCCCCTCTGCGCTTGCAGTAGTAAAACTGGCGCGCGGGGAATTCCGGCGCGGCATCCTTCTGGCCGCCAATTTCGGCCGCGATACCGACACTCTTGCCGCAATCGTCGGCGGCATCACGGGCGCTCTCCACGGTGCCTCCCAAATACCGCCGGCCTGGATCGAGAAATGCCGTTATCCTACAGGCACCTGCCTGGGATTTACCAAGGGGATGGATATCAGAAAGGTCGCTGAAGAACTGGCTGCGCTCATCCCGGTCTGAGCGCATTCCATTTAAGGGAAGGCGACTTTTTCGTTGATTGGCTCGCGGCGAATTCTTATATTGCCCTGTCAGGCTGCACCTGCCGGGGTGTCCGATTCCCCGCGCGGGGAGCAGAACGCCCGTCACCCTCTCGCAGAAAGCATCGCGTGAATAACAAGAGAAGATTTGGATTTCACCTGCTCCTCTTTCTGACGCCCTTCCTGCTGCTCGTCCTCCTCGAGCTCTTGCTGCGCCTCTTCAACTTTTTCCCGCGCGAGCCCCTCTTTGTCGATGCCGTGCAGGAGGGGAGGGAGGTCATCCGGATCAATCCCGATGTGGCCAGACGCTATTTCGATCCCAAAAAGGTTGTGGTGCCCAATCTCTACCCGGAGAGCTTTGGCCGTACCAGGACAGAGAACACCTTCCGCATCTTCTGTCTGGGCGGTTCCACCACCGCCGGCTTTCCCTTCGAGTTCCAGGTCCCTTTTCCAGCCCAGCTCAGGATCCTGCTCTCCGGCCAGTACCCCGGCCGCCAGTTCGAGGTGATCAACCTCGGCCTCTCGGCGGTCAACAGCTTTACGGTCCTTGATTTCATCCCCGAAGTGCTTGCGCAAAAGCCCGATCTCATCCTGCTCTACATGGGGCACAACGAGTTCTATGGCGCCTACGGCAGCGCCTCGGTCGTCTCCGCCGGCCGGAACGGCGCCCTCATCCGCGCCTATCTCGGACTGCAGAGGCTGCGCAGTGTGCAGATGGTCCGCGCCCTGATCTCCTCTCTCACGCCTGCCCGGCGGCTGGACCCCGAGAACAGCACGCTGATGGAGCAAGTGGCCGCCGGCCAGCGCATCCCCTATCGATCGGCGCTCGAAAAGCGGACCCTGGAAAATTTCCGCACCAACCTCGAGCTGATCCTTGAAAAATGCCGCCGCGCCGGCGTTCCCGTCGTCGCCGGCACCCTGGTTTCCAATCTCAAGGACCAGCCGCCCCTGGGCAGCTTCAGCCGCGGCGACAGCGATCATGCATCGGAGAAAACGACCGTGGAGCTGACCTCCCGTGTCGACGCGCTTTATCAGCAGGGGGCGTATCAGGAAGCGCTGGCTGCGGCAAATCAATTGATCGCCGGCGATTCCCTCTCCGCCGGCAGCTGGTACCACGCCGGCAGAATCCAGCTCGCTCTTGGCGATTCCCTCGCGGCCATGACGAGCCTGAAGGCCGCCAGGGAGAGGGATCCGATTCGCTTTCGCGCCGGCGAGGATTTCAACCGGATCATTGCGGATGTCGCCAGGACTCACGGCGCCTGTCTGGCCGATATCGAGCGGATCTTCGCCTCCGCCTCGCCCGCCGGTATCCCCGGCGCTGAACTGATCTGCGACCATCTCCATCCCAATCCTGAAGGATATTTCCTCATGGCGCAGGGTTTTACCCGGGAGATCGCCAGCGCGGGCCTCATCAAAAGCCCTGCGTCAGTGATGGCTGCCCCTTTTGGGCCCTTCGCCGTGACCGATCTCGATTGGGAGATCGGCCTGCTGCAGATCTATAAACTGATCCACTGCTGGCCTTTTGCCGACCGCAAGATCGACTGGTCTCTCTACAAACCCCGCGGCGAGCGCGCGGCCGCCAGGATTGCCTATGATTACCTTTTCAATCACCACAACTGGGTGCAGGCGCACTATGCCATGGCGGACACCTTTTCCGGCCGCGGTGAGCACGAAAAGGCCCGCCGCGAGTATGAGGCTGTGCTTGCCTTTTACCCGGACAAACCACAGCCCTATTTAAAGATAGCTGCGGCTTTTGAAGCTGAAGAGGAGTGGGCAGGGGCCGAAAAAGCCATCACTGCAGCTTTGGCGAGGACGGAAAAGAAGGGGATGATCTACTACCGGCTGGCGCTGGCCCAGTCCCGGCAGAAAAAACTCGCCGCCGCCATCCAGAATATCCAGCACGCCATCGTCGCCCCCGAGATCAGCCCCGAGCAGCGCATCGCAGCCAAGTATGACCTCGCCGGATTCTTTGTCGACGCGAAACGGCTGGATTATGCCGCGGAGGTCCTTCAGGACATCCTGCGCGAAAAGCCGGATTATGCGCCCGCTCTGGAGCTAAAGCAGAAATA
>JAKQKF010000002.1 GCA_029560815.1 bacterium
GCTTGGCCTCACCAATGCCGGTTTTATCCGCACCGCCATCGAACAGATCGGCGATTTTTTCGCCCCCGGCGAGATCGCCGCACTCTGGATCACCTTTCCCGATCCCCATCCCCCTGCCGGCCGGCGCAAGAAACGGCTCACATCACCGCGCTTCCTCGGCATCTATCGCACTCTGCTCCAGCCTGGCGGCCTTGTCCACCTCAAAACCGACGACGACGGGCTTTACCTCTACACCCTGCTCACGCTGCAGGAGGAGGGCGCCGAGCTCCTGCTCGATCTGCCCGACCTCTACGCCGCCTGCTCCGATCCCGATCTGACCGGAATTCTGACCACCTACGAGCGCCGCCACCTGCAAGAAGGTAAAACCATCAAATACATTTGCTTCCGTCTTTCCTCAGCCCCATAAAAAAAGCGCAAACGTCCTGATGACCGTTTGCGCTGAACAAGAGGGTTCCGCCGGCACACCCGGCGGGGGAACTGACGGCCTAAAAGACCGAGACGTTCACGTACTTGCCGGGATTTTTCTTCAGGTCCTCGATGAGGAGCTTGAGTTCGAGCACGGTGGCGTTGAGGTTCTCCACATAGGCCTTGTTGTTGAGCAGCTCGCCGGCGGAACCTTCGCCGCTGTTGAGCTTGGCCGCGACGCCGGTCAGCTGATCGGAGAGGGCGGAAAGATTGACGGCGGTCTCTTCCACCTTTTTGATGCTGCCGCGGCTCTCCCTGGCCAGTTCGCTGGCTTCAGTGCCGGCGTTGCGCAGGGCGCGGGCGGCTTCGCCGATTTCGGCGATCTGGGCGTTGTACATGCTCATATTCAGGCCGTCGACCTTACGGTCAACCTTGTCGAGCACCGTATTGAGGGTTTTAATCGAGTTCGAGGCATCCTTGATGCGCAGGTCGAGCTCGCCATCTCTCATCTTGTCGCGGATATCGGTCAGCATGGTCTTGGCGACAATCATGATGTCCTTGTTTACACCCGTGAGCTGGCTTTCGGCCAGCGCCATCTCGGAGGAGGTGCCCGGTTCGATGGTGATCGCCTTTTCTCCGATCAGATTGAGGGTGTTGATCTCAATTTTGGAGTCGACGGGAATCTTGAAGCGGTCCTTGACGTCGACGCGGACGACCACACCGTCCGGTTCAAAGCGCACGCCCTTGGTCCAGCCGATGCGATAACCGCGCATAAAGACCTGCGAGCGGTCGCGCAGGCCGACCACATCGGCGAATTTGATATAGAGGCGGTATTCGCTCGATGAGATGATCCGCTGTCCGGAGAGCCAGAGGATGGCCCACAGCAGTATGACGGCGCTGAAAAATATGATCAGGCCGGAAATGTAACTCATCTTCTTATAGGTCATATTCTCCTCGCGTCTCGTAAAGAAAATCCAGGGTTTCGGCGGAGATCTCCTCCTTGGTGCCCGTGAAAGAGATATTGCCCTCGCGGAGCAGCGCCACCCGGTCGGCCACATCGCGCATCAGCTTGATATCGTGGGTGACGATGATCGAGGTGGCGGCGATCTCGTTCTTGAGCATGAGGATCAGCTCGCTCACCTTTTCAGCGTTGTTTTGATCCAGTCCAGTGGTGGGCTCATCGTAAAAGATATATTTCGGCCGCTTGATCATCGCCCGGGCGATGGCCACACGCTTGCGCATGCCGCCGCTGAGCTCCTCGGGAAATTTGTCGAGCACATCATCCCCCAGTCCGACGAAAGTGATCGCCCGGCTCACCTCGCTGTACATCTGGAATGGGGTCATTTTTTTATGCATGCGCAGAAAGAGGCTCAGATTTTCGCGCACATCGAGAAAATCGAAGAGGGCGCTGTTCTGAAAGACAAAGGCGATGTTGTTCTGATAGGCCTGCCACTCTCTCCGGCTCATCCTGAGGATGTCATCGCCGTCATAGGCGATGGAGCCGGCATCCGGCTCGATCAGCCTGACCAGGGTCTTGATGAAGACCGTCTTGCCCTGACCGCTGGGACCGAGGATGACCATAGTGGTATTGTCCGGGATGTCGAGATCGATGCCGGTCAGCACCTCCTTGTCGTCGAAACTTTTACGTACACCGCGCACTGTGATCATAGCAAAAGTTTTCCCAGATAATAATCAAAGATGACGATGAAAACCGCGGAAACCACCACAGCGTTGGTCGAAGCCGCTCCGACCCCCTTGGCGCCGCCGCTGGTCTTGAGGCCGAAATAGCTGCCCATCAGGGCGATGAGGAATCCGTAGACGGCGGGCTTGATCAGATTGCCGAAGTACATCTCAAAAACCTTGAAATCCATCTCCAGACCGCTGCCGAATTCCGCCGGCGAGATCCATTCCGTGGCGACTGCGGAGACGAAGAACGAGCTGAAGATGGCGAGAAAATTGGCGAAAATGGTGATCACCGGCAGCATGAGCAGGCCGGCGACGACGCGCGGCACGACCAGAAAACCGATTGGATCGAGCGACATGGTCTCGAGGGCCTCGACCTGCTCGGAGATCTTCATGCTGCCGATCTCCGCCGCCAGAGAGGCCCCGAGCTTGCCGGCCAGAACCAGCGAGAGCACGATCGGGCAGAGCTCGAGGATGGTGGTCTTGAAGATGACGTTGACCAGCACTGCGCGGGTGAGCAGCTCGGAGGATTGATAGGTGCTCTGCACGGTGGCGCCGAGGCCGATGAAAATGGCGATCACTGCCGCAATCGGCAGGGTCTTGACCGAAAACGCATAGAGCTGTTCAAGAAACTGGCGGCGGTAGAACCACAGCGACGGCAAAGCCCGCACCGTCTGCATGAACAGCGTGGCGATTTCGTAAACCGTGGTAAAAAAGGAGATCGAGCGCTCGCCTAACTGCTCGAAAAAATGTTCCGAAGGTTTTCTTGCCATTTTACAGGCCCGTTATTTTTGACATGCTTCACAAAGGTAGGAGCTGCGACCCTCCTGGCGCAGGCGGACGATCTCACGGCCGCAGCGCGGGCAGGGTTCCTCTTCACGGCCGTAAACAGCCAGCTCGAGCTGAAAAAAGCCCGGCTCTTCATCGGCATTTAAATAATCTCTCAGAGTGGTGCCGCCGCGTTCCACCGCCTTGCCGAGGACGGAGACGATCGCCGACTGCAGGGCCGCCGCCTCTTCCGGGCTCAGACTCCGGCCCGGACGCAGGGGATGAATCCCCGCCTGAAAAAGCGCTTCGTTGGCGTATATGTTGCCCACGCCGACGACGGCGCGCTGATCCATGATCACTGTCTTGACCGCCCGCCGGGTCGCCTGCAGACGCTGGCGCATATAGTCGGCAGTGAAGGCCGGCGAAAGGGGCTCAACCCCCAACCCCCGCAGTATGGACAACCCCGCCAGCTCACCCGGAGCCGCCAGATCAAGGCTGCCGAAACGGCGCGGATCGCGGAAATGAAGCTGACCGCCGCCCTGGAAATGAAAAATGATGTGGGTATGAGGTTCGGCCGGATGCGGCCGGCTGTGGTAACAGAGCCGTCCGCTCATGCCCAGATGGATGATGAGAGCCCCGCCGCCATCGAGATGCCAGATCAGGTATTTGGCGCGCCGTTCAAGAGCATTTATACACCGGCCTGTCAACGCGCGCAGATCCTCCTCCGGCGGAAGCGGCCGCCGCAGCCTGGCGACGCGGGCTTCCACTCCGGCAATCACCCTGCCTCTGACATGCGGGGCCAGGCTCCTGCAAATCGTCTCGACTTCCGGCAGCTCCGGCATCTCACCACTCCATCGCGCCCGGTCACTCTTACGGACGCATCATGTTCCCCGCATTAATTGGTATTTTACCAATTTTTACAATAAAAACCAATCAAATATTTTTACGGAGAGAGGAAAAGCGCACACGCTGTTCTATTTCATCCGGCTCTGAAAACGCAGCACCGCAAAGGTGAAAACCACCGCCCCGAAGATGAGCAGCGCCACCCCCTGATGAAAAAGATGGCGGACCACCGCCCCCTTGATAAAGATCTCCCGTATCACCAGCACAAAATAACGCATCGGATTGAGCAGGCTGATGATCTGCATCGTCTTCGGCATGTTCTCGATCGGGAAGAGAAAACCGGACATCAGCATGAAAAACATGAGAAAAAAGAGAGTCAAAAACATCGCCTGCTGCTGGGTGCCCGATGTGGCCGAGATGAAGAGCCCGAGCCCCAACGTGGTGAAGAGGTAGACGATGGTGAAGATCAGCAGCAACCCCAGGTTGCCGACGATGGGGATGTCGTAGATCAGCTTGGCGACGGAGATGGCAAAAACCAATTCGATCAGTCCGAGCACCGCAAAGGGCACCAGCTTGCCGATTAAAAGCTCGTGTTTGCGGATCGGGGCCACCAGCAGCTGCTCCAGGGTGCCGATTTCGCGTTCGCGCACCAGTCCCATCGCCGCGACCAGGGTGGTGACCATGGTGAGGAGAAAAACCACGATCCCCGGCACCATATAATCGGAATTCTTCAGCTCCTCGTTGTACCAGACACGCAGGTTGGGCGAGATGAGGTGAACCTCCGCCGCCGCCTCGCTGCCCATCAACTGCCCCTCGATCTGATCCATCATCTCGCTCTGGAGGATGCCGTTGATATAGCCCAGGGCGATGGTCGAGGTATTGGAATCCTGGCCGTCCATCAGCACCTGCAGCGACGTGCGTTCGCCCCGCTGCAGCTGGGTGCTGAAATCGGAGGGAATCACCACCGCCACCACCGCCCTGCCGTCATCCAGATATTCATGCAGATGGTTCTGCCGCGTATCAAACCAGGCGAGATCGAAATAGCCGGAATTGCGGATGCGCTCGACGAGCAGACGGCTGGTCGAGGAATCGTCGAGATCGCAGATGACCGTGCGGATATTGCGGACCTCGCTGGAAATCACAAAGCCGAGGATCAGCAGCTGCAGGAGCGGCGCCACGAAGAGGATCATCAGCATGCCGCGGTCGCGGCGCACCTGAATGAACTCTTTTTTAATGATGTGAAGTATCTTCCGCAACGCCTCAGCCCTCCAGATTGATTTTGAAGCGTTTGACGCTGATCAGGATCAGCACGGTGCCGAACAGCACCAGATAGAGGGCGGGCTGCCAGAGCTGCGGGCCGGGGATCCCCTTGAGCATGATGCCGCGGATGATGACCAGGAAATATTTGGCCGGGACGATATAGCTGAGCAGCTGCAGCAGCCTGGGCATCGAGGCGATGGGGAAAATGAAACCCGAAAGCAGAATCGATGGCAGAAGGGTGGCGACCATGGTCATCATCAGGGCCATCTGCTGGTTGGGGACCCGCGCCGAGATAAAGATGCCAAAGCTCAGACAGGTGTAGATGAAGATCAAGGCGTATCCCAGCAGCCAGAGGGGCTCGCCGCGGAAAGGAACGCCGAACCAGAGCCAGGCGAAGACCACCACCACAATCCCGTCCACCAGCCCGAGCAGGATGTAGGGCAGGGTCTTGCCGGCAATGATCTCCAGGGAGCGCACCGGCGAAACCAGGATCTGCTCCATGGTGCCGGTCTCGCGCTCGCGGGCCACCGTCACCGAGGTGAGCAGGGCGCAGATCAGCATCAGTATCACCGCCACCAGGCCGGGGACGATAAAGTTGACGCTCTTGAGATCGGGGTTGTACCAGACCCGCGGCTGCAGGTCGATCGGCGTCCGCATCACCTGTGCATTGAGCTGGAGGGAGCGGGTGACGAAGTAGGCCTTGAGGTAATTCATCGCCACCGTGGCCGTGTTGGCGTTGGAGCCGTCGATGATCACCTGCACCTCACTCTGCGGCTGGCTGCCCAGGGCGGCGGCGAAACCCTGCGGGATGATCAGCACCGCGACCATACGGCGGTGGAGAAACGCCTCCCCGATCTCCTCGCGGCTCTCCAGCACCCCGGTCAGCCTGAAATAGTTCGAGCTGACCAGCCCCTCGACCAGCTCGCGCGCGGCCGGAGTACGGTCCTGGTCGAGCAGCCCCAGCCGGATATCGCGAATGTCGAAGGTGATGGCATGGCCGTAAAGCAGCACCATCAGGATCGGGAGCAGAAAGACGATCACCAGGCTG
>JAKQKF010000003.1 GCA_029560815.1 bacterium
CGATCTCTTTATCTTTCGCCCCCAGGCGCTGCAGGATATCCGCCTGGATGACCATGCTGCGCTGGCCTATCTCTACAGCCATATCAATCCCAAAACCGGCCTGTTGTTTCCCACCACCCATCTGATGTTCTTCAACACGCCGCTGCTCAAGTCGCTGATGAACCGCTATGGCCTTTCGGCGCTGCGCAGCTACAATATTCCCGCCTCAATTGAGGCGCAAATCAATTCTCTTGGTCTCGGCTATGACAATCTGCCCAAAGGCTGGGTAGATTTTTACGATACCTTGCATCTGGTGATCGCCATGGCGCATCATGAGGGCTATGGATTTCAAAAAATCAATCTCGCCCCTCATGAAGCGGTTCATATCGGCCAGACCACCTATGGCCTGAAGCGCATGGCCTATCTTTGGCTCTATGCGCGGCTGCTCGAATTGCCATGCAACATGGAAATCAAGCCGCGCTATTGGCCAAAGTTGATCCCTTTTGCCGATAAAGAAGAGCTGCTGGACCATTTCGTCAAACAGCGCGGCGACATGAACGAACTGGCAGCGCTGAATACCACCGTCAATGCCATCGCCCGGCATCTTGAGGAAAGTAAAAACAGGGTGGAACTGTCATCCGCCGGACTCAGCCGTGCAGCAGCATCCGCAGCCCATGCCGCTTCGTGATCCAGCCGCCATGACCGGTCTGTGCTCGGATGATCTCATCGCCCTGGTCCGCGTCTTCCTGGGGGCATTATCTGCCGACGGCCTGCCCGCGGAGCTGAACAGCGAGGCTCTGCTCGACGAAGCGCGCAAAACCGGTGCGGTGGCGCTGCTCTTTCACCATCCCGCAGCCTCTAGCTTTCCTGAAGATATCCGCCAGGCGCTGAAGCGCAGCTATATTGCGACGACCGCCCATTACGTCCGGCTGGCCAAAAGCCTGACCACTCTTTGCGCTGAATTTGATCGCCGCGGCATCGACGCCGTTCCTTTCAAGGGCATCGGGCTTTCACAGCGGCTGTTCGGCGACATTGCTTTCCGCTCCTGCACGGATCATGATATTTTGGTCAAAAAGCCGCAGGCCCGGGCGGCTCTTCAGGTCCTGCTGGATCTCGGCTTCCAACTCTCGTCATATTCACCGTCAGCCGAGGCGGCCGATTCCCTGGAGCGGTTCTACAGCATCGAATTACGCCACCCGGAGAGCAGAGTGCTGGTGGATCTGCAGTGGGACATCGCCAACGGCTATGCGCCCCCGCCCCTGGGGGAAGAGGCGCTGTTTTTAAGAACCACGCCGTTTGCCCTTCTCGGCCAGCCCGTTCCCTTTTTCGATGATGCCGTCACCCTCTATCTGCTCTGCATTCACGGCGCCAAGAATTCCTGGTGCGAACTGCGCGCGCTGCTCGATCTGGCGATGATGATAAAAGTGTTTCCTGAACCGGTCTGGCGGCAAACCGTTGAATGGTTGGAGGCTCAGGGCCTGTTGGCTATGATGACCACCGGCGTGCTGCTGGCTCACCATCTTTTAGGTGTCTCCCTTCCGGAGGCGGCGGCTGAAAGGGTGGACCGGCGGGCGCGCAGACTGGCGGCAGCGATCCAGAGCTATTGGCGAAAGAAGGGGAGTGAGCGCCCCTCGGCCTGGCATCGTTTTGTCTGGGATCTGTGCTTCCGGGAAGGTTTGCGGGAGAAAACGCGCTACCTTCTGTTCCGCCTGCGGCCGACTCGAACGGATTGGCGAAGCGAGGGACAGGCGGCTCTCCTGCTCTATCTCAAGCGCTTTGGGCGTATTCTCCTGCCCAAGCCCTCCTGAGCCGGCTTTGCGAGCGCCCCGACCCCGGCATATCCTCATCGACGTCGGCCATCCCGCCGACCTTCACCGCTTTCGCCACCTGACTACAGCGCTGCGCGAAAAAGGGTGGAACTGCCTTGTCGTCGCCAAGGACAAGGATGTGCTGCTCCCCCTGCTCAGGGCCTTTGAGCTTCCCTATACAGTATTGGCGGCCAACAAGGGCGGAGTGGTGAGCAAACTGCTAAACCTGCCCGCCGCGCTCTGCCGCTTTTACCGTCTGGCCAGACGCTTCCGGCCCGCCATGGCGGTGAGTTCGGCGTCGCTGCACTGCAGCTGGATCTGCGCCCTGCTGCGCAT
>JAKQKF010000075.1 GCA_029560815.1 bacterium
TGCGCTGGCGGGTGGCTTCAGCGACGTCGGGGCGGCCGTTAAGGGCTTTGGAGACGGTGGCCGCCGAACAGTGGGCGACCTTGGCGATGTTTTTTATAGTGGTCATCACCCTCTGAGCGAAAAGGGAGAAGGGGCGGGAGAAGGTTGATTATTTCGAAATCGTTTTCGAACGACATTGGAAAAATAGCACTTTTTTCGCTCCAAGTCAACAATTTTTTCGAAATTTTACATTAATTTCGAAGGCCGGTGGTGGGGTTTATACGAGGCGCACTATTTATCTATTGTTATTTAGCGTTTTACAACTTTCGCAAGGAATAACGAAACCGAAATCGTTTTCGGCGATAGGCGCCCCCTCCCCCGCCCGGCCGCCATCCCAACCCGTCAAAACGGCCTGGGCGTGGTGCAGCGGTCGACCAGATAGAGAATCGATTTGAACGGGATGCCGCTGTGAGTGGAAAGGCCGATCTCGCAGGTCCGGCTGGTCGAATAGCCCTCTGAACACCCTTCCGGCACTTGTCCCTGCAGGTTGCGCAGACCGTGGGCATTCAATTCCGGATAGGTGAAACCCCGGTCGCCGGCAAATCCGCAGCAATTCACATCCGAGGCCACCACTTCGGTTGCGCACATCCGCGCCAATTTGAGCATGGCCTCTTCAAGCCCCATCTTTTTGGCGCTGCAGACGGCGTGAATCATCACCGTCTCCTGGACGGGATGGAACTCGAACCGCGGGACGAGGTATTCGAGTGTGAAAGCGATGGGCTCGTAGAGTTGCAGCCGCTCATCGAGGGTCTCTTTCATCCGGTAGAGGCATGGGCTCATATCAGCGAGCACCGGATATTTTCCTTCCGCACTGGCCCGCCAGAGAGCGGCGTTGAGCTCCGCCGCCTTGGCATCCCCCGCCTCCTTGTAGCCCTTGCTGGCGAAAGCCATACCGCAGCAGAGTTCATCCATGTTGTCCGGATAGATGACGTTAAAGCCCGCCTTGTGCAGCAGCCGCTCCGTCAGATGCGGCACATCCTCCTTGACACAGTCTCCCCGGGCCGGCCCCATCGAGCGGGTGATGCAGGAGGGGAAATAGACCACCTTCGGAGCCTCTCCACTCGCAAGGGCGGCCTGTACTGTCGGGCCGGCTGAAGTGAGATGGCGCCCCGCTTTGGGCATCTGCGGCGTCCAGAGGGGGAGGCGGTTGCCGGAGATCCTGCGCAATCCGCGCGCGATCCCTCCCAGCAGAGCGGGACCCAGCAGGAGGTGAACATAGTGGACCATGCGCAGGCCGAAACGGGCCAGAGCGGTGACGCGGGTCATGTTCCGCGCCAGTGCCCCGGCCATCCGGTTCGCCCGTGAAGAGGAGCTGACCCGGCGGAGATCCTTGATCAGCTTGCCGGTATCGATCTCCACGGGACAGGCGAGAGCGCAGAGGCCGTCGGTGGCGCAGGTCTGATCGCCATAATAGTCATAGGCGTCCCGCAGCTGCGCGAGGCGGTGCGGCTCTTCGCCCGCCGCGGCCAGCCGGGAGATCTCGCGATAGACGACGATGCGCTGCCGCGCCGAGAGCGTGAGCTGGTTGGCCACGCAGTGGGGTTCGCAGAAACCGCATTCGATGCATTTGTCGACCAGTTCGTGCGCTTCGGGCAGGGGCTTCAGGTTCTTGAGATGGACTTCCGGGTCGTCGTTGAGGATGACGCCGGGGTTGAGTATCCCGGCCGGATCGAAAATCCTCTTGATACCGTGCATGATCTCCATCGCCGCATCGCCCCATTCGAGTCCGACATAGGGAGCCATATTGCGGCCGGTGCCGTGTTCGGCCTTGAGCGC
>JAKQKF010000077.1 GCA_029560815.1 bacterium
GCAGGGATTCGAGCAGCACCTTGATGCTGAAGGGGAGGCGGGAGACGGGGGCGTGCCGATCAAGGGCGTTGAGGGCGTAGATGGTGACCGGTCCGGCGGCGGTGTCCAGTTTCCTCGCCGCGCTGAAGGGATCTTGTGTTACGGGTGACATGTTTTTTCCTTTCGCTAAATAATAAATGTACGCGCGCAGAGGCGCAGAGAGGCAGAGAAAACCTATTCTTGAAGATTATTTACACATCGTGTGATCCCCTTTTTCATCAAGGCTTCACCGAAGTTCAACAGATAGCCAAGCTTCAAGCCGGTCAAGCGTAAATAGGTCTGTACCTGCTTTCGATGGGCGGCACTCAGTATTTCAACAGACTTTAATTCGATTAATACCTTCCCCTGAACGATCAAATCAGCACGAAAGCCCTGATCCAGTTTGATCTTGTGGTAAGTGATGGAGACAGGAACTTGACGTTCAACTTTTAATCCACGGCTGGTCAGTTCATAAGCCAGTACGATTTCGTACACAGATTCCAATAATCCGGGTCCCAATTCGCGGTGCACGGCTATAGCCGCATCGACCACAATTGTACCGATCTCATTTTCTGTCATTCTCTGCGCCTCTGCGTCTTTGCGCGAGTATGATTTTATTGTGCTATTCCATAATAATCATCACCACGAGGCGTTTGGGGCCGTGGGCGCCGAGGATGAGGATCTTTTCAATGTCGGCTGTGCGGCTGGGGCCGGTGATCATCACCATATTTTTTGCCTCTCCGGCCTCGGGCCGCTCGACCAGGGCCTGGAGGTGCGGCAGCAGACGCCCGGCCGGGAGCAGGGTGTAGATGGTCTCGGGCAGGACATGGCTCCAGCCCGAGCGGGCGGCGTCGAAACGCACGACCAGGGTGCCGGTGTCGGCGATGCCGAAATCGGCGGTCACCAGCGCGGCCGGCACCGGCGGCAGGCGCTTGCGGCGCTCCTCCGGCGGGAGGGCGGCGGCATCGAAATGGGTCGTCCCCTTGAGCTTGGCCGCCACCGCGGCGCTGAGGGGATCGCCATCCAGAGCCAGTTTGGCGGCCGGGGCGAGCTC
>JAKQKF010000080.1 GCA_029560815.1 bacterium
CGCTCTCCCCGTTCTCCTTTCCGGCCAGGGACTGCAGCAGACGGGTGGTGAAGGTGATTTGTCCCTTTTCTTCCATGGCCGCGAGGCTGTTTTCAATGAGGATGGCCAGGGCCATCCGGATCTGCTGTTCATCCAGCCAGACCTCGGGTAAATCTTCTTCCAAGTCGGTTATGATTTCCTGCCCGGGGGTGAGTGAAGGGCTGTACTGCTCCAGAACGGAGGAGATGACGAGATTGAGATTCACAGGCGCGAGCCGCGGTTTGTCCGATTGGGCGAGCTTGAGAAAGCCGTCGGTGATCTTTCTGATTCGCGCGACCTCATCGGCGACGTAGTCGATGTAGCGGTCATAGACGCC
Source organism: bacterium (assembly GCA_029560815.1). The sequence goes on from JAKQKF010000080.1 coordinate 356, forward strand.
GGCCTTGGCACTGCCGTCGCGCTGGTATTCCATCTGCAGCCGCTGCACGGCCAACAGCACCGAGGAGAGCGGAGTCTTGATCTGGTGCGCCAGCCGCTGCGCCAATTGAGCCCAGGCGAGGGCGCGGCTCGACTGACTTTGGCTGGTGACATCCTCGAAAATGATCATCGAGCCACGCCGCCGCCCGTTGTCGTCCCGCAGAGAGCGCATGGTCACCTGCATGTCGGTCGCCCCGATGGCCTTTTCCAGCAGCAGGGGCTGCCGCTGGGCTGACAGGGGGCTCTTTTCAATCCATTCATGCAAGGGTGCAAACTGCGGACCGGTGAAAAGCGTATCCGGTCTGGTCGGAAAGAGCGGGGTATCCGTCAGATTCAGCCTCCTGCGCAGCCAGTCGTTGATCGAAACCACCTGGCCTGCGGCGTCAAGCAGCATCAGACCGGCGTCGAGATGATGGTATATCGCCCCGGGGGCCCAGCGTTTGGGATCCCGGTAGCGCTGCTGCCGCCTCGCCATGACCAGGAGGGTTGCCGCCGCGCCGCCCAGAGCAAAAGCGAGGATAAGCGGCCAGGCCACCTGTACCGGTGCCTCGTAATTGGCCCGCGCCTGGAAAAAGAGACGTTCATCGCGGTTGCTGGCTATGATCCATTTGGGATTGCCCCGGCCGGCCATCGCCCTCCCGGCCACCGCAAATTCGACGGGATAACTGGCTTGCAGCCTGAGCTGCTGAGAGAGGAGATAGATCCGGGAGCGGCCGGCCAGGAGCAGCTCCTGCTCCCCGTCGTTGTCCAGATCCTCAACAAGGGGATCACCCGAAAGAATTTCACCGATGGAGGTTTCCTGGGTGATGTGGTTGCTCTGATCTCTCGCCTCGATCCGGCCGTCTCCCCAAAAGACGATCAGCTCGTCGATACCGTCGCCGTTCACATCCAGGAAGGCGAGGCGGTCATTGAGATAGTCGTCATACTCCTTCTGATGGAGGAAACGCTTTCCCACCGGATCCCAGAAGGCGATCGTGCTCTTCTCCGGGAAATTCTTGTTGCGGCTCATTTTGATCAGCGCTACTTCGGGACGGCCGTCGTGATCCATGTCATGGGGCACGGCGATAAAGGAGGAGAATTCCCCGCCCATGGCGTTTACGATGAGCGGAGCGCCGGCGGCGGAGAGTATGATGAACCAGGAACGGCCGTCGTCCGTGCCGTTGACAGGCTGGCCGACGCCGTTGCCGGGGGCGTTGGTTTTGAGATAGATCTCCTCCTCGCCGTCGAGGTTGGC
>JAKQKF010000097.1 GCA_029560815.1 bacterium
TCGCCGACAACCGTGCAGCGCAGCGTGGCGCGCGTGCTCGGCCTGAACATCCACCTCGATCTTGTGCATGGGCAGGCCGAGCACGCGCGCCACGCTGCGCTGCACGGTTGTCGGCGACTGGGTGGAAGAGATCAGTTTGACGCCGCCCTGCTCCTCCGGCCAGGCCAGGGCGCCGTGGGTCTCGAGATAGAGGTGCTCCTGTCCCCCCGTATCGGCGCGGCCCTCGAGGATGAAATCGCACTGCTGCCAGGCGCGCGCGGCGTCGCCCAGGGCGAAAACGCGCGGGGGTTGGATGAACTCGCCGCGCCGGGCCGCTTCGCGCTCATCGAGCACGGGCGTCTCCTCACTGCATTCGATGCGGATGAGGTGCAGGGCGGCGCGCGCGGCCGCGGCGGAACCGGCCACGAGCAGAGCGACGGGCTGGCCGATAAAGTCGAGTTCCTCCGAGGCCAGAAGCGGTTCATCGGGGAGGATGCCGCCGATCTGGTTCTCGCCTGGGATATCCCGGGCGGTGAAAAAAGCGCGCACGCCGGGCGCAGCCAGCGCAGCCGTGCCGTCGAGGGCGAGCAGCCGGCCGCGGGCGACCGGTGAGGTCAGGACCGCAGCGTGCAGGGTGCCGGCGGGTTCGAGGCGGTCGTCGAGAAAGTGCGACTCGCCGCGCACATGTAGGACAGGGTCAAAGGGCGTGGTGCTCATCTGCTCTTCCTCCCCCGCCGGTCGGGGATCAGTCCGGTGAAGTGGGCCCGGAGCAGCCGGCGCAGCAGGCTCCGCTTGTACTCCGCCGAACCGCGGACATCGCTGATCGGTTCGATCTCATGGTCAGCCACGCGCAGGGCCTCTGTGACGGTCGCCTCATCGAGCTCCCGCCCGCGCAGATAGGCGCAGCAGCGTTCGAGAAAGAGAGGGACGGGCGCGACGCCGCCGGCGGAGAGGTGGATCTCCTCAACCACGCCGCCGACCATGCGCAGCAGGCAGGCCGAATTGACGCCGGCGATATCCAGGTGTTCGCGGCGGCTCACCTTTTCAAAATTGAAAATATCTCCCGGCTGGGGCAGGGGCAAGCGCACCGCCGTCAGCAGCTCCTCCTCGCGCCGCGCCAGTTTTTTATAGCCGAGATAGAAGCGGCGCAGGGGGAGGGTGCGAAGAGCCGTCCCGTCGTTGAGTTCGACCTCAGCATCCAGGGCGAGCAGGAGGATCGTGAGATCCCCGATGGGCGAGGCATTGACGAGATTACCGGCGACGGTGGCGCGGTTGCGGATCTGGGTGGAGGAGACCAGCCTGAGAAAGCCGGGCAGAGGCGGCAGGATGGCGCTCAGTTCAGGCGCAAGGCGCATCTCCTCGACGGTGACGGCGCCGCCGATCCGGCACCAGTTCCCCGCGATTTCGATCCCGCGCAGGTCGGGGCGTTCACTGAGCAGGTCGACGGGGGCGGATTCGAGTCTTGCGGGCTTTTGCACATAGAGGTCGGTGCCGCCGGCGACCGCGATGGTGGTGCCGGCCACAGCGGGGAGCGGGGGCTGATCGAGGGCGGCCAGCTGCGCCGGCACATCCCTGAACCAGACCGGCAGAATGCCAGCCGCGATGAGGGTTTCAAGGCGCGAGCCCGCGGAGGCAGCGGGCAGACCGGCGAGAATCCGGCGCACGGCCCGGCGGATGGCGAGATACCCGGTGCAGCGGCAGATGTTGCCGGCGATGCTGAGGAGGGCCTCCTCTTCATCCCAGGCCGGCGCGGAGAGCAGCCAGCCGGTGAGGGCGAGGATCAGTCCTGGCGTGCAAAAGCCGCACTGAACCGCTCCCTCATCGACAAAGGCCTGCTGGAGCGGATTGAGACCGGGACCGTTGAGCCCCTCGATGGTGACCAGATGTTTGCCGGCGCAGTCGCCGATGGGGAGAAGGCAGGAGACGACGGAGTGATAGGCGATCCGGCCGTCATGCAAACGGCCGAGCAGGATGGTACAGGCGCCGCAGTCGCCTTCGCGGCATCCCTCCTTCACACCGGTGAGACCGAAGCGGCCGCGCAGGACGTCGAGAGCCACCCGTCCCGGGGAAAGCTCGAGATCGACGATGTTTTGATTGATCACCAGCTTCATAGGAGACCCATCCTCCGCATCCCTGAATAGAGTTCCGGCCGCAGACGCCGCGGTGAGCGGCCGGAGAGAGCGGGCCGCAGCGGGGCGGTCCGATGAAAGGAGAGCCATCACGGTTATGGCCGTGATGGCTCTCGCGGAGTTGCAGTGCAGAAACGGAGCGGGGTGTTGCGCTGCTCCGTTACTTCATCAGGACCATGCGCTTTGCGGTCGCAAACTCCGCGCTGCGGATGGCATAGATATAGATACCGCTCGCCAATCCATCGGCGTTGAAGGTGAGCTGATGCGAGCCTGCGGCCAGGCGGCCGTTGACAAGCTCGGCGACCATCTCGCCACGCAGATTGTAGACCGCCACCTGGACATCCGCCGTACGGGGCAGGACGAAGTCGATTTTGGTGGAGGGGTTGAAAGGATTGGGATAATTCTGGCGCAGACTGTAGCCTTCGACAACCCTGGGTTCGGTGGCAACGCCGGTGGGATCGCCGTTGGGCGTTCCTTTGGTGATGGCGTCGGTGATCTGCCAGAGGCCGCCATCCGGTTTTCTGGCCCAGGACTGGGTGGGTTCGAGAGCGCCGAATTCGACCGAGTCGACCACAGCGCCGGCCGCATCTTCCAGCCAGACCTTGTCGCCGCCGCTGCCGAGGCCGAAGTCGCTGTCGGCGCCGGTCTTGTCGACCACGATGACGAGCAGGCCCTTGGGCGGCAGCAGCGTGCCTGCCGGCACCTCTTTCTTGGGCTTGGTGCCCGCCTGGCCGCCGTTGTCATAGACCTTGTAGCCGCTGACGTCGAGGGTATCAGCGCAGCTGTTATAGATCTCCACCCAATCCGGATCGGTATCCGTGCCGCGGGAGTAGGCTTCATTCAGCTTGACCGGGAGATTGGAGGTGCCACGGGTGATCGGGCTGGAGAGCTTGTAGGCGCCGCCGTCGGGAATGCGCTGCCAGGACTCAGTGGGCTGCATCGCGCCGAACTCGACCGAGTCGATGACCGCTCCGGTGGTGTTCTCCAGCCAGACCTTGTCGCCGCCGCTGCTGAGGCCGAAATCGCTGTCTGCGCCGGTATTATCGACCGTGATAGCCATAAAACCCCAGGGCGCGATCACGCTGCCGGCCGGGAGTTCCTTTTTGGGTTTGCTGCCCGCCTGGCCGCCGTTGTCATAGACCTTGTAGCCGCTGACATCGACCGCAGCTGCGGAGGGATTGTAGAGCTCGACATAGTCAGGTGCTTCAGCCGAGCCGCGGCTGAAGGCTTCATTGAACATGACGCCGGCAGCGGCCGCGCCGGTGACGGTGACCATGTGGTTCATCGAGGTATCGGCCCAGGCGTTGTCATTGTCTTCATTGAGCACGTTGATGCTGCCCAGCATATCGGGGCTGTTCTTGGTGGCCATGTAGCCGATCATGAAATCGCCCGTTTTGGTGCCCACCTTGAGGGTGATGTTGGCTTCATGGACCACATTGGCATCATTGGTATAGCCCGCATCGGTCACCAGGCGGATCCATTTCATGCCCGCCGGTGCCGGCAGTTTGCCGTCAAGATCGCCATAGACCGGGGGATTATTGACATCAAGTATGAAAGCCCCCTTGCCCACCTGGCTGTCGTAGGTGCCGGAGACGAATTCCCAGTCATCCGGGGTCAGAATGGCCAGGGCGCCTTCATGGGCATTGGCGTCCGCGGTCTTGTCGGTGATGGTCACCTTGGTGGTAAATTCACCGCCGGCGGCCACGACCAGAGACTGGATGACTTCGGTGATCAGACAGCCGCTGATCAGAAAAGCCACCATCGCGATCCCCAACAGAAGCGTCACAACTCTTGTAGCTCTTTTCATGCAAACCTCCTCATACTGTTTTTTTCAATTTACAAAACCTGCCACTAATGCGCAAGCATATTCCGTTTCAGAGCGGTTTGGCGAAGATATAGAGTTTCGAGTCCTGATCGTTGACGATGTAGAGCTTGTCGCCGGCGAAGGCGATGCCCTCGCCCTTGTCGAAGGGCAGAGCCCACTCGGCGAGCGGGGCGCCGGTTCGCGATATTTTGATGATCTTGCGTGACTCGTCGCTGATAATCCACAGGCTCTGGTCAGCAGGATCGCAGCAGATGCCGGAAAGGTCATCGACGCAGGTTATCTCGATCCGGCTCACCTCCTGCGTACCCGTGAACTCGAGCAGAAGGCGGGGATCTTTCTCGTTGGCGACCCAAAGATGACCGAGCGCATCAATGGCGATACCCTCCAGACCGCTGTTGTCCAGGGTAGCAACACGGACCGGAAAACTCTCCAGCCGCTCCCCCGCAGCAGAAACACGAACGACCTGCTGGAGGCGTTCCTCGACCACATAAAGGGAATCCCCTGTGGGCGAGACGGCCACCCCCTCCAGGTCAGCGCCTGCGGCGGGGATGGTGCGGCGCAGAGCGCC
>JAKQKF010000102.1 GCA_029560815.1 bacterium
GTAGTAGGTGCTGTGCATCAGCAGCGCAATCGAGAAGAAGGCCATGGCGGGTAGAGGATACTTAAACAGCACTGCGAGGAAACCCGGCGCCAAATCCTGTCCTGTATTCAGCAGCATCAGCACATATCCGAGCAGGGTGAATCCCAGCGCCAGCAGCCGGGCCGCCTTGATTTGCGGCCGCGAGAGTCCCAGAAAGAGGCCCAGGGCCATGTAGGTGCATCCGGCGAGCACAAAAATCAGCTGGCTGAAGGGAATGCCAAGACGGGCGAGGGTGACGTTGAGCCGGAGGGTTTCATTGCGGCGCAGCACCTCGTAAACGATGCTCTTGCCGCTCCTGCCGGAGCGCATGATGCCATCAGCCTCATGCATATCCCTGAAGGTCTGATTGTTGATGGAGAGAATGAGATCGCCCGCTTTCATGCCCGCCCGGTCCGAGGCTCCGCCTCTGGCGACACTGAAAACGGCCACCGTGGGCGGCAGCAGACGGAGGAGGGTGTCCGGCAGCAAGCGGCTTGCCAGCTGATAGCGGTAGACCTGGTTGAAGGCCGGCCGGTAGACGGCGAGGGTGAGCAGGGTGTCGAGGCCGCGCAAGCGCTGGAGGGAATCGCTGAAAGCCTCGAAACCGGTGCCTTTCGAGGCGGGGAGGAGGATATCGCCGGTGAGCAGGCTGTCGGCCACGCGTTGCGTTTCTACCGCAAAACGGCTGCGGGATTCGATTTTAAGCAGAGTGGCGGGGATATCGTGGACGAGGTAAAAGGGCGCAGGGGTGTTGGTGAACCAGTTTTCGTCCGTTGGGGATCCGATCATGTAGTAAAAATTGAGCACGCTGACGCTGAAGAGCACCAGAAAAAGCGCGGTGATAACCGCGCGAAAACGCCGGGATTTCTCATCAAACCAGGGCATCCGTACATCCTCGCTGCGTCAGGGAGTTTTTACTACTCCATTTTACGTATGCTGTAATATAATGTTTCCGGACCAGATCGGACAGACATTTCTTGCCGGATCTCCTGGCTGTTGTCCCGGCCGGAGGCCTGATACCCGGCTGTTCTGCAAATTGTACTCAATTTCCACGATTTCAGAGGATTCTCCGGGTATGTGGACGCTGGATTTTTTTGAGAAATCGGTTGCGCTGTATCAAAAGATTTTCTACATTTCAGCAATGGCAGAAATTGCATGCCGATTTGCCAGCCTTCCTCCTCACCCGCCAAAGCCAGAACAGACCAGATACCGCACCAGATACAGAAGAGAACAATCAAGGGGAAGCATCATACTCGCCGAAGCGGCGCGTTGAGTCGGGTTGGCACAGCCGGCAGTGGATGGGGTTTGTATACTAACGGGAGGTAAAGTATGCAAAGGTGCATTGTTATCCTGGTTTGTCTCGTGGGGCTTCTCACCATCGGCTGTTCGAAAGAGCAAGAGCCGGCATCGCTGGCGCCCGCGAGACAAGAGGCAGTGGCTTTTGATGCGGATGTTCAGGCCTTCGCGTCGACTGTGATGGAACAGGCGGGATGGCCTCTGGAGGCAACTGCAGAGGAGATGACCGACGCAGGTGCGGCGCTGGGCAAAAAAGGCCCGGCTCCGGTCTTTGGTTTCGAAAGAACACACATCGCCGGCAACATCGCGCTCTACACTCTCCGTCTGCGGGTGGGGCCCGGGCAGTATGATGTGATCGGACTGAACCGCATCGTCAAGGAAAAGCGGCCCTTCCAGCCGATCAAGACCGCGAAGAGCCTCTTTTTTCAACACGGATCCAGCAAGACCTTTGTCGGCATGATGCTGCCGGGGGTCACCTCTCCGACCACACCGGATAACTTCGGCATGGGCTATTTCCTGGCCCGCAATGATGTCGACGTCTGGGGCATCGATCAGGCCTGGGCGATCGTGCCCGCCACCGAGACCAACACCGATTTCATGATCGACTGGGGGCTCGCCCGTCAGATGAACGATCTGCGTACGGCGGTCGGGGTGGCGCGTCTCACCCGGATCATGACCGGCTGCGGCAACGCAAAAATGATTCTGGCGGGTTACAGCAACGGCGTCCCGACGACGATCAGCCTGGTCAATGAGGAGACCCAGCTCCCCACCTATCTGAGAAACATCGGCGGCTACATTCCGATCGACAACGCCATCAAGGTCGATGCCGGTGCGATGAAAGATGCCCTGGTAAAGTATGCTACAGACTATTCCGAATTTGTTGCTGCCGGGAATGGCGGGGAGATGGTCTATTTCGCCATGATGGCGGACGCAGTGAGGAATAATCCGGATGGATACGACCTTTTAGCGGGAGTGACCAACCTCGACTATGTCTTGAATGTGGTTGCAGGCCCCACGCTTTTCCCCGGCCACCCGTTTCACTACTGGGCCGCAACCTGGACAGATGGCAAGCCGACCGGCCTGCGTTTCACCGACTGGGAACTCTGGCTCGATTTCCTCGCTTCGGGCACGGCTTGGGAGCCCTATATCTGGACCGCGGAATGGTGCGGCTATGTGGCCGGGACCTTCGACACTCCCTACGACGATCATCTCGGGGAGATCCGGGTTCCGATCCTCAATCTCACGCCGGCCGGCGGTTATGCGGATGCGACCTTTTACGGGCTGAGCCTGCTCGGCAGCCGGGACAAGGAGACCATCATGCCCTCGATGGGCGGGCCGGTGGAGCAAGAGTTCGCCCACATCGACCTCTTCACCGCTCCGGAAGCCGAGCTGCTGGTCTGGCGGCCGCTGCTGCGCTGGATCAGGTCGCATACGCCCGGATTCTGACGGGCGGGCAGGTGCGCTCCTCCTGACTGCTGAACCGGTGCTGCCCGTTCCTTTGCCGCAGCCCGGGGCTATTTGAGATAATAGTCGGGCGTCAGGAGGGGCAGCGGCTGCCCCGGATGCTGCGCCACTTTTTTCAGATAATCCATCTCCGCATCCTTTCGGGGGAGAGCAAGGGTGGCGCCCATCAGCCGCGGCATCCAGGCGGAGAAATCGAAAAGGGCCGGCCGGGGATATTCGACGATCGCGATCTCCCGGCCGGCGGGGATTCCCGCCGCCTCTTTGGCCAGCGCGACCGCCCTCTCCATCCCGCCGATGATGTCGACCAGGCCGATCTTTTGGGCGGCGAGTCCACTCCATACCCGCCCCTGGGCGATCTGCCCCACCGAATCAGGGCTGAGGCCGCGGCCGGCGGCCACCTTGCCGACAAAGCCGTCATACATCGTCCGGATCATCACCTCCATGCGGTCGCGCTCATCCGGGGTCAGATTGCGGTCCGGCACCTGAACCCCCAGCAGGGGGAGCTGGATGCCGAAGCCCAGATCCGCGTGGTCGCCCACCTGAACATGGTCGGCCCGGAGCCCCAGTTTTTCTCCCAATCCCTTGTTCCAGACCCAGCCGCCGATGACGCCGATGGAGCCCGTAAGGCTGTAGGGCGCAGCGACGACGGTATCGGCGTACATCGAGAGCCAGTAGCCGCCCGAGGCGGCGAGGCTGCCCTGGCTGACGATGACCGGTTTTTTCTCCGCGCATCTTTTCATCGCTTCGGCGACGAGATCGGAGGCGAGGCCGTCGCCGCCCGGCGAGTCGACGCGCAAAACCACTGCCCTGATTCCTTTATCTTCGGTCAGTCTTTTAAAGATCTTTTCCAGCTTACGCGCCTGGATGCCGCTCTCGAGGTCGCAGACGCCGATAGCGTAGACCAGGGCGATTTTGGGCCGAGCGCCCCACTCCAGCCGGGGCATGGTATGCTTCGCCAGCTGCCCGGCCGGGATGAAGGGCTTTTTGCTCTTTTCAATCGACTCGACGATTTTATCGGCGTCGATCCAGCGGCCGAGGGCATCGGCCAGTCCGTGCTTGAGGGCATCGGCGGCGTCAAAGAGAACCGCGCTGTTGATCAGGGAGTCGAAGCGCGCGGGGGTGATCCGGCGAGTGGTGCAGATATCCTCGCGGACGACGGCGTAGAGGTCGTCGAGCAGGGCCTGGCGCTGCTCGCGGTCCGCCTCCGACATGCTGTCGCGGGAGAGGGACTCATTTGCCGATTTGTACTTGAAGAAACGCCATTCGTCGAATCCCAGCCCCACTTTTTCGAGCAGCTCCTTCTGGAAGGTCCGGCCCATGATATAGCCCTGGAGCTGCAGCATGCCCTCGGGATCGAGGACGATGCGGTCGGCGATGCTGGCGAGGTGGTATTCGGTCATGCCGCCGCGTTCGAGAAAGACGACGACTTTTTTGTCCGCCCGGCGCACCTCCTTCAGCTTTTCACGGAGTTCCCAGACCAGCTCGTGGTTGGCTGTCATGCCGGAGAGGTTGAGCGCGACGCCGGCGACGGCGGGATCCTCGATGACGCCCTGGAGGTCGGCAAGGAGGGTGCTGAGGGAGAGGGCTTGGTCGTCGAACCAGCGGAATTTCTGGTAGCGGATTCCTCCGCGGATGTTTTGGGCATAATAGCGGGTGTTCTTGCGCAGCAGGATGCTCTCCCTTTTCCCGCCGAGGCGGAGGCCGTAATAATCGCGGTCGGGCTGATCATCCCCGGCGAAGGCGCGCCGGGCGTAGATCCCGGATGAACCCAGGCTGAAGGAGAGCCCGGTGGTCCACGCCTGGGAATCAAACCAGCGGGCGGTGAGGTGGAGGCCGGGGAGGAGCTTGACCACCGCGCCCAGGCTGTAAGGGGCGGTTTTGAGATTTTCTTTATCAGCAAGAGCGAGGTCGCCGAAGAGGGTGAGGCGGTCGCTGCCCAGGGGGCGCAGGGCGATGTCGAGCAGCCCCTCGCGTTCCGGAGCGTCCAGAGAGAAGAGGCCGCTGAGGCCGATGGAAGTGTAGCGGTTCGGGCGGATGAGCGCCCCGGCCGACATCGTGCGCTGCTCCGGCAGCGCGCCTTTGGTCCAGCCGTAACCGAGTCCGATGGCCAAGGCTTCGCCGCCGCCGGCAAGGGAGGTGCGATACTCATCGACATCCCCCCGGCGGACCCAGCCCAGGCCGAGATTGCGGGCGCCGGCGAGCAGGCCCCACTCGCGGTTGGCGGAGAGATGGCCGGCCTCCGCGCCAAGATAGAGGCGGGCCTCGGGGGTCAGCAGATAAGCCGTCGCCGCCGGATTGACGTAGCCAAGCATGCCCTCGTCAAAAGCCCCGGGGGAGGTGAAGAGGAAGCCGGCGCTTTGGTGGTAGCGCGGAAAGGAGGACTGGGCCTGGAGCGCATCCGTGGTCCATGCCAGCAGACAACAGAGAATGATCCATTTTTTCATCGTATTTTCCTCCGATCTCTTGACAGCAGCTGCTGGTGCCCGGACGTCCGGTGAATGTGTGTGCACCAGGTGATGTTCAATAGAGTATACTTTAAAAATGATCATGAAGCAAGTGGAAACTGCCGCAGATCCTGCCCGGCTGGGGGACATGGCCGCTTGACTTTTACCCGGCGATTGGTTATTTTTTAACAAACTTAATCCCTCGATCGAGGTGTTCAGCATGCACCGTGCAAAACCCTATCTTTTCAGCCTGGGCCTTATCCTGCTGATGTCGCTCTTCGGTGAGCTTCTGCACCGCCATCTGGCGCCGACCAATCTGGTCATGCTCTATCTGCTTGCTGTTTCGGTGTCGGCCAGCCTATGGGGACGAGGCCCGGCGGCGGCCACGGCCTTCATCAGCGTTCTGGTCTTTGACTATCTCTTCGTGCCGCCGCAGTATTCGCTCAACGTTCATGATACCGAGTATCTGCTCACCTTTGCCGGGCTCCTGGGCGTTGGCCTGGCCATCAGCGAGTTCTCTTCCCGGATGCGTGAACATGAGCGCACAGCCCGTACCCTGCAAGAGTCGGAAAAGCTGCACAGCGCCCTGCTC
>JAKQKF010000114.1 GCA_029560815.1 bacterium
CCCATCGCCACCACCTGCCATCAAAATGCCATGCAGATCGGCTGGGACGAGGTCGGCCGCCAGGCTATCTATGCCGACGCTGACTGGTGCGGCGGCGACTACCTACGCCAGGGGAAAAGTCCGGCCAAAGGGCTGGCCACCGCGCGCATGCTCGCCCACATCACCTACCTGAGCGAAGAGTCAATGCGCCGCAAATTCGGACGCACCCTGCGTGAAAAAGAGCACTATGGCTACGACTTGGGGATCGACTTTGAGGTGGAGAGCTATCTCCGCCATCAGGGGGAGATCTTTGTCGCCCGCTTCGACGCCAACTCCTACCTCTATATCACCAAGGCCATCGACTACTTCGACCTCGCCCGCGATTATGGTTCACTCGACGAAGCCTTCAGGAAGGTCCAGGCGCGCTATCTGATCCTCTCCTTTACCTCGGACTGGCTCTACCCCACCTCCCAGTCTCTCGAACTGCTCCACGTCCTGCAGGCAAACAAAAAAGCCGTGACCTTCAGGGAATTGAACACCTGGTATGGTCACGACTCTTTTCTGCTCCCCAATCCCGAGATGATGCGGACCATCGCCGACTTTCTCGGTGAAGTCCATGCCGCCCGGCATGCGCCGGCCCGTTAATAACTACCCCTGACCCTCCTATGCCCTGCCAATGAGCAGGGCAAAGGGATCATCCGTCCTCAAAGCCTCCCGCACCAGAAATGGCTCACCATAGCGAGCGCCGATCCGCCCGCCCCAGTATTCCGCCCGCGCGTAGATCGTGCGGAAATATTCGGGGCTGCTGATGTGGGTCTTATCCTCGTCATCAACAACCACGTCCGGATTGAATACCTGCGATTTGTAGGCGCGGATCGCCTCCAACCTGGTCTCGAAAACATCCGAGATATCGACCACAAATGACGGGGTGAAATGATAGTGCTCGCAGTAATACGCCACCCGCCCCGGGCGGAATGCGGCCTCACCGGTCTCGATCTTTTTCAGGCCGGCGAAAAATGCCGCCTCGCGCACCAGGTGAGAGCAGTGGGCGTGATCGGGATGACGCGTCTCCCAGTAGGGCGCAAAGAGCAGAGCAGGCCGCCATGCCCGGATTTCCCGAATCACCTTGAGCCTGTTCTCTTCACTCTCGCTGACACCGCCATCCGGAATGTCGAGCATCCTGTGCATCGCCAGGCCCATAATCGCGGCTGAGGCGGCAAACTCGCTGCTCCGGATCTCCGGCGTCCCGCGCGTTCCCATTTCGCCCCGAGTCAGGGAGATCATCCCCACCCTATAGCCCTGCTGCGCAAGTTTGATGATTGTGCCACCCGCCATCAACTCGACATCATCGGGGTGGGCTCCGAAGGCGAGAACATCCAGCACCTGTTCCATATTCACCTCAGCTAGATTTCCAGTATACAATGTCCGGGATTCGCTTCGTCGATGGTCCGGTAGAGCTGATCGATCAGGCCCCGGCCATGACGGCACAGGAAGGGCACGGCATTCAGCTGCCGCTCTTGTAAAATGCCGCCCGGGAGGAGCGCTGCCGTCAGGGCAGCGATCTGGGTGTGGCCTGAGCTCTCTCTGCTCTCTGCTGCGCGCACCACCTTCTGCTCGAGTTGGCGGAGTGTATGCAGCAGCTGCTGCAGGCTCTTCTCGGCCGGGATCTGCAGCGTCTGGTCAAGAGCAGTGATGCGCCCCAGGAGGACGGACCAGCGCTGCTCGATCAGCCCTTCGAGTTCCCCAAACTCCCCGGCCAGATCCGCCGGTACCAGTTTTTCACGCAGAGCGGCCAGTATTGCCTCCGGCTGCCTCACCATCTCCAGCGCATCGATGCCGAAACGCTCCAGCGTGCGCCGGCTCCTGCCCTCCACCAGGGTAAAACCAGCCCGCGGTACGACCAGGGGCATGGGCAGTCCGAAACCGGTATATACTCCCTTGAGCTGCGCCCAATAGGCGATCTCCCCGGGGCCGCCGACATAGGCCAGGGTCGGCAGCAGATAATCCTCGAAAAGAGGACGCAGTGCCGCCTTTGGGCTGAGCTGCTCGGGAGCGGCCAGGAGATCATCGACAGTGAGAATTTCGCCGGTGTGAAGGTTGCGATACCCTCCCTCCGCCTGCTCCAGACTGTGACGGCCGTCGCGCAGCAGGAACAGGGCCGGGCGCAGGGGATGAACCGGCAGCTGGATATGATAACCGGAGGCCTGCAGCTCCTCATTAACGATCTCCATCCGCTCCACCGTGACCTGCTCTTCCAGCTCGCCCCTGAACAGAGGAGCGGCAAGCCGTTTGAGCTCTGGATCGGCTGGGTCCAGGAATACCATCCCCAGCTCTCCGAGCAGACGGGCATACCAGCCCGTGAAGGCACTGGCAAAACCGGCTCCCTCACGGTAGCAGGAGGCCAGGAGGGCGATGATCTCCGCCTTGAACCCGGAATCCGTTACCGAAGCAGCCAGCTCCTGGAGAACCGCTTCTATTCCAATATCAAGCGTCACACTGCCGACCGGGGCGCGCTCTCCCAGCCCGGCGGGGCTGTATATAGCCTTTTTATAATGCTGCCCCCCCTCCAGATAGCCGGCACCCTGCACCTCGATGAAATCATGGTCTTCGGAGACGACATAAAAAACCGGCACCACCGGTTTTCCCAGCCGGCCGGACCAGTAGCGCGCCAGCTTGCAGGTCGTGAGGGCTTTATACAGGGTATAAAGGGGGCCGCCGAAAAGTCCGGCCTGCTGCCCGGTGACGATGGCCAGCGCATCGGGCGAGGCCAGCGCCGCCAGGGCGGCCATGCTCTGCGGGCCGGCGTTGAGCTGTTCTTGTTGCCTGCGCAGGGCCTCGATCACGCGGCGGCGGTCTGCGCGGGTGGCCCGCTGCACCTCCTCCGCCTTGTGCAGCCAGACCTCCGGCTCTCTATAATCACCAGCGAAAAATCCGGCCGCTCCGGGCGCGTGCGTGCTATAGTCCGCTGCAATCCGGTTCATGCCCGGCAGCTGCTCCGGTGGGACGACGATTTTCGGATTCACATGCCTCCGCAACGATTCTGGGTGACGGTAATGACAAATAACGATTAATTTAACAATTCGCCGCGCAAAGTCAAATTCATTTCAGGCTGCGCAGCTGGCAAAAGAGCTGCATGGATAAATGATGGCCCCCGGCGGCAGTGCGGGATTAAACCGTTGCACTTGACGCTAATCATTCGTAAATTTCATGTAAATACAGCCTTTAATCGACAAGGAAAAGAATCTTGCAGGCCATCCTCTTCGATCTCGACGGCACGCTCGTCCATACCGCGCCCGACGTCCACCGCGCCATCAATTACGCTCGGGGCGAGCTCGGCCTGCCCCCACTCTCCCTGGCGCAGGCTCTCAAGGCCATCGGCCCCGGATCCGACCGTTTCGCACAGACCGTCCTCGGCGATGAACACGCCCACCTGCTCGAGGGCTATCTCGAAATCTTCCGTCCCTACTATCTACAAATCTGCGCCGAGAACAGCCGCCCCTTTCCCGGCATCGTCGAGCTCCTTGAGGCCCTGAGAAGCTACCGCCTGGCTGTGGTGACCAACAAACGGCTGGTGCAGAGTCAGGCCTTGCTCGAAACCATCGATCTTATGGACTATTTTGATCTACTGGTCGGACCTGAGCTGGTTGACCATATCAAACCCGCCCCCGATATGATCCACTATGCTCTTGACCAGCTCGGCCTTGCCCCCGACCAGGCCCTGATGGTTGGCGACACCGACAACGATCTCCTCGCTGCCCGGGCGGCCGGCGTCACTAACTGCGCCGTCACCTGGGGCTATTCCGATACCGATTTCATCCGTTCTCTCGCGCCGGACCATCTCATCGACAAGCCCGATGAGCTGCTGCCTATTCTGGCCAGCTTCAACCATCAACCGCAGAAGTAGATTGGCGATGAACATCCTCGGTTTATCCTGCTTTTACCATGACAGCGCTGCCGCCCTCATCCGGGACGGAGAAATCGTCGCCGCCGTTCAGGAGGAACGCTTTTCGCGCATCAAACACGATCATGATTTTCCCCGCCAGGCCATCGGCTGCTGCCTGCAGCAGGCCGGCCTGTCGGTTGCAGATATCGATTACATCGTATTTTACGAAAAACCCCTGATCAAATTCGAGCGGATCCTCGAAACCTATCTCGGCTATGCCCCCCTCGGCCTGCGCAGCTTTCTGATGGCCATGCCCCTCTGGCTCAAGAAAAAACTCTGGATCCCCGACCTGATCCGCAAGGAGCTCGGCTACCAGGGCGAGATTCTCTTCACGGAGCACCATCAGGCGCATGCCGCGGCCGCTTTTTTCCCCTCGCCCTTCACCGAAGCGGCTATACTGACCATGGATGGCGTGGGCGAATGGGCTACCACCTCATGGGGCAGCGGCCGCGCCAGTCAAATCGACCTCAAGGCCGAAATCCATTTTCCTCACTCACTCGGCCTCCTCTACTCAGCCTTTACCTACTACACCGGCTTCAAGGTCAATTCCGGCGAATACAAGGTGATGGGACTCGCCCCTTACGGTGAACCCCGCTACGTTCAGACCATCCTCGACCACCTGATCGATATCAGGGAGGACGGCTCCTTCCGTCTTGATATGAAGTGGTTCAATTACGGGGCGGGACTCACCATGACCAGCCGCCGCTTCGACAAGCTCTTCGGCGGCCCCCCGCGCAAGCCGGAAACTGCGCTGACACAGCGGGAAATGGATCTCGCCCGCTCCGTGCAGGAGGTGACCGAGATGATCATGCTGCGCGCCGCCAACCACGTCCATCAGCAAACCGGGAGCAAAAACCTCTGTCTGGCCGGCGGCGTCGCCCTCAACTGCGTCGGCAATGGCCGCATCCTGCGCGAGGGTCCCTTTAAAAAAATCTGGATACAGCCCGCCGCAGGGGATGCCGGCGGCGCCCTCGGCGCGGCCCTCTTCGCCTGGCATCAGATCCTCGGCAACCAGCGCCCGCCGCGCGGGATCCACGACCACCAGAAAGGCTCGCTGCTCGGCCCCGAATTCAATGACGGAGAGATCCTTGCCTTCCTGGAGGAGAACAAACTCCCCTTCCGCAAAATGTCAACCCCGCAGCTGCTGGAACGGGTCTCCGATCTCATTGATTCCGGACAGGTCATCGGCTGGTTCCAGGGACGTATGGAGTTCGGGCCGCGCGCACTCGGAAGCCGGTCGATCATCGGCGACGCCCGCTCCCCGGAAATGCAGTCGCGCATGAATGTAAAAATCAAGTTTCGCGAGAGCTTTCGCCCCTTCGCTCCGGCTGTGCTCGAGGAAGAGGCCGCTGCCTGGTTCGAGATCGAGCAGCCCAGCCCCTACATGCTGCTGACGGCCTCCGTCCACAAAGACAAACGCCGGGCTGTGACCGCAAAAGAAAAAAAGCTCTGGGGCATCGACAAGCTGCAAGTCGTCCGCTCCCAAATCCCCGCCGTCACGCATGTGGATTACTCCGCGCGCCTCCAGACGATCACCGCCCGCGAGCATGGACTCTTTTACCGCCTGGTAAAGCAGTTTTTTCTAAAAACCGGCTGCCCGGTGATCATTAACACCTCCTTCAATGTGCGCGGGGAACCGATCGTCTGCACCCCTGAAGAGGCCTGGCGATGCTTCATGCGCACAGGGATGGACTTTCTGGTACTGGGCCATTTCCTGCTGGACAAGAAGGAACAGCCCCCGCTGAGCGGGGATTCGGACTGGAGAAAATCATATGAGCTGGATTGAGGATATCCGGGAAGGCCTTCAGCAGCTGCCGCAGGATGACAGGGGCCTGCAGCACTTCGCCGCACTCTTGACAACGCTGCTGCTCCTGGCCGCAGCGTGGCTTTTTTTCATCAGACGGGACGCCGGTACGACCTTGTGGTTCGTCCTGGCCATCCTGCTGCTCATCGCCCTCGCTCTTCTCCGCCCCCGCCTGCTCCGTCCGCTCCATACCGGCTGGATGGCCCTGGCTCTCACCCTCGGCGCTCTGGTCTCCCGCCTGCTCCTCACTCTCTTCTATTACCTGGTCGTCACCCCCATCGCTCTGATCCTCCGGCTTATCGGCAAGGACTCGCTGCAGCGGAAGATAAAAAAAGAGGGCGCCAGCTACTGGATCCGGCGCCCCGAGAAAGAGATGAAAAAAGAGGACTATAAGCGGCTATTTTAATGCTTCATTCTTCATAGATCAGATTATTCTCCGCTTCGGCCAGACGGGGTCGCACCTTGTCCTTCTCCGACAGAATCAGCTTTCCCGGCATGATCGGCCATTCAATGCCGATCTCCGCATCATTCCAGATGATTCCCCGATCATATTCCGGCGCATAAAAATCGGTGCACTTGTACATGAACTGCGCGTGTTCGCTCAGGACGTAAAAGCCATGGGCGAAGCCCGGCGGAATGTAGAGGGCTTTTTTGTTCTCTTCCGACAGTTCCACACCCACCCAGCGGCCGAAATAAGGCGATCCCCGCCGGATATCCACAGCCACATCGAATACACAGCCCTGCGTGACGCGCACCAGCTTGCCCTGAGCATGGGGACGGAGCTGGTAATGCAGTCCGCGCAGCGTCCCCTGAGCCGAACTGCTGATGTTATCCTGAATGAACGGGACCGTCAGTCCCAGTTCGTGAAAAACCTTCTGGTTGTAACTCTCGATGAAATATCCCCGCGCGTCGGCGAATACATCATATTCGATCAGCAGCAGCTCGGGTATGGCACAGGGTACAAATTTCACGTCTCGTCTCCATTCTGGAAAATCCTGCCCTCTTCTCTCTCTTCATCGATGCGCAAGACTCCGCTGCCTGCGACAGAGCGCATTGAATCTGCCGATGCGCACGAAATCACAAGATACAGATGCTGGGTGGCGGTGATTTGCCGGGCCTTGAGCAAAAAATGGTATTTTCGAAAAAGGCCGGCTAAAAGTTCTTCCTGGTGGATATATACGGGTGATCCGAGCAGCCTGCGGAAACGGGCATGCCAGCCCGCCGGAGTGACCGTCAGCAGCAGGTGCCCTTCGTGCGCCAGAAGACGCGCTGCTTCGCGGAGGAGGGGTTCAGGGTCGCGGCAATACTCGGCCACGCCGATGGCCAGGAGGAGGCCAAAACGGTCCGGCCGCAGCGGCAGCGCAGCCAGATCGGCGCACAATGCCCGTTGCGCCTCTGCATACCGGCTTACGCGCACCAGCCGGCGGGAACGGTCGACTCCGAGACAGGGTTCCGTGCGCAGCCGGGCGGGAGCCGATCCTGTCCCGCAGCCGAGGTCGGCCATCCAGCGGCGCGAAGCGGGGACCATGGCCAGCAGGCGCGCCGCCGCGTCATGCTCTCTGCGGCTGATCGTCCGCAGGGGCCAGCGCCTCCGGCCCCACTGCAGCAGGCGCAGCATGCCGGCCCGGGCGAGCTCCCCGCCGCCTGCACCTCTATGTGGGATCGATGAAAAGATCAACGTGGGCGAACTTTTCCACATCGACCAGTCCGCGGTCCGTGAGCTTCAGGCGCGGAATCACCGGCAGCGCCATGAACGACAGGGTCATAAGGGGATCCTTGAGCTGAATCCCCAGCGCCCGGCAGGCAGAGATGAGGTCGCGGGTTCGGCTGCTGACGAACTCTATCGGCTTATTGGACATCAGGCCGGCGATGGGCAGCTCGAGCGATTCCAGCACCGTGCCGTTGTCGACCACTGCGATGCCGCCCCCCATCTTGTTGATCGTTGTGACCGCTTTCATGATATCGAGGTCGCTTATGCCCGCCGCGATGATGTTATGGCTGTCATGGCCAATTGATGAGGCGATAGCCCCCCGCTTGAGCCCGAATCCGGTCATCAGCCCCTTGCCGATGTTGCCCGAGGCCCGGTGGCGCTCGAGCACATAAAGACGCACCAGGTCCCGTTCAGGATCGGAGACTACCTGGCCGTCCACGACCGTCGGTTCCAGCTCGATCAGCTGGGTCACGATCTGGTCCGGAACGACGCCGATCACCCGGCAGCGCTTGCCTGTCACCGGAATCGCGAATTCCTCCCCCTCCAGCCATTTGATGTTCACCGAGCTGCGGAGCATGGCCGGCTTGCGCACAAGCATCTCATACACCGGCACGCCGTCCTGAGCGACCAGAACGCCATTCTTGTACACCTTGTGGATGTGGAAAGAATCGAAATCATCAAAGACCACCATGTCCGCCAGTTTGCCCGGACCGATTCCTCCGAGCTTGCGCAGCCCGAAATAGTCCGCTGTATTGAGGGTCGCCATGCGCACGGCGGTGACCGGATTGAGGCCGGCCTTGATGGCGCTCCGGATGATGAAATTGATGTGCCCCTCGTGCAGAATATCGTCGGGGTGGCGGTCGTCGGTGCAGAAGAAACAGCGCCGTTCGTTATCCGGAGTGACCAGGGGGAGAAGATCGTGGAGGTTTTTGGTGCCCGATCCTTCGCGAATCATGATATACATACCGAGAGCCAGTTTCTCCCGCGCCTCCTCCACGGTTGTGCACTCGTGATCCGACTCCACGCCGGCGGCGATATAGGCCGCCAGCTCAGCGCCGCTCAATCCTGGGGCATGGCCGTCGATGCGCTTGTCGGTCACAATCTTG
>JAKQKF010000150.1 GCA_029560815.1 bacterium
TTCGAAAAAGAGGGCCGTGGTCGAACCGAGCGATCCATCAGCAAAGGCCTTGAGCGAACCGATGCGGAGCATATCACCGCCGAAGTGGGCGCGGATGCCGGCGTCAGCGAAAAGTTTGTACTGACTGAGGGGAATTCGGCAATCGACACGTACGCTCAGTTCGCCGCGTTCGAGCAGGGTCTGATAGGTCTGCAGGTCCTCGACGGAGCCGACATCCTGAATGCTGGTGACACCGCAGCGGCGCGCCAGATCCATGGCGGCCGCAGCCCCCTCGAGGCGTTCGGCCTCGCTGGAGGCGGGGATGACGGCGTAGACAGCGTTCATGGCCTCATCCTTGAGCAAGCCGGTGGGTTCGCCTGTGGCCGGATCGTGGACAATCTCGCCGCCGGGGGGATCGGGGGTGTTGCGGTCGATACCCGCCAGCCTGAGCGCAACGGAATTGGCCAGAGCCATATGGCCGTCAAGGCGGTTGACGAAGACCGGTGTGGCGGGGGTGACCGCATCGATGAGGCCGCGGTGGGGCTCCCGGGCCCCTGGCCAGCTCTCATGGTCCCAGTCGCCGCCGGTGATCCAGCGGCCGGGATGTTTGCCGGCGTACTCGGCGATGCGCCGGGTGAACTCCTCTTCAGACGCCGCACTGCGCAGTTCGATGCCAAGCAGCTGCAGGCCGCTGTTGAGAAAGTGAACATGATTGTCGATAAAGCCGGGCATGAGCATGCGGCCGGCGAGGTCGATGATGCGGGTCGAGGGACCGGCGAGAGTCCTGATCTCCGCGCTGCTCCCTATGCCCATAATACGGCCGTTCTGCACGGCGAGGGCCTGGGCCTCGGGCATCGCCTTGTCCACGGTCCAGACCCGCCCGTCGACAAAGATCAGATCCGCGGCCGCCGGTTTCTGGGCCTGGACGCTGGCCGCGATGAAGAGGAATCCAAGGGAAAGGGCGAGCATGAAGCGCCCGCCGTGCAACAGCCAATCCTGGACGAGCATGATGCCTCCTTGTCATTCAGCACCGGCGGCAGTGAGCTGAGCCGCCTGTCAGTTGCAGCAGGGCAAGCTGCCCCACAGTGGAGCAGGGTCATCACCTACTCCACCCCGTGAAAGATCGGTCGGATGTGAAACAAAAAAGGCTGATTCACCTGAACCAGCCTTGAAAAGCGCGATGGTCGCCGAAGAGAGTTATTCGACGATGATGGCGCCCGCGGGGCAATTATCGGCAGCGTCACGGGCAGCCGCTTCCATATCGGCAGAGACCTCTTCGGTGATAGCGACCGCAACATCGTCCTTCATTTCGAAAAGTTCAGGATGATCGCCAACGCAGAGCTCGCAGCTCGTGCAGAGATCGGGATCGACTTTAACCTTCATTACTACCTCCGTATCAAGGGTTATCCTCGTCATCGCAGTACCATGCAAATGACCGCGATAAATATACAAACTTCCCGATAATGATACAAGCTTTTTATAAAGCGCCCCTCCTCAAAGGCGGCGGGCCCTGTACAGGGCGAATGATGATATTTTGCTTGTTTCCTATCGTAAAAGGTTTAATTTTACTAAAAGCGGAACGGAGAGGGCACCTTGCTGAGGAATATCCCCCTATGATGAATTATGTCTGGTTTGGACTGGTGGCCATCGCCTTTTTGACAGGCGCCTGGCAAGGGAACATCGAGGGTGTCACCAAAGGGGCCCTGGATTCAGCGGGCACAGCCGTCAATATCGCGCTGGGGCTGATCGGGGTCATGACCATGTGGCTTGGGATCATGAAAATCGCCGAGGAAGCCGGCCTCGTGCGCATCCTCTCGCGCTTCATCAAGCCCGTGAGCAGGCGCCTCTTCCCTGAAGTTCCTGCCGACCATCCCGCCATCGGCTCGATCCTGCTCAACGTTTCGGCCAACTGGCTCGGGCTCAGCAATGCCGCCACACCCATGGGCCTCAAGGCGATGGAGCAGCTGCAGAGCCTGAACGAGAAAAAGGATACCGCCAGCAACTCGATGATCATGTTTCTGGCCCTCAACACCGGCAGCATCACCCTTATCCCCATGACCGTAATCGCGGTCCGCGCCAGCCTCGGCTCGACCAATCCCACCGAGATCATCGGCTCGACCATCTTCGCCTCCACCCTGGCGACCATCTTCGGCGTCCTCGCCGCCAAGAGCTTTCTCGCCCTCGACGCGGGATGGGGCCACTTTGTTAAAAGCGTACGCGCAGCCTGGCGCTTCTTCCTCATCACCGCCCTGGCGATCGCCGGGCTCATCGTGCTGGTCAAGACCGGTATTATCGCCGCCCTTTTCTCTTTGCTGCCGCCCAATCTCTTCCGCAGCCTGATCACCCTGATCTCCACCTGGGCAATCCCTTTCCTCCTCTTCGTCATCCCTCTCTATGCTTTCATCAAGAAAATAAAGGTTTATGAGGTTTTTATCGACGGAGCCAAGGAGGGTTTTAACGTCGCCGTCCGCATCATCCCCTTCCTGGTGGCCATCCTGGTGGCTATCGGTATGTTCCGCGCCTCCGGCGCCATGGACGTCTTTGTCTACCTGCTCACCCCCGTGACCAACCTTATCGGCATGCCCGCCGAAGTACTGCCGGCGGCCCTGATGCGCCCCCTCTCGGGCAGCGGCTCCCTCGGCATCATCACTGAACTGCTTAAAAGCCACGGCTCGGAGTCCCTGATCGGCCGCATGGCCTCGACCATCTATGGATGCTCCGAGACGACCTTTTATGTCGTGGCAGTCTATTACGGATCGGTCCAGATCAAGAATGTGCGCTCCTCGATCTGGGTGGGACTGACCGCCGATCTGGCCGGCATCCTCGGCACCGTCTTTATCTGCCGCTATCTCTTCATGTAAAAAGTACTTTACATTTTCCCCGCCAGAATGTAACTTGCATTGAGGGAGCGGTGCGCCAAACGCGCTGTCTTCCCTCCCATGAAAGGAGGCTTTCTTATGCCAGTGCAGATGCATTCCATGGGGTGGCTGCCGGATTATCCCGATTTCCGCGACTATACCACCGAGCATGCCGCCATCAGTCCGCTTCTTAAAAAGATCGGACTGACAGGTAGCCATACAAAAAGCCTGCCCGAGAGCGCGGACCTGCGCGCCTGGTGTTCCACCATCGAGGACCAGGGCAGCCTGGGCTCCTGCACCGCCCAGGCCGGGGCCAGCATGGTGGAATACTTTGCCCACCGCTCGATGGATCGTTACACCGATGTCTCCAGGCTTTTCCTTTACAAGGTCACCCGCAATCTCATGCGCCAGAAGGGCGACACCGGCGCCTTCATCCGCACTACCATGGGGGCTCTGGTCCTCTTCGGCGTCCCCCCCGAACTTTACTGGCCCTACAAGGAAAAGGATTTCGACAAGGAGCCGCCGGCCTTTTGCTACGCCTTCGCCCAAAATTATCAGGCGATCAGCTATTACCGTCTGGATGCGGCCGGCCTCAAGAAGAACGAGGTGCTGCAGGCGATCAAGAGCAATCTGGCGGCCGGCCTGCCCTCGATGTTCGGTTTTTCCGTCTTCAGCTCGATCTCCCAGGCCGGTGAGAACGGCCAGATCCCCTATCCGATGCCAGGTGAAAAGATCCTCGGCGGCCACGCGGTCATGGCGGTCGGATATGAAGACAAGATCGAGATCGCCAATACCAATCCCGACGGCCCGACCTGCAAGGGGGCTTTCCTGATCCGCAACTCCTGGGGCCCAGCCTGGGGCCTGGAGGGCTACGGCTGGCTGCCCTACGAATACCTCCTCAAGGGTCTGGCCATCGACTGGTGGTCGATTATCAAGAATGAGTGGATCGAAACCGGGGATTTTGAGCCGTAATTACAAGTCCTTTCCCTGAGATGGCGTCACTTCAGGGAAACCCTGATTTGGTTGTGCTAATTTTTTATACATTTTACTTGCATAAAATAGATGTAATTCGTTAATTTTCGTATCAAATTACTTTCAGAGCCCGTTGTCTGCCTCACTGTACCCATACAGCCGGAAGATTACCGCAAGGCTCTGGAGAAACAGCTTGGGCGGCTGCTGCCATCGCTCTATTAATTCCCCCTGCCGAGCTCTATGAGCCAATTAAATTGGTTCATCCTGCGAATGCAGCAAAGGCGTGCCAAATCGATCAGGACGCATGACTGCACACGACAACGCAATCCATTCACCCATAAGCGCCTCTTTTAATGCTGTTCTTTATTCCCGGGAAGGAGGTGAACAGAGCGGTTAATGATGCCCCGGGGCTGCAGGTGATCTCCCTTACAGCCCAACAGCAGGATCCGTCATGATGCAAACCATGATCCATCCAGATCGCAGTGAAGTCATTTACTATCAAGGAGAAAAGTATGCGAAGCAAAACAATTGTTACTATTCTGGCAGTGGTGCTCGCAGCCTCGCTGACATTCGCGCAGGAATATAGTGCGAGGGAGTCGTTCGACTATCCCATCGGCGCCTCCATTGATACCCTGATGGGTGCTGCGGCCAACGGGTGGGCAGGCGGTTGGTACAAGATTGTCGCCTCTGCGCCAAACGCAGCCCTTGCCTCGGATGTCGGTTTTCCCTATGACGATCTCAATTATACAGTTCCTCACGCCGGCAATCACCTTGAAAGCGTGCCGACTGCAACCGCAACGGAACAGCGCTGGGGCCGCCACCTCGACAAAACCTGGCCTTGCGAAGCCGGTAAGGTCTACTGGATCAGCATCCTCATGGACGTGAAAAACGCCACCGACAATGCCACCTGGGTTGGAGTTAAATACTATGATGGCGATACGGGCGAGCTCTGCATGTTCGGCAAGGGCCACGGCATGGATAAATACACCCTCGGGAGCGGCTGGCACGGCGGCGATGGTCCCGAGGTTTCGACCGTGACCTGGGATGCCGGTCCGGTCTGGCTGCTTGGCAAGACCGTGATGAAAGGCCTCGGCAATGCCGATTATGATACCACCTATATGTGGATCAATCCCGATCCGACTGCCGGCGAACCGAGCACTACGACAGCTGATGCTGTTGCCAATACCAGCATGGAAAACGGCTTCAACACTGTTCGCATTGAATTCGGCGGTACGGTCGGCGACGGCCTGCAGGTGGGCTTTGATGAGATCCGTCTCGGTACCTCCTTCGCGGAGGTCTCCTCCGAAATTTATCTGGCGCGTGAATCCTTCGACTACCCCGTCGGCTCCCTGATCGACGCAGGCATGGGTGCCGCAGGCAACGGCTGGCTGGATGGCTGGTATTCGATCGTCACCGCCCAGGCGGGTGCCGCCCTCGCCTCAGATGAGGGCCTGCCTTACGATGACCTCAACTATACCATCGCCAATGTCGGCAATCATCTCGAAAGCGTGCCCTCGGCGACCGCAACGGAGCAGCGCTGGGGCCGACATCTCGACAAGACCTGGCCGAACATCGCCGGCACGGAGTACTGGATCAGCTTCATCATGAGTACCCGAAATGCCACCGATAACGCCACCTGGCTCGGCATTAAATACTATGACGGCGACACCGGCGAGCTCGGCATGTTCGGTAAAGGCCATGGCCTGGACAAATACACGGTCGGCAGCGGTTGGCATGGCAGCGACGGCCCCGAAGTCTCTTCGGTTGCCTGGGATGCAGGCCCGGTCTGGATCGTCGGCAAGACTGTGATGAAGGGTGTCGGCAATGCCGACTATGATACCACCTACATGTGGATTAATCCTGATCCGGCCGGCGGGCAGCCTGCAGTCGAGGCCGCGGATGCCGTGGCCAATACCAGCATGGAAGCCGGCTTCAACGTCGTCCGCATCGAGTTCGGCGGCACCGTTGGGGATGGCCTCCAGGCCAGCTTCGATGAACTGCGCATGGGCACCTCCTGGGGCGATGTCTCTACCCCTCTCCTGGCTACCGCCGTTGAGGCCCGTCCCATCCTCACCCCGGAGCGATACTCCCTGTCCCAGAACTATCCCAATCCCTTCAACCCGAGCACCTCGATCAACTATACACTCAGAACCAGCGGGGAGGTGCGTCTCGTCGTCTATGATATGACCGGCCGGGAGGTGGCTGTTCTCGTCGATCAGTTCCAAAATGCCGGCGAACATGTCGCCAGGTTCGCCCCGACTGCTCTGCCCAGCGGCATCTACTTCTACAAACTACAAACCTCAGATCAGACCTTCAGCAAGAAGATGGTCCTGGTCAAGTAATCATAATCAAACAAGCCGGCAGTCCTGAACTGCCGGCTTGTTCTTTTGAACGGGGATTGTGACACCACACTTTCTGTCTGGTTCCTCAATTATCCTTTTGTTCTCTGAAAACCTCAATTCCCAGAAGAGGATCGTCCCACTGGTCGAATCCGCGCGAGTAATGCCCGGGCTGGCTGATAGGCGGGAAAAAGTGCGATTGTTTGTTCAAGAAGGTCGATAGCGGCAGCCGGCTTGTTGGAGGCCAGATAAGCCAAAGCCAGCATATAGGCGTTATCGGCAGCGGTGGACGGATCCCGGGGAAAACGCGCCAAAGCCTCATAGCAACGGACGGCCTCTGTAACCTTGCGCTGCCTGAGATAAATATCGCCAAGCACGCGATTGGCCAGGGGAGTCGGCTCCACCTGGAGAGATGCAAGCAGCAGTGTCTCAGCCTTGGAAAAATCCTCATCATCATAATGGATTTTTGCAAGCTTGAGATATGCAACGACGTGGTGCGGCAGCTGGTTGATGATGGTTTCAAATTCCCTTGCCGCCCGTGGGCGCTCGCCCCGCTGCAGATAATAGTCTGCGGCGCGTTCGTGCACAGTGATCCATCCCATCTGGTTGTGCACCGCCCGGTCCGCGAGCAAGCGGAGGGTATCACCGTTGGCAATGACCGGGACGGCCTGAGGTTGGTGCTGAAAAGGCCAGCGCGTAGTGAGAAACTCAATTTTGCGCGCTGCGATCAATTCGTCCACCAGCGTGAGTGGACGATTCTGCCAAAGCAGGGTGTCGATTGCCGCGCTTCGAGGCTTCCAGGCCTGCGCAGGAGCGAGCAGGCTGTTTTGCTGGATGATGTGGGCATATTCGCCGGCGATGAGGAATTGCCCATAGGCTGTGGGGTGAAGATGTTCGCTGAAGAGATTGAAGCCAATCAGGGAATCGGGTGAAACCGATCGAAAGAGCCCCTCGATGTCCGCAACCAGGCAGCCCTTCTCTCCGGCCATGGAACGGATAAGGGTATTGAATTCGCTGTCGCAGCGGAAGCGCAGTTCATCATAATCGCGGGCGAGGATATATTCTCCACCGGCTTGCTCCAATCTGCCGGAGGCTTCCAGGCATCGGGCCAGACGATAATGGGCTTCGGCATAATTTGGATCGATAGCGATGGCGGCATTAAAAGAGACCAAAGCTGAATCGATCCGGCCTGCGGCCTCCATAGCCAAGGCATGACGATATTTCGTTTGAAAGCGCTCGATGTCTCCGGGATTCAGCCCCGGGGAATGATTGGACATGAAGGGAGCCAGGTCCCTGAGATTGGATGACTGCGTGGAGAAAATTACCGGGATCTCTTCGTTCCGGCAGAGCCTGGCGAGCGCCTGCATGTTCTTTTGAAAAATCACACCGGCCTGGCGATAAAGGCTGCTCCCGCGAGGCACGTTCTTTCCCCCGGCGACCTGTTCCATCAGGGTCGTACGGTCTGCCGCCTTTTCCGGAGGTTTGCCGAAGATACTTCGAACCTTGAAGACGATCTCCCGAACAAGCTGAAAGGTGCGAAAATGGACAAGCCGGAGATAGAGCAAGTTCAGCCCACGGGTGGGCGCCAGACGTGCCTGCGATGCAACCCCCAACGCACCGTAGAACTCGTTGTGGCCGTCGTAGACGATGATGAGATCGGGCTGATATTTGAGGAGCTCACTGCCGATATCGAGCACGGTATAGCTGTTGGTAGCCGTCATACCAAGGTTGACGATTTCGAGGGGCCGGCCGGGGCAGAGCATCTGGAGGCGATTGCGCAGAAAAGAGGCGAAGGCCCCGTTATACCAGTAGGGATAGCCGACCGTGGTCGACCCGCCAAGGCAGAAAATGCGAAAGGTTCCGGCCGGTTTCTCGACCATGAAATATTCAGGTGAAGGGTCCGGAGTAAAATCGGTCCGGCTGAAATAGCGTGCTTTGCATGCGGGATTGAAGGTATACATGGCTTTTCCCGCGACCATTTCGCGGGTGAAAATCGCCAGGTCGGGGCCGTAATGACCGGTCCTGAGTGAGAGTTCCAGGAGCACAAAAAAGAGTACTGGAGCGGCGAGAGCGATGAGGCTGAAAATCCGCCTACGGGTCGGCGTGAGGGATGGGACAGTGGCGCCAGGGATTTCTTTTTTCACAGTGCTCTCCAGGCATGGGCAGCATTACAAGCATGACGAGCAAATATAACGCAATAAAAAATACGATTCAATCCATATTTCTTATTTCCTGGAGGAAAGGAAGATGAACCAGACAAAAAGCCTGATGGTATGGGTTCTGCTATTGGCGCTTGCGCTGGCGGGGTCGCTCTATGCGGGCACGACCGGCAAAATCGCCGGCACCATCACCGAAAAGGCAACGGGAGAGGCCTTACCCGGGGCCAACATCATCGTCACAGGCACCCGGTTGGGAGCAGTAACCGATATTAACGGGCGCTACACCATCCTGGAGGTCCCCCCGGGAACCTATGCCTTGCAGGTTACATTTCTTGGACACCAGAAGACGATCATCAACGATGTCCGAGTCTATATCGACCAGACCGCCCGCATCGATGTGGCCATGGTCCAGGAGGCCATCGACATCGGTGATGTCGTCGTCGTCGCCGAACGGCCGCTAATCAAGCCGGATGTGGCCACCAGTGTGGTCGCCGTCTCGGGCACAGAACTAAAGAGTCTCCCGGTTGCGAATGTGACCGATGTCATGGGGATGCAGGCCGGCATTGACGGCAATCAGATCCGCGGGGTCGGCCTCGATGAGGCTCTTTTCATGGTCGATGGTGTGACCATGCGCGACCCGCGCAACAACCAGGCCCTGACTAAAGTGGCCCTGAGTACCGTGCGTGAAATCTCCGTGGAACGGGGAGGCTTTAACGCCGAATACGGCCAGGTCCAGTCGGGTATCGTCAACGTCATTACCAACGAGGGCAAGGCAAAAGGCTATTCCGGCAGCCTGAATCTGCGTTTAACGCCGCCAGCACGGAAATATTTTCACGGCGATGATATGCCCGATGTCAGCTCGACGGCATCGTACTGGTTAAGACCGTTTTTCGATGATGCGGTCTGCTGGACCGGCACAACCAGCGGAGCCTGGGATACTTACACCCAATCCAAGTATCTTGAATTCGAGGGCTGGAACGCCGTTTCGCAGCAACTCTGCACCGACAACGACCCAAACAACGATCTCACGCCGCTCGCGGCCCAACGGGTTTTCGAGTACTACACGCGCAAGAAGCAGATCAACGATCAGCCGGATTATGAAATCGACGGGGGTTTTGGCGGACCAGTACCCCTCGTCTCCAAGATGCTGGGCAACCTGCGCTTTTTCGCCTCCTATCGTGGACAGAAAAGCCTGCTGATCTGGCCCAGTTCCCGGCCCGATTACAAGGACTATGACGCCCGCGTTATCCTCAACTCCGACGTCAGCGACGCCATCAAGCTGCGCATCTCAGGCCTTTCCGGCAATATCAGCACCATGGCCGGCAACCGCGCCGTCGAATCGACCTACAAACAGTGGCCTTACGAGCTCGCCGGCACCTCGCTCGGCACCGGCGGTTATGAGCTCTTCAACATGTTCAGCGACTGGACCTACGGTCTGGCCGAACGCAAGCACAACTCCCTCTCCGCCAAGATGACCCACATGCTGAGCAAATCGACCTATTATGAACTCTCCGCCGAGTA
>JAKQKF010000151.1 GCA_029560815.1 bacterium
AGCGCTCGATTTCGCCGGCGGGTGGGTTCCAGGTAAGATGGACCGAACGGTCGCCGACCCGGGCAGCCAGGTGGCCCGGCGCGGCGGGATAGTAACTCCCTGGATTGCGCACCGGCTCGGTGAGCTGATTGCAGGCCAGGAATGAAAGCAGCAGCACCCAGGCCGCCAGAACAACGCGGCTCTTCATCGGAGGGCCTCCTGTAATGGGATAGAATAGGAAATAGAAAAGCCGTTGCCCTGCGGGACGGATTGGCCGGCGCCCGGAGCGGCGAGGAACTCGATCTGGCGCAGGCTCTTGGGAAAGACCAGGATCGCATCGAGAAAATTGATCAGATGCACCCCGACAGCGGCATAAATCACCGCCCGCCGCCACTGGTCCGCCTGCCGCCAATCCTCGAAAGAAGACTGAACCGCCTGCCAGGCCGCCTCCTCCTGATCGAGCTGCAAGCTCGCGACCCGATAGGCGTCCTGGCGCAGGCGGTGTTCATCCTCATAATGCAGCGAACGTACATGCGCCACCCCGAGCCCGATCAGACAGGCCCCCTGCAGCCCCATGAATATCCTGCCCTTCAACGGCTGCTCGCTATAATTCTGTCCCCAGCCCGTGACGAAGAAGGAACGCAGCATCGCCTTGCTCTGCGTCTTGGGGGAGAGCATGAAAGTGATGGTCTCAATCTTGCGCGCGCCGAAATCGATCTCGCGGGAGACCGACTCATAGCCCCTCTTTTCAGCGAAAAGCCGGTATTTACCCGCAAGCTGATAGGGAAAGGAACAGGGGGTCTTGCCAATGATCTCCCCCTCGATCGAAACCGTGGCACCGCCTGGCTGTGATTCGATCAAAAAACCCTTGGCCTCCTGCCCGCCGGTTTGCGCCCTCACCGGCGTCAGAGAGAGAAGGGCCAGCAAAAGCGCCAGCAAGGCCGTCCTGAACCGACCGTGGCAGCCTCTGCGCAGGTGCTCCGAAATACGGAAATGCAGCATGAATCCCTCGTCAATCAATCATAAAGTTAGTCAAAAAAAATACTTGACAAACGTGACTCCATTTTGTAATTTGAACGGAACAAAAAAAGCCCACCATGGCCTGTGCTAACGCATGGACCGCGCGTGTGGTGACGCTGCCAGCACTACAGACTTGGCCGGTCTGCTGGCAGCTTTTTTTTTTACAATAGGATGAGACTGAGCAGGAAAGAAGTGACTGCTCTGCCCGATCAGATGATTACAGGCATTTGCTTTCCATTATGACGATCCCCCAAAAGACGCGGCCAGAATGGAAGAATTCCTGAGAATGTTTTTTTAGGATCGAATTAAAATGCTGCAAATGAACAAAGATGCCGCTCAACGGTTGATTATTGCGAGGACAATGCCTCCCCAAAAGCATTCGGGGGATGGTGATTGACACATACGGGATTTTGGCTGATAGGAAGGTGTGCGAAACGCCGGAAGTAGTCACATTGAAAAGGAAGAATGGACCAGAATACCGAAGCTTCCCCTAGAACACCTTGATACCGCAAAACCCCCACCACCCCGCCACTACATACATCAAGTTGATTATGGTCGTTGCTGGAGCAGATTTGCTATCGTACAAGAGTAAAGCTAGGAGCGGTCCCCGTGCCCTTTTCCAAAAGGGTCCACCATTGCTGGTCTCTGTACAAGAAATATACAGAGTGAGACTCTAAATGTCAACAAAAAAGTAAAATATTTTTATTTTTTAACGGCTATACGCCATTATTGTGCAAAATTTCCAGGCACTGCCATAAATTAAACACAGAAAGCGCCATTTTTGGCTAAACGAACCCCGCTGCTGCCGCCGGCTGCTCCCTCCTGCGCACGGAAAGAGGGGGGTCATCCCCATGCTCTCGTCAGAATGATTTCCCTCTTCGTCATAGCCGCTACTTTTTTTATGGAACAAATCGGGCAGGTGTATTGTTGGAATAACAAACAACCTATTTTATTTAATCAACGGAGTCTCGAAATGAATGTTATTATGCAAATGATCGTCCAGCAACTGAGCGGCAATGCCATCGACAAAATCGCCAGGCAGCTCGGAATTGATTCCGCCACGGCATCAAAAGCCGTCGGCGTCGCTGTGCCGATCCTCATTTCCGCCCTGACCAGGAACTCTTCCTCACAAACGGGCGCCTCCTCCCTGCACAAGGCCCTCATCAATGACCACGACGGCTCCATCTTTGACAATCTCGGCAGCCTGATTGGCAACGCCGCCGGCTTTTCCGGCTCGGGCATTCTCAAGCACATCTTCGGCGGGGACCAGTCCACCGTGACCTCCCGTGTCAGCCAGACCGCCGGCGTGGATGCCAATACCATGGGAACAATCATGGAAATGGTCGCCCCCATGGTAATGGGCGCTCTCGGCAAAACCACCCGGGAAGAGGGCCTCGATGTCTCCGGCCTCTCCGAACTTCTCACCGGCCAGCAGCAGGAAGCCGAGGCCGAACAGCCCGACATCTTTGGATCTCTGAACAAAATGCTTGACTCCGATGGCGACGGCAGCTCCATGGACGAGATCGGCGGCTTCCTGGGCAAGCTTTTCAGATAAGCTGACCCCTTTCCCGGACGGGAAAGCGCTTAAATCAATACCAAACAAGCCTGCATGACTTCATGCAGGCTTTTTCTGTTGACCTCATATCAAAGAGCAACTTTAATGAACAGGGCCAGCGTGTGCTGCTGAAACCTCTTGCCGTCGAACTGCTCGCCCCGGCGCGCGACCTCGAAGCCGGCTTCGCCGCCATCGACTGCGGCGCAGATGCCGTCTACATCGGCGCACCTCGTTTCGGTGCCCGCGAACAGGCGGGCAACACTCTGCAGGAGATCGAATCCCTCGCCGGTTACGCCCACCGCTGCTGGGCTCGGGTCTATGTCACCCTCAACACCCTGCTGCACGATGACGAGTTGGAGGAAGCAGTCGCGCTCGCCCGCCGTCTCCACGACCTCGGCGCCGATGGCTTGATCATCCAGGATACAGGCCTGCTGGAGGCCTCTCTCCCCCCCATCCCACTGATCGCCAGCACCCAGATGCACAATCACACTCCGGAGAGGGTTGCTTTTCTCGAGGGGGTCGGTTTTCAGCGGGCGATTTTGGCTCGCGAGCTCAGCCTCGAGCAGATCGGGGCCATCCGCCGGTCATGCGGGATCGAACTGGAGTGCTTCGTGCACGGCGCCCTCTGCGTCTCCTACAGCGGCCAGTGCTATCTCAGCCTTGCCCGCGGCGGCCGCAGCGGCAACCGCGGCCAGTGCGCCCAGCCCTGCCGCCTGCCTTACCGCCTTGTCGACAGTGCCGGGAAAACGGTCAGCGGCCGCCGGCATCTCCTCTCCCTGCGCGACCTCAATCTCTCCGGACAGCTCGGCGAGCTCCTCGATGCCGGGATCACCTCCTTCAAGATCGAAGGCCGGCTCAAGGATGCCTCCTACGTGAAAAATATCGTCACTTTTTACCGCCAAAAGCTTGATCCGCTGCTGGAAGAGCGGGGGATGCACCCCTCTTCCTCCGGTCGCGCCGCCCCTGCCTTCACCCCCGATCCCGCCGGGAGCTTTAATCGCGGCTTCACCACCTATTTCATCCATGGCCGCGGCAGCGGCCTCACCGCCTGGGCCACCCCCAAGCACAGCGGCGAACCCGTCGGCCTGGTCTTGCGCTGCCAGTCGGGGGAGCTGCGGCTCGAACCCGGCGCCCGCCCGCTCCACAACGGCGACGGGCTCGCCTGGTTCGACGATCAGGGAGAGCTGCAGGGAGTCAGGGTGAACCGCGTCGAGGGTGAGCGCATCATCCTCGACCAGCCTCTCGATCTACCCCCCGGAACCCGCATCTTGCGCAACCATGACCATGAATTCACGGCACTGCTCAAAAAAAGCGCAGGCAGCCGCGTGATTTCTGTCGAGATCGATGTCGTGGAGGAGGATAACGGATTACTGCTCAGGGTGCAGGATGAAGACGGGGTCACAGCGGAGATTCGTGCAGAGGTGCTCTATCAGCCTGCGCGCGACCCCGGGCAGGCCTTGCAGACGGCCCGGACGCAGCTGGCGAAAAGCGGGGGGACGCTCTTTGTCGTAGAGGAGGTGCGGCTGGGCTGGCGGGACCCCTGGTTTCTCCCTCTTTCCGCCCTCAACCGGATGCGCCGCGATCTTCTCACCGCGCTGCTCGAGGAGCGGCTGCGGCTTCATCCCCTCCACCGGATCGAAATCGTCCCGAACGAGATCCCCTTCCCCGTCCGAAGTCTGGATTTTCACGGTAATGTCCTCAACCGCCGCGCCCGCGCCTT
The DNA here is from genome assembly GCA_029560815.1 of bacterium. The sequence goes on from JAKQKF010000151.1 coordinate 4,275, forward strand.
CTACACCCGCCATGGTGTGGAGGAGATCGCCCCTGCCGCCGAATCGGGTATCGATCTGCGCGCTCAGCGGGTGATGACGAGCCGCTACTGCCTGCGCGGAGAGCTGGGACTCTGCGGAGGGCAGCTGCACGCCCGGGGTTTTGCCGAGCCTCTGCACCTCATTGACGACCAGAATCAGCGTCTGCGCCTCGAATTTCGCTGTGACGATTGCGAAATGGACATCTACCTCGCCGATTGACCCGCTGCCGGGGCTAGCTCAGCGCCAGCAGCAGCAGATAAGCCAGCCCCAGGAAGGAGAGGACCGCTGCGATCGCCAGCGCCGGCCGGACCGCCTCCCCCGCCTTTTCAGCCTGCAGGGCGCGCCGGATTACCAACGGCCCCAGCACCAGCGAGTTCAGCAGCAGAGGGATGATGAGAAACCAGGAGGCTTCCAGCCACTGCGCCGGCGTTGCAACCGCCGCCACTCCTGCCGCCGCCCGTTCCATGAATCCCGCCCCGGCCTGGCTCTTGCCGGCATGGATGATAAGGTCAAAACCCCGCATCAGAAACAGCAGCGCATCGCCGATCACCAGCAGCAGGGCCCCGACCCGCGCCGCATAAGCGAGCGCCTCCGGGCCCCTTCTACCCTCCTCATCCTCCAGCCGGCTGTGCATCGCGCCGTAGCCGGCGTAGATGATAAAGCCGAAATTGAGCCAGGCGGCGAAGCGCAGCCAGGAGGTCGGCGGCAGGTAATAGATCAGATAGAGGCAGGAGAGGATGCCGAGGACCGGAAAGATGTAGTTTCGGGCGGCATAAAAGAGCAGGGCGGCCCCGAGGAGGATTCCGCCCTTGGCAGCCGGCGCCAGGGGCGTCAACAATACGACCAGAGAAAGCAAAAGATAGAGGCCGAGGGCCCATGGCCAGCCGCCGGGGACGCGGAAAGGCCGATGCCGGTGCGGATCGCGCCGCCGCATCACCATGATGCCGGCGCTGACCAGAATGAAAGCGAAGAGGGTGCCGATATTGGTCAAATCGACCATCTCATCGATGCTGGCCACGGCGGCGAAAGAGGCGACAAAGACACCGGTGATCAGGGTCGCGACATGCGGCGTGCGGAAGCGGGGATGGACCCGCCGGAAAAGCGGCGGCAGCAGGCCGTCGCGCGACATCGAAAAAAAGATGCGCGGCTGACCGAGCTGAAAGATGAACAGCACAGCCGTATGGGCGATGACCGAGCCGAAGGCGACAATGCCGACCGCCCAGCCCAGGGTGGGACTGGCATGAGCGAGGGCCAGCGTGAGGGGCTCGGCCTGCTCCGTAGCCAGAGTGGCTTTGAGTTCCGGATAGGAGATCAGCCCGGTGAAGACCGCAGCGACGACCACATAAAATATCGTGCAGATGATCAGCGAGGCAATGATGCCGATGGGCATGTCGCGGCGGGGATTGCGCGTCTCCTCCGCCGCCGTCGAAACCGCGTCAAAGCCGATATAGGCGAAAAAGACGATCGCCGCCCCGGCGCTGATCCCCGACCAGCCGTTCGGGGCGAAGGGGGTCCAGTTCTCCGGCTTGATCCAGAAGCAGCCGACAACGATAAAAAAGGTCAGCACGACGATCTTGATGCCGACCATGGCAGCGTTGAAACGGGCGCTTTCGCGGATGCCCCAGATGAGCACCAGGGAGATCAGGGCGACAATCGCCACGGCGAGCAGATTAAAGACGATCGGCAGCCCGAAGAGATGGGGGGCGTCGCGGAAGACGGTCTGCACCCCAGCCTCGTCGACAATCCGCGCCGCGGTGCGGTAATCCATCGAGATCCAGTCGGGGATGATAATGTTGAATCCCCGCATAAAGGTCTTGAAATAGTTGGCCCAGGAGATGGCCACAGCGATGTTGCCGACGGCATATTCGATGATCAGGTCCCAGCCGATCACCCAGGCGATCAGCTCGCCCAGGGTGGAATAGGAGTAGGTGTAGGCCGAACCGGCGATGGGGACGAGCGAGGCGAATTCTGCGTAGCAGAGGGCGGTGAAGCCGCAGACTACCGCGGTGATGACGAAGGAGAGCATCAGGGCCGGGCCGGCGCCCGGGCGGAAGGCATCGCCCGCCGCCGCGGTGCCGATGGTGGCGAAGATCCCGGCGCCGATGATCGCGCCGATCCCGAAGAGGGTCAGCTGCACCGGGCCGAGCACCCGGTTGAGTCGGTATTCGCCGCGCTCCGACTCGGCGATGATGTGGTCCAGCGATTTTATCCTGAAGAGTGCGGCCAGGCTCCGGTTGTGCGGCGGTGCTCCCTCTTTCATGCTCTGCGCTCCTGTGAGTGGGGATGCGGTGCTGCCGGTCTGTCTGTTGCATGAATATACACCAAATTCAGGAGCAAATGCAAATCTTTTTGCGAAAATTTTGACTTCCCTGCCCGCCTCGGACCGCAGCCCGTAGCGAGAAAGGGCTTGCATTTCGCTGCGAAATTTATTATCATATACAGAACGCGGGAGTAGTTCAGTGGTAGAACGCAAGCTTCCCAAGCTTGATATCGCGGGTTCGATCCCCGTCTCCCGCTCATAAAAAAAGCCTTGCATCCATCCGGATGCAAGGCTTTTTCATTTCCATGCACTCTCAGCCTTTGAGAATACGCTCGGTCTCGCGGGCGATGGCGAGTTCTTCGTTGGTCGGAACCACCAGCACCTTGACCCTGCCGGTGCTGATCTCCAGATCGTTGCGCTGGTTTTTTTCCGGATCGAGGGCGATGCCGAATGCCTCGAGATTCCGGCAGCTCCAGGAGCGCACCAGCGGGGAGTGCTCACCAATGCCGGCGGTGAAAACCAGGGCATCGAGGCCGCCCAGAACCGCCATATAGGAGCCGATATACTTGCGCAGGCGGTGACAAAAAATCTGCAGGGCCAGGATGCAGGCCTGGTCGCCCTGCTCGGCTCCTTCTTCGATCTCGCGGAAATCATTGGTCTTTTCAGTCAGGCCGAGCATGCCGCTCTTTTTATTGAGCAGCGCATCCACCTGGGCCATCGAAAGATCCTCGATCTTGGCGATATAGGGGATCAGGGCGGGGTCGACATCACCCGAACGGGTGCCCATGACCAGCCCCTCGAGGGGGGTGAAGCCCATGCTCGTCTCCACCGAATTGCCGCCGTCAACCGCGGTGACGCTGGCGCCGTTGCCGAGATGGCAGGTGATAATCTTCAGCTCCCCGATCGGCCTGCCGATATGATCGGCCGCCTTTTGGGCGACATAGGCGTGTGAGGTGCCATGAAAACCATAGCGGCGGATGCGGTGTTTGCGATAGAGCGTCATCGGCAAAGCGTAGGTATAGGCTTCGGCGGGCAGGGTATGGTGAAAAGCCGTATCAAAGACGCCCACCTGGGGTACACCGGGCATGAGCTGCTCGCACACCTCGACGCCCTTGAGATTATGGGGGTTGTGCAGGGGGGCGAACTGGATGCAGCGGTGCACCCCCTCCTTGACCTTCTCATCGATCAATACCGAGCTGACGAACTCTTCGCCGCCGTGGACGAGACGGTGTCCAACGCCGCCGATCTCGTTCATACCCGAGATGACACCGTGCCGGGAGTCGCTCAAGAGTCCAAGCACCAGACTCAGGGCGGCTTCATGGCTCGGGATATCGCGCGTTTGCACAACCGGCTCTTTTCCCACCGGTTTATAGGTCAGGATGGCATCACTGGCGCCGATCCGTTCAACCACTCCCTTGGCTAAAAGCCGGTCATCGTCAGCTTCAATGAGCTGAAATTTGAGCGAAGAACTGCCGCAGTTGAGAACAAAGATCTTCATGGAACTCCCTCGAACTGTTGCTTTTTCTGTTGATTAGGTTTGCGCATCAAGATGTATAATTTATCAAATTGAAGTGTAAAACCAAATGGTTTTATTTTTAGCCGGAGCGCAAGGATTATCTTGAAAATTTGCAGGAAAACCATTATGTTATAACGGCCGCTCCATTTGCAGATCAGCGGAGGGGTTTGAATAAAAAACAACCAGGAGGATATCATGGCTGAAGAACTTCTTTCCGCCGGCAAGCTCGCCAAGGAGTGGGGCGTCACCGATGCCGCCGTGAAAAAAGCGATCAAAGAGCTGGGCATCGAACCTGACGCCAAAAAGGGCGCCTGCGCCATGTACGGCAAGGCCACTGCCGTCAAAATCAAAGCCGCCCTCAAGAAATAAGCGGAGGTTCCCATGCTTTTCGCCGGTCTCGACAGTTCCACCCAGGGCTGCAAGCTGATCGTTCTGGACCTTGCCGCCCGGCAAGTCATCCATCTCGATGCGGTCAATTACGATACCGGGCTGAACTACGCCACGCGCAATGGCGTGATGCAGGGGCTGGAAACAGGCGCCTCGGAGTCCGATCCCCGCATGTGGATCGAGGCGATCGAGCTCCTCTTCGGCCGCATGCAGAGCGCCGGCGTGCCGGTGGCGGAGATCCGCGCCATCTCGGTCTCGGGACAGCAGCACGGGCTGGTGACCCTCGATGCGGCAGGCAAGCTGTCGAGGCCGCGCAGCAAGCTGTGGAACGATTTCAGCACCGAAGAAGAGTGCCGTCTGCTCACCGCGGCCGTCGGCGGCCCGGCAGCGATGATCACCGAGGTCGGCAACAGCCAGCGCACCGGCTACACTGCCGCCAAGATTTTTCATCTGGTCCGCCACGAACCTGAACTCTGGCAAAAAACCGCCACCTGTTTTCTGGTGCACAACTATGTCAACTGGTGGCTGACCGGCGGTGAGGAGGGCGGCGTCCGCGTGATGGAGCCCGGCGACCTCTCCGGCATGGCCCTCTGGCACCCCGGCACCGGCCGGTGGTCCGATAAAGTGCTCCGGACCATCGCACCGGACCTCGCCGGCAAGCTCCCGGCCGTCAAGCCGTCGGATCAGACCATTGGCACAATCGGCCGCGCCCTGATCGAGCGCTTCGGCTTCCATCCGGAGTGCCGGATCGATGCGGGCTGCGGCGATAACATGTACGGCGCGGTCGGCACCGGCAATGTGGCGCCGGGACTGGTGACCATCAGCCTCGGCACCAGCGGCACAGCCTATACCGTCCTCGACGAGCCTTTCATCGATGCCAGCGGCGAAATCGCCGCTTTCCGCGACAGTACCGGGCGCCATTTTCCCCTCCTCTGTGTCTCCAATCTGGCCAACGGTTACAATGCCGTGCTCGCGCAGCACGGCCTCAGCCATGCCCAATTCAACGACCTGATGGCGAAAACTCCCGCCGGCAACGAAGGCAGGATCCTTATCCCCTGGTACATGGGCGAACGCACTCCCGATGTGCCCCTGGCCGCCCCTCTCTATTTCGGCTTCGGGCTGGCCGATTTCACGGTCGAAAAAATCGGCCGGGCTGTCCTCGAAGGCCACATCCTCAACCTCTACGACGGCTACCGAAAAATGCCGATCGAGGCGCGGGAGATCCGTCTCACCGGAGGACTTGCCCAGTCCCCGGCCTGGTGCCAGGCCATCGCGGACATTTTTGAGACCGAAGTGGTGCCTGTTGAAGGGGAAGGTGCAGCCCTGGGGGCCGCACTGCACGCTGCCTGGGTTTACGAAAAGGAAAACGGCCGGGCCGTGGCTCTGGCCGACCTGGTGCGTCCCTTCATCCAGCTGCGCGAGCCGATGCGCAAAAAGCCGATTCAGGCCCATATCGACCTCTACCGGCCGATGAAACAGGCGTATTTCGCCCTCAGCGCCCGGGTGCGCGGCATCGCAGGGGCGGAGGATCCCTTCGCCTGGCGCCAGCGCATGCAAGCAAAAAACTGAAAAAGACGAGGCCGACGTGAAAAGAGTTCTGCACTGGCTTGTTGCCATCATCATCTTCATGGCTGTGGTCTGGGTCCTGCGTTCCTGGCTCATGAACCGGATCTTTTATCAGCCCGAATGGTATCGTGAGGGGCAGATGGCGGGCGAAGAGTGGAGAAAAACGCCCGCAGAATCTCCCGCCGCCCGGGAGGAGGCCCGCCGCAGCTCAACGCAGCCGGAGACCGGCGCGGAGAGCGGCCTTCCGGAGGAGAGCCATAATCTGCCCGGGATCGATCCTCCACCCCGGCAGCAGGGCCGGGCCGATGCGGCCGCTCCCGGCAGCCGTGAAAGCGTGAGCGCAGCGGAAGCGCCGGGCAGTACAGCCGGCCGCGCCCTCACCCCCCTGCAGCGCACTCTGGAGCAGAAGGGCAGCGTGCGCATCACCGCCGAGGAGTTCGTCCCCGCCCTGCTGGCGGAGATGGCCGGCCAGGATGATTTCGATCCCTATGCCGTCGTGCGCGGGGCCAAAACCACCATTCATCGCGACCGCCTGATCGTCGAAATGATGGTCGATCTCGAAAAAATACCCACAGAGCAGCTCACCGGCGAAGGAAAGCGCATCCTCGGCCAGATCCGCGGCCTGCTCCCCGAAAAAGCCCTGCAGCAGGTCTATCTCAAGGGGGATCTGCGGCCGGTGGCCTCGGGCAAGCGCATCACCCTTGCGAAGGCCTCGACAGTCAGCGTCGGACGGTTCACCTTCGACCTCGCCGATCTCAATCGCCGTTTCCAGATCGACCCCGTCATCGACATGAGCCACTTTTCCTTCAGCCGCTTCGAGCTGCAGGAGGGCTCCATCGTACTGCAGAGATAGCCGGAACCGGCGGGCAAACAGGGAAACGGGCCATGACGCACAGCGGACCGGAGATCATTCCCATCATCTCGATCGATGACCCGCGGATCGCCGAGTATCGGTCTCTTCGCGACCGCACGGTGGTGCGGGAGCGGGGCCTCTTCATCGTCGAAGGGGAGAATCCGGTGCTCCGCCTGCTCGCCAGCCCCTGCCCCACCGCCTCCGTGCTCGTCAGCGAGAGGCGGCTCGACCGCATCGCCCCCTTTGTCCCGGCCGGCATCCCCCTCTATGCCGCCCCCGAAGCCCTCCTCGCGCAAGCCCCCGGCTTCGCATTCAACCGCGGCGTCATTGCCTGCGGGATCCGCAGACCGCTCGCCGTGCTGGAAGAGCTTTTGCCGCGCTTGCACCCCCCCGCCCTGCTGGTGGTCTGCGCAGGGATCGGCGACGCCGAAAACCTCGGCCAGATCATCCGCATCTCCGCCGCACTCGGCGCCGGGGGCCTGCTCGTCGGCGGGGGGACGATCGATCCCTTCTACCGGCGGGTCATCCGCGTCTCGATGGGGGCTCTGTTCACCCTCCCGATGGCCGAAAGCGCCGATCTGGGCGCGGCGCTTCGTCTGCTCGGGAAAGGGGGCTTTCGCCTCTACGCCACCCACCTCTCCGCCGGCTCCACCCCTTTGGGGGAAATCCGGCCCGCGCCCCTGAGCGCGATTCTCCTTGGCAACGAGGGGAAGGGGCTCACTTCCAATCTGACCGCGCTCTGTGACGAACGCATCACCATCCCCATGCAGCGGGGCACCGATTCTCTCAATGTTGCCGCCGCAGCAGCGATCATCATCCACCACTTCCGGCGATGAGCTCGGCAGCGCAGTGAGGCAGCCCGCCCTCCACTCCCGGCCAAATTGCTTGGTTTTATCGTCCGGAATCAATATCTTAATGGCCAGCAAATTATTTTAAAAACAGGAGAAACCCGTGGCTTCCAAACAATACGACCAGGCGCCCGCCCAGGTCATCGATAGCAAAAAAAGTTACCTGGCCAGGCTCGAAACCAGCCGCGGCACCATCGAGCTCGAACTCTATCCCGGCTACGCCCCCAAGACGGTCAACAATTTCGTCTTCCTCAGCCGTGAGGGGTTCTACGACGGCGTCACCTTTCACCGCGTCATCGCCGATTTCATGATCCAGGGCGGGGATCCCACCGGAACCGGCCGCGGCGGTCCCGGCTATCGCTTCGAGGATGAATTCCGCGGCAATCCCCTCACCCATGAGACCGGGGTGATCTCCATGGCCAACGCGGGACCGGGCACCAACGGCAGCCAGTTCTTCATCACGCACTCCCCCCAGCCCCATCTCAACGGCCGCCACACCGTTTTCGGCAAAGTGGTCAAGGGACAGGAGGTGGTGGATGCCGTGCGTCAGGGCGACGTCATCACCCGGGTGACCATCGAGGAAAAGTAGGCCGGCCGCCGCGTGCAACCACCCCGCAAAATATCCTTCTACACCCTGGGCTGCCGGCTGAACCAGGCCGAGACCGCCGCTCTGCAGAACCGCTTCAGCGACGAGGGCTATGAGATCGTCGATTTCAAAGAGCCCGCGGATGTGGTGGTGATCAATACCTGCACGGTGACGGAAAAGGGCGACCACGACACCCGGCGGCTGGTCCAGCGGATCCATCGCGCCCAGGCGCGCGCCCGGATCGCCCTCATCGGCTGCCAGTCGCAGATGCAGGGGGAATCCCTTTGCCGCCTGCCCGGCGTCTGCTGGGTGGCCGGCAATGCCGTCAAGATGGAACTGCCGGAGATCATCCGCAGCCACAGCGAGGGCGAGCCCCTGCTGATCACCCCGCCCCCCGGCCGCGGACGTTTCACCATGCCGGCGCCGGCCATCGACCGCAGCCACACCCGCGCCAACCTCAAGATCCAGGACGGCTGTGATTTTTTCTGCGCCTTCTGCGAGATTCCCTTCGCCCGCGGCCGCAGCCGCAGCCGCGATTTTGCCGACCTCTTGGGCGAAGCCCGGCAGCTCATCGCCGCCGGCCACCGCGAGATCGTCCTCACCGGGGTCAATATCGGCACCTGGGCCGAGGAAGAGCGGCGCCTGATCGATCTTTTGGAAGCCATGACGCTTCTTCCGGGGCTGGAGCGGCTGCGCATCTCCTCGATCGAAATGACCACCGTGCCGGAAAAACTCTTCCGCCTTATGCTGAACAACAACGTCTGCCGGTTTCTCCACGTCCCGGCCCAGAGCGGCTGCGACACCATCCTCAAGGCGATGCACCGCCGCCATGACGCGGCTCAGTTCGCGGAGCTGGTCCGCCGCGCCGCAACAGAGGTGCCCGATATCTGCCTGGGCACCGACATCCTGACCGGCTTTCCCGGCGAAACCGAAAGCCACTTTGCCGAAACCTTCGACCTGCTCGACGCCCTCCCTCTGGCCTATTTTCACGTCTTCAGCTATTCGGAACGCAGCCGCGCCAGAAGCCGTCACCTGCCCGGCAAGGTGAGCGAGGAGGTCAAGGCGGAACGGAGCGCCCGGCTGCGCGGGCTGAGCCTGAAGAAACGCCACGCCTATTTCCGCCGCTTTCTCGGCACCCGCCAGCTGGTCCTCTTCGAGGAGGAGAAAAAGGGCATCTGGAGCGGCGTGACCGACACCTTCATCCGGGTGCGCGTCCGCAGCGCCGAACCCCTGCACAATCAGCTGCGCCCCGTCCACCTTGAAAAGATCGAGGAACTCTCGGTCTTTGGGACCCTGGTCACAGAATGACAGCAAGAAATGGATCGAAAGTGAACCTCAGAGCGTGAAAGTTTATATCGAAACCTACGGCTGTCAGATGAATGAATATGACAGCGAGATCATCCGCGCCATCCTGGACGAGGCCGATCTGGAAAGCACCGATGCCCCCGAGGAGGCGGATGTGGTGCTGATCAATACCTGTGCCGTGCGTGAGCATGCCGCTTTGCGGGTGATCAACCGCATCCACGAGATCCGCCGCCTGCCCAATGGCGCGAAACTCCGCCTTGGCGTGGTCGGCTGTATGGCCACGGGCTTGAAAAAGGAGCTGGGCGGGAACCGCCGGCTGCCGGTCGATTTTTTCGCCGGGCCAGACAGCTACCGTCTCCTGCCCGGCCTCATCGCGGCGCCTGTGCCGGAGAGGAAGAACCGTTTTGCTCTCGAACTCTCCGATTTCGAGACCTATGCCGAGATCTATCCCCGCCGCCAGGGCGGCGTCAACGCCTGGATCGCGGTGATGCGCGGCTGTAATAACTTCTGCTCCTACTGCATCGTCCCCTTCGCCCGCGGCCGCGAGCGCAGCCGTTCTCCCCGCAGCGTCACCGAAGAGGTGCGCCGCCTCACCGGTGAGGGCTATTGCCAGGTGACCCTGCTCGGACAGAATGTCAACTCGTACCGCTATGAGCAGCATGACTTTGCGTCGCTGCTCAGGGAGGTGAGCCGGGTTAAGGGCATCAAGCGCGTGCGCTTCACATCACCCCATCCCAAGGATTTCCCGATGCACCTGGTCGAGGTGATGGCGGAGGAGCCCGGCATCTGCAAACACCTCCATCTGCCTGTCCAGGCGGGCAGCGACCGCATCCTCAAGCTGATGCGGCGCACGTATACCCGGCAGGACTATCTCGGGCTGGTGGAGAGGATCCGCACCGCCATCCCCGGGATCGGCCTGACCACCGACATCATCGTCGGCTTTCCCGGGGAGACGTCCGCAGAGTTCGACGACACGTACGCCCTGCTGCGCGAGGTCGAGTTCGATGCCGCGTACATCTTTCAATACTCCGAGCGGCCCGGCACCCTGGCGGCCAGAAAGTACGCGGACGACGTCAGCGGCGAGGAAAAGAGCCGGCGTTCGGTCCTGCTCAACGCCCTGCAGAACGGTATTTCATTGAAAAAAAAGAGCGCCCGCATCGGCGGCACCGAAAGGGTGCTGGTTGAGAAGAGCGGCACCCGCAAGTCGCAGCTGGAAAGCCAGGGGCACACCGACGACAACCACCTGGTGATCCTGCAGGAGGGTCGGTATGCCGTCGGCGAACTGGTGGATGTGCACATCCACGATGCCACCGCTCACGTGCTCAAAGGCCGGCCGGCGGAGTGAAAACTCCTCCGCATCCCGGCACTGTTGCCGTATCTTTATCCAGGAGATGACCGGCTTGACCGCGTCAGCCATGCCGCTGATAGGGCCGACTCCCGGCCGGATCAACCGGCCAGCGTCCGCCGGACCGGCGCCTCCAGCGCATCGCACCAACCCATCATGAGGAACTCCTTGAAAAAAGTGAACCCGATCCCCGTCACCGCCGGCCTTCTGCTCGCCCTGATTCTGCCGCTTCGCGGCGCCGCACCGGATTCGGCCGCGCTTGAGCTTCATCGCGAGCTTTTAACCATCGACACCCACTGCGACACCCCTCTGCACATGCTCGATACCACCTGGGACATCGGCGCCGTTCACAAGGCTGGAGCGCGCGACCGCGGCAAGATCGACCTGGCGCGCATGGAGAACGGCAATCTCGACGCCCTCTTCTTCGCCGCCTTTGTCTCCCAGCGCGCTCTGACTGAAAAGAACTACCGCAACGCCCGCGCCGCCGCGGAGCGTCTGATCGGACTGACCGAGGCGATGCTGCAAAAATATCCCGACCGGATCCGCCTGGCCGCAACTCCGGAGGAGATCCGCCGGAATGCCCGTGACGGGGTGCTCAGCGCCTGCATCGGTATCGAGAACGGATTCGCCCTCGGCCACGATCTGGAGGCCCTGGCGGCTTTTCGTGCGAGAGGTGCACGCTACATCACCCTCTGCCACACGAAAGACAATGACATCTGCGACTCGTCCACCGACCCCGGCAAAGACCTCTGGAACGGGATCAGCCCCTTCGGCCGGGAGGTCATCGCCGGTATGAACCGGCTCGGAATTCTGGTCGATATCTCGCACGCCTCCGATGAGTCCTTTTATCAGGCCCTGGAGGTATCCAAAGCCCCGATCTTCGCCAGCCACTCCTGCGCACGCGCCCTCTGCAGCCATCCGCGCAACCTCAGCGATGAGATGCTGCAGGCCCTCGCCGCCAAAGGGGGGGTGATGCAGCTGTGCATCCTCAGCGAATATGTCAAGAGTATCCCCGGCAACGCCCGGCGCGAAGCCGCCCAGGATTCCCTCGATGCCCACTATGGGTCGTGGGATGCACTCGCGGATCCGGCCGCGCGCAAGGCCAAGCGCGAAGCCTGGAACGAAGTCGACCGCAAGTATCCACGGCGGCTCGCCACTGTCGCCGATGTCTGCGACCACATCGACCACGTCGTCAAGCTGGTTGGCATCGACTATATCGGCATCGGCACCGATTTCGACGGCGGCGGCGGGGTCAACGGCTGCAATGACGTCTCGCAACTGAGCAACATCACCGTCGAACTGCTGCGCCGCGGCTACAGCCGCGAAGATCTGGCCAAAATATGGGGGGGCAACTTTTTACGCGTCTTCACCCGCGCCCTGGAGGCTGCTGAACAAGAGTGATGAAAAAAATCGATCCGAACCTCCTCGCCATCGCTTTTACCGAACGTGATCTCTGCACCCGCTGCGGTACCTGCGCAGGCGCCTGTCCGACCGGGGCGATCACCCTGGATGAAAATTTCTTTCCGGTGCTCGATGCCGGGGCCTGCACCGAGTGCGGCCTCTGCGCCCGGGTCTGCCCCGGCGGCAAGGTCAACTTTCTCGACCTGACCGGGATCACCTTCGGCCACCGTAACCCCTCAACCCGCTTCGATGGACACGTCGCAGCCACCTATGTCGGCTACGCCGGCGATGCCAGGCTGCGCCGCGGCGGCGCTGGTGGTGGCGTGATCACCGCCCTGATGTGGGACCTGCTGCAGCGCGGCGTCGTCGACGGCTGCATCGTCACCCGCATCAAACCGGACCAGCCCTGGCTCGGCGAGGTCTTCATCGCGCGCACCTACGACGAACTGCTCGCCAGCCAGCAGTCCAAATATATCATCATCCCGGTCAACGAGATCCTGGCGGCCGTGCGCACCAGCCCGGGGCGGTACGCTTTCGCCGGGCTCCCCTGCCAGGTGCACGGCCTGCGCCTGCTCAGCACCGAATCCCCCGCCCTCAGGGAACAGATCCCGATCGTCATCGGCCTCTTTTGCGCCTCCTCCCTCGAGCCCTATGTCGCCCGCGAGATGCTGGCCTGCCGCGGTATCGAGCCCGAGCAGATCAGCAACTTTGAGTTCCGCGGCGGCTCCTGGCCCGGCAAGATCCGCGCTACCCTGCGGGACGGAAGGATCAAGAATCTCCACTATTCGAATTTCAAGGATGGGGCGATCAACTACCTCACCTATCTCTTCAGCCCGCCCCGCTGCCAGACCTGTATCGACGGCGCCTCCGAGTTCGCCGACATCGCGGTCAGCGATGCCTGGACACGGGACGAGTCCGGCAACTACTGTTTCGAATCCCATTCCAAGCTGCTGGCGCGGACGCCGCGCGGCGTAGAGGTGATGAAAGAGGCCATCGCCTCCGGAGCCCTCATCGCCAGCGATGTAACCGCCAACCGGGCCTACCAGACCCACAAGCTGCACACCCAGAAAAAGGGGCTGAACTCGCCCCTGCGGGTGGGCCGCCTGCACAGAGAGGGCAAGGTCGCCCCGGTCTACGACCGGCCCGTACCCCAGGCTTCGCGCCGGGAGATCCTGGCCGAACGGATGGAATCGGCCATCATGGCCCTGGGACGCGTCCGTTCGATCCGCCTGCCCCTCTTCAATTTTCTTACATCGCGCTATGGCATCATCTTTGTAAAAATCAGGCAATGGCGAAAAAGCCGGAAATACCGCCGCAAATAGCGGTCCGTGACCGGGGAGACCAGCCGTGAAATCCGCCCACCGCATATTCCCCATCCTCCTCCGCCTGCCACTTCCGGTGGTCATCTGGATATCGCTCCTTGCTGTCCCTGCGCCTCCCGCGGCCGGCCAGACCGGACAGGAAGAGGGGCTGCCCCTCAAGGAACTCCGCTTCGAGGGCAACGCCCACTTTTCGGACGACGAGCTGCGCGAGCAGCTCTTCCTGGTCGCACGCACCGGCCTGGCCCGCCTGCAGTTCTGGCGCAAGGGCCCGCTCTATCACGAAAGCATGATGCAGCGGGACCTGCGCGGCCTGCTCCGTTTCTATCAGCGCGAGGGATTCATCCATGTCCGCATCGAGGCCGGAAGTGAGCTCAAATCACCCTCCGCCGTGCGCCTGACCTACCACATCAGCGAGGGGACGCGGGTCGCCATCGCCTCCGCAAAGGTCATGCTGGCCGACTCGAGCCGGGCGGTGGCGGAAGTTTGGGAGAAGGCCAGGGTGAAGATGATCACCCAGAGCGGGGCGGGATACAGCGACGCGGCCGTCCAGAGCGACCTGCAGAGCCTCAACACCCTCTTTGCCAATCAGGGCTACGCCTACGTCGAGACGCGGGTACAGCCCCGCCTCGAGGATGAGGACCGCAGCGTCCACCTCCTCTATGAAGTGACCCCCGGCCCCAGATGCCTCTTCGGTGCGGTCACCGTCCGTGGGGACAGCATCATCGGCCTGAACACCATCAAAAAACAGCTCGCCCTCCGCCCCGGCCAGCCTTACAGCCAGAAAAACCTCGAAAAGAGCCAGCGGCAGGTCTATCAACTCGGCGTCTTCCAGTATGTCACCGTCAAGGCGATACTGGATTCCCTGCAAAATCCGCTTCTCCCCGTCACCGTTCAGGTCAAGGCCGCACCTCCCTGGACGATCAAGACCGGCGCCGGCTACGGCATGGAAGACCAGCTGCGCCTCTCTCTCGACATCCGCAAACGGACCTTTCTGGGCGGCGCCCGCCGGCTGGATCTCTATTTCAAGCACAGCCACCTCGAGCCTTATTCGATAGATCTCAAGATCACCCAGTTCGGTTTTCCGGGGCCCCAGACCAGTCTGCTCTTCAACCCCTTCTTTCTGCGCCAGCAGGAACCGGGCTTCACCGTCGACCGCACAGGCGTGAATATCGCCCATCAGCAGCGCTTCGCCACCTATACGGACGGGTCGCTGCGCTATACGCTTGAGCAGGACTATCTGAAGGTGAGCGCTCTGACCCGGGAACAGACCCTCGACAGCAGCCGCATCGCCCTCTATCACAAGTCCTATGTCACCCTCGCCATGGCCCGGGACAACTCCCTGCCCCTCTTTTATCCGCGCAAGGGGCTATATACCGCCGCCACCATCACCTGGGCCGGGGTCGGTTTCAGGAGCGATTTCCATTTCCTCAGGCTGCTCGGCGAGGTGCGGCACTATCAGCGTCTGGGGCGCACCAGCGTACTGGCGACCCGGCTTAAAGCCGGTTCACTGCGCCGCCTGGGGCCGGACCGCTTCACCCCGCTCGAGGAGCGCTTCTACGCCGGCGGCGCCTCTTCAGTGCGCGGTTATGCCCATAGCGAAATCGGCCCTAAAAACAGCGCCGGCAATCCCATCGGCGGCAACAGTCTGCTCGAACTGGGGGCTGAAATCCGCCGCGAGCTGGCCGGCCCCATCTCCGGCGCCCTCTTTTTCGATGCGGGCAACGTCTGGCAGAGGCTGCACGGCCACACGCTCGGAGATCTCCATACAGCGGCCGGTGCCGGCCTGCGCTATCGTACGCCCATCGGACCGATCCGCCTCGATTTGGGTTGGCCGCTCGGGCGCGGCGATAACGGCGTACAGGTCCATCTGAGCGTTGGTCAGGCCTTCTAGAGGGTAATCATGCGCAGATTCTTTAAAATATTCACGATCCTGCTCATCCTGACCGTGACTGCCGGCCTCGTCACCCTCGGCATCCTCTACCAGCGCGGCGATCTCCATCGCCGCGCGCAGAAAGCCTTCACCAGGATCGTCGCCGGACAGCTCGATGCCCAAATCGAGGTCGGCCGCCTCAGCGGCTCCCTTGTGCAAACTCTGCAGATCGAGGAGCTGCGCCTCTTCAGGTCGGCCGATACCCTCCTGCAGGTCGATACCCTGCGCTGCCGCTGGCGGCCTCTCAGCCTGCTCTGGGGGCGTCTCACCCTGAACCGGATCGAGCTGAGCGGCGCGCGGATCGCCCTGCGGCAAACCGGCGGCCAGGGCTGGAACTACGAACACTATTTCAAGCCATCGGGCGAGCCCGCCGGCCAAAAGTGGACCCTGCTCTTCAAATCCATCCGCTTGCGCAATGCCGCTTTACTGGTGCAGCCCGCGGGCGGCAGCGCCGCGCCGGAGGTCCTCCGTATTCCACTCCTCGCCGCCAGCGCTCGTATCTCGCCGTCGGGGTGGCGGATCAGCCTGGCTGAGGGGCAGGCTGATCTGCTTTCCTCGGGATTGACCATCACCCGGCTGCAGGCCAGAGCTGCGGGCAACGACCGCACTCTGCTGATCGATCCCCTGCACCTTGAAACCTTCTCCTCCAGGCTTGAGGGCCGCCTCGAAGCCGGTCTCGGCCGGAGCGATCCCTTCGCCATGACGCTCCGCTGTGATTCCCTCGCCGCCGCCGATCTCGCCCCCCTGATCCATTGGCGTCCCCCCTTCGCCAGGCTGGGCGTCGGGCTGAGCGCCTCCGGCCGTCGCGACTCCATCGCCGTCGATCTGCTCGCCGGCGCACCCGAGGGCAGCGCTGAACTGCACGCATGGCTCAAACCGGCGGGATCGGCCGCAGGGCGGCTGACGCTGGAGGGGCTGCAGACCGCCTTCCTCATCGGGGAGCCGGGAGTAGTTGACGCCGCCGTCGATTTCTCGGGGACCGGTTTCACGGCCGCGGCAAGGCAGTGGCAGATGCAGGGATGGCTGCATCACACTCTCATGGACACCCTGGGCCTTGCCAGCACGGATTTTACCGCGCGCCTCGACCATAAAACCCTCTCCCTGCAGGCCGATGCGCCCGGGGAGAAGAGCCGGATTCACGCCACCGGCCGGCTGCAGCTGGAACCGGATCCGCTCTACGATCTGCAGTTCGCCGCCGCAGGGGTAGACCTGGCCCGCCTCCTCGACCGGCCCGGCCTGGCGAGCGACCTCAATCTCGATCTCCATCTGGAAGGCCGGGGCATGACCCGCGCCGGCGCCCGCGCATCAGCCCGGCTCCGGGGCCATCCCTCCATCATCGCCGGCATTGCCATCGATACCCTCTATGCCGCCGGCCGGCTTGACTTCGCCGGCATCGATCTCGATACCCTGCAGCTGGCCGCCCCCGGCCTGAATGCAGCCGGCCGGGGCAGCTGGCGCGCCTCGGGCCCCCTCACCGCCGGCCTGACCCTTTCCCTCAAGGAGCACCGCAGCCTGACGCAGTGGCTCGATGCCGATTCGATGCGCCTCAACGGCACCGTGGAGGCCGCCCTCTCCGGAGCGGCCGATTCTCTCGTCATCAGCGCCACCGCCCGTCTCGGTGAAAGCGCCTATGAAGCCTTCCATTCCAGGGAGATCAATGCCGGCCTTAACGCGCTCTGGCAGGGCAGCCCCCGGGCCGAACTCCGGCTCTCCGCATCCTCCCTCAGCAATGGCGCGGCAGCCCTGGCCGATTCCCTCTTCCTCCACGGCCGCTATCAGGAAGGACTCTACACCGCGGAGAGCGCCGTGACCTTTTCAGACAGCCTCAGCGCCCGCATCGCCTTCGAGGCCGGCAGGCAGGAGTCGCTCTGGCAGCTCCTCCTCCCCGGTCTGGAACTCAAGGAAGGCGGCGGCATCTGGAGCCTGGATGGCGCCATCCCGCGGCTCACCTTCGGCGAGGATTCGCTGGCCCTCTCCGGACTGGCCCTCCGCCGCGGTGATCAGCGCATTGAACTCGGCGGCACCCTGGACCTCACCGACAGCCTCACTTTCCATCTCAACCTCGAAAACATAGAGCTGCAGCAGTGGAGGCGTTTCATACCCGGCGCGCCCGCCCTTGACGGCACCCTGAGCGCGCACGCCGCCCTGACCGGCATCGCCGCCCGCCCCCGCATCGTCACCACCATCCGGGCTGAAGAGCTCGAGGTGGCCGGACTGCCCCTGGCCACCCTCCAATTCAGCAGCCTGCTCGAGGACTCGCTGCTGATCTGGGATGGAACTCTGACCCAGAGCGCCAGCAATACCCTGCTCTTCAGCGGCCTCCTCCCTCTGCGTCTGCGCTGGCCCCTGCCCCGGACCCTGATCGCCGACACGGATTCCATCGATATCGCGGTCAGAACGCGGGAACTTCAGGCCGGAATCCTCTCCGCCTTTCTCCCCAGCCTCGATCTGCGCGGCACCCTGAGCGGCGATCTCGTCCTCACCAACACCTGGAAGGAACCCCTGCCCGGCGGCTATCTGGAACTGCGCAAGGGATCCTTCATCGCCCCCTATCTCGGCAAACCCTACCAGCCCATCGAGGCCCGCATTGACCTGGAGCCCTCCAGAGTGGTGCTGAGCCGGCTGAGTGCCGCCGGCGGTGAGGGCCGGCTGCAGGGCGATGGCTTCTGGCGGTTCGAGCTGGATGAGACCGGCCCGGCCTTCAAGGAACTCTATCTGCGCCTGAAAAGCAGCCGCTTCACCGCCGCCGATGGCCCCGAAATAACCCTCGTCCTCGATGGTACGGTGGAACTCTCCGGCCTGCTGGAAGAGCCCAAATTGAACGGTGCCCTGCGCATCGAACGGGCCCGCTTCGATCTGCCCGCTTTGACCGAAACCCCCTCCACCCTGATGCAGGCGGACCTCCCCCTGCTCATGGTCACCCGCGGCGATACCACCAGCCAGAGTTATGACCGCAAGATCCTCCAGCCGGAATGGCTGCCCTTCGTCGAACGTCTGCGCGGCTCAGTCCGGCTCGAAATCCCGCGCAACACGTGGCTGCGCAGCCCGGAATTGAACATCGAGATCTCCGGCAACCTCGATCTGGCCAAGGAGGGAGATCATTTTGGCCTCTTCGGCTCGATCGAAATCGTCCGCGGCAACTATGACCTCTTCAGCCGCCGCTTCGATATCAAGGAGGGCCGCCTCACATTCGCCGGCGGCGACAATCTGCCCGAAATGAACCTCCAGGCGGACCACATCTTCCGTTCCCAGGACAAGGCCAAGCACACCCTCAGCCTCACCGCCACGGGCGAACTGCGCAAGCCGCTCCTCAGCTTCACCCTCGACGACCAGCCCATCGCCGAGAACGATGCCGTCTCCTATCTCGCCTTCGGCCGCAGCTTTGCCGACCTGACCCACGGCGAAAGAAACAACCTGGTCGCCTCACAGCTGCAGCTGAGCGGAGATACCTTCAGGCAGATACTGACCGGTCAGATCGCCGGGGAGGTGACCCGCTCCCTGCAGCAGACCCTGGACCTGGATGTGATCGAATTCAGGGGAGACCAAAACTGGCGGCAATCGACGGTCGTCGTCGGCAAATATCTGACCAACGATCTCTTCATCAGCTACGAACGCCAGCTCAACCTCAAGCGCACCGGCGAGGTGGCGCCCGAACAGGTGACCCTGGAATACGAGATCATCCGCTCGCTCTTTCTCCAGGCTACGCGCGGAGATGAAAACAGTACGGGGTTTGATCTGATCTTCAAGTGGGAAAAATAGGGGGAAAAGAGGGGGAGGCTTGCAGCTGGAGAGCGCCGGGGCTGCAGGCGGATATTTTTTAACCGGCTTCGGGCAGGAAGAGGGCCATCTGCAGCTTGACCGGGATGGCCCGATAGATCGCCTTGGCATCCTCGCGGGAAACCACTACTTCAATCCACAGCTTATGCTCGGGCAGACGCTTGCGCTTCAGATTCCGGATCGTCGTCCGGGCCTCTGCAAAAATCCTCTCCATATCAAAAGCGAATTTTTTCTTGAACTCGCTGCTGCTGCTCGGCGGCTGCTCCTGCTCGATGCGCACGGTGAGATTGCGGTTGAACTGCATCGTGAAATGGACATCGTTGTTCTCGATCGGGATCTCCTGACCGGCCATCGCTTCAGCCTCGATGGTATCCTTGGGGGCGTCCATGATGCGGATAGGAGCCTTGGGAATGGTGGCCGATTCATTGAGGAGCTGGAAAGGGGGATAGAGCCAGGTATGGAGTGAATCGAGCCGGGCGACATGGGGGATGGCCTGGCTCATCCGGAAGGAGCTGATCCGGCACTTGCGCACGGGCACCCCCTTGATGAGGAGATTGACCAGGCTGTCGCGCAGATTGATGGCGAGCATGACCGAATCCTTCTTGGCCAGATCGAGGAGGAGGTTGGCATAGGTCTCCTCGAGCCGCAGGGCATCCATCTGTTCCGCCATTTCGCGTGTGGGCGCAGCCCCGCCAGGGCCTCCCGCAGCTGCGCGAATGTTCCGCATCCGCAGGGAGGTGGAATCGACCACTTTTTGCACCGGCAGGATCACCAGCGGCACGGCGACGATGAGCACCGGCAGCAAAAAGGCGAAGATGAAGATCAGCTGTGCGCCCAGGCGATTTTTAAAAAACGGCAGCAGATTCAAGGCTGAACTCTCTGAAAAGGGACAGACAGTGCGTTAATAGATGAACACCTTCGATCCGGTGCCCATATTCTTGGCGACGATCTCGAGATCCTCATCCCCAAGCCGGACGCAGCCATGGGTGACCGGCATACCGAGAAACCGTTTGTACAGGGTACCGTGGATCAGGTAGCCATCGCCGAGGGCCAGGGCATAGTCCCCCAGCACTCCCGATTCGTACCGGAGGGGGGAATCGCGCGGCGGAATCGGCCGCCCCTCCTCGACAAAAGCCCAGTCCGGCATATACCAGACCGGTTTGCGCATCTTGTTCAGCACCCTGAACTGGCCACGCGGGGTGCGAAAGATCCATTGCTTGTTGCGGCTGGCGCGCAGCAGGACGTAGCTGCCGGTGGAGCAGACCCCCTTGTGGAGGAGCTGGTCCTCCTGCATCAGAAAAATCTGATTGCCCGAGGTATCGATGACCAGCCAGGGCTCCCTGGGGATAAAGGCAGCGATCTTTTTTTGTTTGGCCTGCACGGTCTTGGCCGTCCTGGCCAGCTCCTTCTCGTAGAGCTGCACATCGGCTGCGCCGTCGACGCGGAGGTAATTCTCCCTGGGCGCGAGGCGAAAGAGTGCATCACGCAGATCCGGCGAGTACAAAAAGACGAAAAAAGCCGCGAAAAGTCCGAACAGCAGGCCAAAGAAAAGAGCCGACCCCAACTTTTTTTCGGTCTTTTCGGGCTCATAGTCATCGAAAGCGGACTCGAGCTCCAGCCGGGCTTTTTCCCGTGTTTGCGGGCGAAAATCTTTGCGCACTGTACGTTTCATAAGACCTTGTAAATCCGGGCTATCACTGCAACCGGCACTCCGGTCAATCTCCTCACCTGTCCGCGAACGGCCGCATGAGGCTATTTGGCCGTGTTCTGCCCCTTGCCGTCGGGCGCCGCGCTGTTTTCACTGAAGGAGGTATTGATTCCCCGAAGCGAACCGACAATAGTGATCGGGGTCCCTTCCTCCACCATACTGTAGAGCGTGTCCATATCACGATTGCGCAGGGCGACACAGCCCGCCGTCCAGTTGGCGCCCTTGCCCCCGTCGCCGTGGACTTCAATCAGGCCGCCGATGCCGGCGCTGCGTGCGATCTCACCGCGCGCCTGCGCTGCGCGAAACAGGGCCATATCCTCGGCATTGGGATAGTTGATCTCCATGGCCTTGTAATAGGCGGTACGGTGTCCCGCTTTTTTGCGTTTGACGTGGTACATCCCTTCCGGAGTGGCGCCGTCCCCGCGCTGACGTTTATGTCCCAGCCAGTTCGGCCCGAGTTCAACCGGGAACTCCGCTCGCTTGACTCCGTCTCTGTAGACCTGGCAGCGATGGGCGAGCTTGTCCACGATGATCACCGGCGCGTTCTTCTCGGCGGACCAGCGGATGGTCTGCTGCACCCATTTGCGCCACTTGGGCGCGTTGACAAAATAGCCGTTAAGGATATGCGTCACTTCATCACCGGCGCTGCCGATTTTTTTTGCAGCGATATGATAGCGGGCGACGGCCCGGCGGAAATCACCGCGCTTGAAGGCCTCCTCGCTCTCATAGATCGCCAGCTCGCTGAAGGCAATCTGCTGACGCACCTGGCCCTCCATCGGCATATCCGCGAACTGACCGCGGATGTCAGCGATCCTCTTCTTGGTCAGGTTGATGCCGGTCGCCGCCACCCAGCGCAGACTGTCGCGCAGGGTCACTGAACGCATCGCCGCATATTCAGCCATATCGCTGGCCTTCTGCGCCATCGCATCGACGCGGCTGAAATTGCGGTGATACATCCAGCGCTCGTTTTCAGAAGCCCACATCAGGCGGGCCTGCTCGAGATAGTTATCGGCCATACGCAGCTGGTCCGGCGCATAGACAGCGGCCTGGAGCTGCCGGGCTCGGGCGACGTCACGGCGCGCCTCATCGAATCGGCCCACCGGCGGCTGGTTGGAGAACTGAACGATCAGGCTGATAACACCCAGGACGAGCGCCAGGAGGAGATTGATGATGAGAAACCAGTTTCTTTCGGGCGGGGCAGGATTGGCTGGTTTGGCGTAACGGTTATATTCGTACAACATTTTCTACTCAGCTAATGCCAGTATACCAGAGAATCGGGGCCATGTCAAGAGGTCAGATGCACATCCACCACTTTGGTCAAAGAACCACCCCGGACAAGAATTGAAAACAGAAAACCTCAGCCCGCGAAGCGCTGCTTGCACGGACTGAGGTTTAAGATCAACACTCAGTGAAGAGTGAAGAATTAGCGGCCGAGCTTCTTGTCGATCGCAGCCTGCAGCTCTTCAGCCAGGCCGGCCAGTTTCTGCAGATTGGCCTGGACCTTGTCACGAGCAGTCAGGAAATCGCCATTGGTCATGGCGGTGTTGGCTTCGGCGACGGAGGCTTCGACAGCAGCCAGTTCGCTGTTGATGGCTTCGAGGGCGGCACGGCCTTCTTTGCCACGCGGGGCCTTCTTCATCAGACCCTTGACATTC
>JAKQKF010000349.1 GCA_029560815.1 bacterium
CCCGACGGCGGGGCTGCCCTCCGGCCGCTGCTATCTCGCCGTCGAGGGCACGGTCAAGGATTTTGACGGCAGCGCGATCCCCCTCAGCTGCCGCACCGGCTTTATCGTCACGGGCGGAACCGCCGTCGAGTGCCCGCAGGCTGCTGCCGCCCCCGCAGCGCCGGAGCTGCTGCGCAGCTACCCCAACCCCTTCAACTCCTCGACCCTGATCAGTTACAGTCTCGCGGCCCCCGCTGAGGTCCGCCTCTCCGTCTATGATCTGCAGGGGCGCGAGATCGCGGTGCTGTACCGCGGCCGTGAAGCGGCGGGTTCGTACTCCGTGCGCTGGCAGGGCACCGACGGCGCCGGGAGGCCGCTCCCGAGCAGCCTCTATTTCGCGGTGCTCGAGGCCGGCGGCCTGCGCCAGGTGTGCAAGATGGTGTTGATGGAATAAGCGGAGGATGCGAGCGGTCATGTTCACAACCGAGGAGGTCACTCCGGCCCACTGGCCCAAGCTGGAGGAGCTGTTCGGCGAGCGCGGCGCCTGCGGGGGTTGCTGGTGCCAGGCCTGGCGCATCGAAAAGGGCGAAAAGTGGGAGGAGGTCAAGGGCGCGGTCGCCAAAGAGCGGTTCCGCCGCGGCATCGAAGCGGGGACCATCCTTGGCATTCTCGCCTTCGAGGGCGGCACGCCGGTCGGCTGGTGCACCTTCGGGCCGCGGCGCTCCTTCCCCCTGCTCGACCGCACCCGCGCCTACCAGTGCGAGGATGCGGATGAGGTCTGGTCGATCCCCTGTTTCTATGTGCCACGGCCACAGCGCAATCGCGGCATCGCCCACGCCCTGCTCGCCGCCGCCCTGACGGCGATGAAGGCGCGCGGAGCCCGCATCGCCGAGGGCTATCCCGCCAAACCCAACCGCGACGGCGCCTACATCTCTGCCTTTGCCTGGACGGGCACCGATTCCCTCTTTGAAAAAGCCGGCTTTGTCATGGCCGGCGACCCGGCCAAAAGCAAGCGCCGGGTGCGCAAGCGGTTGTAAAATATTACAGTATCACAATGCGCCCCGATGCCGGCAGCCTGCCCGGCCGGAGGCGATCAACGCTGAATCAACCCTGGAGAAAAAACATGGAGCCACAGGTTCTGTCCGATCCGCAGCAGTATCCCACCGAGGAGATCATCTTTTCCCACATCAGCAAGTCCAAGGCCCTGTGGATCGCCTTCTTTGATCACCTCCGTACGGAGCACCCCGACATCACCCCGGAGTGGCGCTATTATAACGATGGCAAGAGCTGGCTGATGAAAGCGGAGGCGAAGAAAAAGACCATTTTCTGGCTGTCGATTGTCGA
>JAKQKF010000350.1 GCA_029560815.1 bacterium
TCGACAATCGACAGCCAGAAAATGGTCTTTTTCTTCGCCTCCGCTTTCATCAGCCAGCTCTTGCCATCGTTATAATAGCGCCACTCCGGGGTGATGTCGGGGTGCTCCGTACGGAGGTGATCAAAGAAGGCGATCCACAGGACCTTGGATTTGCCGATGTGGGAAAAGATGATCTCCTCGGTGGGATGCTGCTGCGGATCGGACAGAAGCTGTGGCTCCATGTTTTTTCTCCAGGGTTGATGCGGCGTTGATCGCCTCCGGCCGGGCAGGCTGCCGGCATCGGGGCGCATTGTGATACTGTAATATTTTACAGCCGCTTGCGCACCCGGCGCTTGCTCCTGGCCGGATCGCCGGCCATGACAAAGCCGGCTTTTTCAAAGAGGGAATCGGTGCCAGTCCAGGCAAAGGTGGAGATGTAGGCGCCGTCGCGGTTGGGTTTGGCCGGATAGCCTTCGGCAATGCGGGCCCCGCGCGCCTTCAGCGCCGCCAGGGCGGCGGCGAGCAGGGCATGGGCGATGCCGCGGTTGCGGTGAATTCGCGGCACATAGAAACAGGGAATCGACCAGACCTCATCCGCATCCTCGCACTGGTAGGCGCGAGTGCGGTCGAGCAGGGGGAAGGAGCGCCGCGGCCCGAAGGTGCACCAGCCGACCGGCGTGCCGCCCTCAAAGGCGAGAATGCCAAGAATAGTCCCCGACTCGATGCCGCGGCGGAACCGCTCTTTGGCGACCGCGCCCTTGATCTCCTCCCACTTTTCCCCCTTTTCGATACGCCAGGCCTGGCACCAGCAGCCCCCGCAGGCCCCGCGCTCGCCGAACAGCTCCTCCACCTTGGGCCAGTGCGCCGCGGTGACCTCTTCGGTTGTGAACATGACCGTCCTCATCCTCCGCTTATTTCATCATCACCATCTTGCACACCCGGCGCTGTCCGCCGGCCTCGAGCACCGCGAAATAGAGGCCGCTCGGGAGCGGCCTCCCGGCGCCGTCGGCGCCCTGCCAGCGTACACTGTACGAACCCGCCGCTTCACGGCCGCGGCGCAGCACGGCGACTTCGCGCCCCTGCAGATCATGGATGGAGAGGCGAACCTCCGCGGGGGCCGCGAGGCTGTAGCGGATCATGGTCGAGGAGTTGAAGGGGTTGGGGTAGCTGCGCAGCAGCTCCGGTGTTGAGGGAACTGCTCCTGCCTGCGGGCACTCGACGGCGGTTCCGCCGGTGACGATAAAGCCGGTGCGGCAGCTGAGGGGGATCGCGCTGCCATCGAAATCCCTGACGCTGCCTTCCACCGCGAGGTAATAACGGCCGGCGGTCAATCCATCCGTGGGGATGGCGAGCTGCCAGCCCCCCTCGACAGGGATCGCGCCCGCCAAAGTGCTCTGCCGGCCGAGGGGATCGATCAGGGCCACGGCCGGCGCTGCGGTAAAGGGCGCGCCGGTGGTGGTGATGGTCATGCTCTGCCCATCGCCGGGGGCCAGGCTTTCGGCGGCGAGGCGGACGACAAGGGCGTTGACGCCCGATTTTTGGGAGAGGTAAAAA
>JAKQKF010000186.1 GCA_029560815.1 bacterium
ATCATTGGCATTCCAGGGCGACTCGAGCATGGTGCTTTGCAGATATTCGACTATGCGGGGGTTGTCGCCATTGCCGTAGAATTCCTTGACGCCGACCTCAGCCAATGCAATGGGCATCCAGGGATATTTTTCCGGGGGAACCGGAGGGACCACCAGCTCAAGATATTTTTGTGCCGACCACCCGCGCAGACTCTCTTTTTCGATCTTGAACCAGTAACCATCCCCAGATACGTCGAGCCGGGTGACGATATCACCCTTGTGCAGATAGCCGACCACCTCTTCTTTGACCGAGGGGCCTTTGCGCACATTCAGCGCTGTGGCGGTGACGCGATACTGTGTGACTGCAGGCATATCTCACCTCCCCAAGTTAGAAAAACTTCATATCCTTGCACGACCACTCTCCCCGCCCTTTTACTGCACCGTATGGGCAAGCTGCAAATATTTCCAGATATACTCCCCATAATAGTACTTGCCGTCAAAATAACCCTGTCTAAAGTCCTTGTTCAAATCTGCCTGTCCGCAATTGAAGGCGATGGCGACATAGACCATCTCTTTATCGGCAATGTCGCCACTGGCTTGCCACACTCGCGAAATCAGAGCGTTCTTCCTTCGTTGCCCATCCATCACTCCGCTTGTTCAGCGGAGGCGACTTCTTTGGCTGGCTCCAGCTCTTTCATTAGCAGCGCAGAATCGCCTTGCGATTGGCTTGCGGCCGATCACTGCAAATGCAAGGGGCGTAGCTGGAACCAGCTCCAGAACTCACGATCAATCTCGGCCATGTTTTTGCCGAACGTATCCTCGAACAGCCGAATGGTTTCCCGGGATAGATCCTCCACGACTGTCTCGGGAGACATTAGTTTGCAGGCCTTGAAAACATCAGCGAGAACTCCTTCCTCCTGGAGATACAGGGCGAAATAACGGGCCTCCGCATGATTGACAGCCTGCAGATCGAAATTATCTGAACTGATTGCATTAAATTTATCCCAATCGGCCGTAACCAACTGGTCCAGCGGCAAGCGCATCTGCCCAAATTCACGTAAAATCGGGCCGCGCCAGTTATCTTTGCCGCGAATCGTGCCATCTTGTTCGATATCAGAAATTTCATATAATGCCGCCATCCCTTCTCCAAGCCAGGGTGGGATATCCCAATACTCCGCAGTCAAAAGGTGAAATAGCTCATGGCACAACGTCCGCGTCATGCTTTCGGGAGGAGGGCTGTAGGCGACAATGCTTCGATCGGCCTGATTGCAGTATCCCAGCGTACCTGCCTGGAGTCCCAATCCATGTAATTTATTAGCCAGACGGCGAAGGCTCTGCGGATCTTTCACCAGATAGGCCGTGATCATTTCATCCGGGCGTTCCAGAGCAAAGGAATTTTCAAAAAAGGTCTGGTAAGCGAGCAGAGTGCCGGCTACTTGAGTGGGGTCTGTATCGGGATTATTGCTGGCGACGACAAAGTGGCCGACCTGTGTGCACGTGTACTCCGTACCCACCAGAGGGGCGATTTTAGCCACTGCGGATTCAGCCTCGGCAATCGGCGTCAAGCGGCGCTGATATTCTTCGGGAGGAACCGGCTTAACCGGGATCGCGAGAAAAGTATGGGTCAGGTTATTTTTGGGAATGAAATGAATTACCTTGGAGTGGACGCTGGCTCCATCTGTTTCGATATACATGTCCGCACCTGCAAATGCAAAATAGGGTGTGCTGTCCGCCTCTGGTTCAGGTTGCGAACATTCCGCAAGCGCGGTCCGGATGATCTGCTTATTGTCCGCCTTTAACCGGAATCTCTCGAGGCACCAGTTCAGATACAACTTTCCTCTCTGCTCTTCATAAAGCCGGCAGAAGCTCCTTCCAACCAGATAGTAAAGCAGCACCTGCTGCGACGGTTGTTCTGGCATAACTTCTGTTCTTGCCGCAATGACCTGACTATATTGACCCTGATGGAAATAGTCAAGCATATCTTCAACGGTCGGCTGGGAGTAAAGCCGTGTACCGGACACAAGCAGGCAAAGCAACAGGCCGGACATTTTCCAAAAACGGACCCTACACATAGTGCCTCCTTCCGGCATTAGTTATCCGGACCAACGGGGTCGGCCACTGCGGGCTTTTCCCTCGCGTCTGCTTTCTTTTTGGACGTATCACCGGCCGCCGCTTTATTGACGGGCTCTGCGTCCTGAAAAGTCTCCATGGATATCTCCTGATTATCGGCTGACGCTGCAGCAGGCACCGTGACGACGGCAGCTTGTCCCGCGCTACCCTTTTGCATCATGACACTGATATAAAGCGGCCGGTCCTGAACGGAAATCTGCTGATGCTCCAGAATGGCGGTCATTATAAGCATAGACCCTAAAAGCACCATGACCAATCCTGGTGAAGCACTGATCAGGGAAAATTCAAATGCCTGGAGCTTGCCGGTCAGATTTGTATTGCTTTCCTGCAGTTTTCCCAATATAAGGCTTGCGCCGATGACCGCCAGTACCATTCCGGTGAAAAAGCCCAGGTATTTTATCCAGATACGAGCTAGTATCAAGTCAAGCTAATAATGTTGGATAGAGTCGTTTTAGCTTTGTTCTTGCATCAACAGTGGTGAAGCGCCAATCGACTTTAGCTTTTTTTGTGTTTCTCTGAATAGCCCAAGTTCTGGTCTCATCTATAAGAGTATTTTTATCCGGGATGCGCCTATTTAGGCATTGCCCTGCCAGAACTCGTAGTTCTATTTCGGCAATATTGAGCCAGCTGCCATGTTTGGGTGTATAATGAATTTCGAGACGCTCCAATAACCTTCGGGCTTCTGCGGGGGGGAATGCCTCATACAAGGAGCCGCCTGCATGCGTGTTCAGATTATCCATGACCAGAACCACTTTTTCTGCCAGTGGATAATGATCATCAAGTAATTCTTTGATCTGCAAAGCCCAGTCATTCTTTGTTCGGTGGTCTGTAATGGCAATAAATCGTTTGCCGCCAAGAGGTTCATAGAACATAAAAATATTGCAGACTCCATTGCGCTCATATTCATAATCGTAACGTGCTGTATAGCCCGGCTTGGCGGCTAGTTTGCAGCGTGTTTCTTTGACAAGTTGTTTGGATGTTTCATCCATACAAACCAATGGTCTGAGAGGATCGTAGACGCTTGTGTAAATAGTTAATATATCTTCCATTGCGCAGACAAAAGCGCCGTTTGCGGTTGGCGGGATGCACCACTGGTGCTTCAGCCATGGTTTAATTTCGTTTTTTTTAAAGTCTGTCGAATCGCTTCGTAAGAAATACTGTCAATGTACCCAAGTTCAACAACCGAATCGGCCAGTAAACGCAGTGTCCATCGGGCTCGACCTTGGGGAGGCTCGCTGCAGGAGAGCGCGATCAAATGAGCTTCTACCTTGCCATCAATTTTCTTCCGTGACACTTTTTGTTTGTACTCGTGCCGGGAGAGCACAGCATCCAGGCCTTCTTCGACAAATTGTTTTCGTATCCGTTCGATGGTCTGGACCGTGACATCGAAAGCTTCACTGATTTTTTCATCTTGCCAGGCAGGCCCTTGGCTGCCTTGATCAGCCTTTAAAAGAACACGGGCTCTGGTAAACATTCGGGCAGGACCACGGCCACCAGAAATTAATTTGCTCAATGAGTCCCGTTCTTCAACTGTTAAACGAATGATGTGCTTTTTCATATATCCCTCATTTGATGGACAAAGTGAGGCCACCCCTTTGAGGGAATATATGAAATATTTACTCAAGATACAAGTCAATTACCCAATATAATTAACTTGACATGACACTAGTATGGCAATATCAGCCTGGTGATACCGGCGCTGAATGGCGTAGCATTCCAGACCGGTCATGGTATAGAGCATGTGGCGGTCAAGGGAAGCCGTCACCTCAGGTTCGCGCCCGCGATCATATTGCCCGGTTTCATTGATACTGCGCAAAATCCGGTTCACCTGCCACGCGCTGAGCAGAAAAAACAACACACCTGTCAATGAAATGACAATTATTATCCACGGGCGCAGTTTTCCCTGCCATATTCTGAGGTTCGGATCTTCCTTTTTAGTGGCCTCTCCTGGCGGTTTAGGTTCATTCATGGCTGCTCCTCCCGGCATTTAATCGTTCAACGATCTGTTTTTTCAGGAATAAGATCACATGGCCGTGGCTTGAATCATTGGTCAGTTGCAGCACGGCGATGCAGCCGCGCTCGGGAGTAGCAATATTTTTCTTCCAATTCAGCCAGGAACGCACATCGGCGATGACGCATAACTGATTCCAAGTCGCCAAATCAGCCCCCTGTTTGAGCTTTAAAGGTTGGTTGTACAGTACTCTGTAATTACCAGACTCTTTTACCTAGTGTATCGTATGCGCAAGCTGTAAATACTCCCAGACAGATTCACCATAATAGGTACGTATTGCCAAATCACTCGTCATCCGCAGGAATCATAGCCAGCCCTGCCGACTCGCGATTCACTGCATGCCATTGTATTAACGGGCTTGAACAACTCAATCAGCCAGCACCTCAGCAACAGAAAATTCGATTTTCTTCTTCAACATCCTGGACAGATATGGTAGAGTCGCTCTGCAGTTCACGACATACTCACCTTTTTCCAGGCCCTTAAACGAGAGTTCGGTGTGAAGGTCCGGCGATTTGGGCGTGAGCTTCAGTGCTCTGGATTCCTGCAGAAAGAATCCTCCTGTGTCCGCTTTCCGCAATCCGAGCCAGAGACTGCAGAAGGAGAGATTCGTCGGAATGCCTGCACGCTCGGATAATTCAGGTATTTTCAAAGTGACCTTGATTTTAAAGGCACTTTTCCACAGAAGCGGCATGCCATCAGGCAGTTCGGCTTGATTTTGTTTGAATCCAATTTCCAGTGTATCTTCTTCTGATTGCGTGTTCTCCCCTTCTGTGCTATTAATCTCTGTTTCGGTCACGACCTGATCGAGCAATTCGGTCTCCTTTTTCTTGTGTGCTTCCTCAGCAGATTTGCTGATATGCCGCGAAATGAATGACGATATCGCTTCTCCATCAACCCCTCGAATACTCAGCTTCGCACGGTCTACCGGATGATGCAGCACTCCGATGATTCCTTCGGAGGTATTGTACATTCTGATTGTAAAAAGCGAACTGGATGCTGCACCCAGATCATTTTCTTCTCTCTCCAGCTCTTTCCCCGGCATTACATGTTTTAAATCGATCTCGGAGATACCGACGGCATTAATTTTGGTCAATAGCTCATGATAGCTCTGATGGGCACTTTCGATCTCTTCTCTCAGTTTGTTGATGTTCTTCTCATTTATTATCCGCACTTCCTCCAACTGTTGTCTCAACTCGGCTGCAGCATGACCAAGCTCCCGGTTCTCTTTGCTTAGTTTCTGCTTTTCCTGTTCGAGATCCTGGATTTGAACTGGCTCCTGTACGAGACTTGGCGTTCCAGGGTAGTTCGAATCATCCGCATCTGAACTCTCTTTTCTGATGTGCTCAAGTTCAGGGGTGGATCCGTTAGAGGGAAGAATCTCATCATGATTTCTGGTTTTTTTCCCGTTCTTGCGGTTCACATGCTCGTTCCACAACTCCCGAACAGGTCTGTCCCCCAACAAACTGACCGGATCCGCCTTCGCCAGTCTTACTTTTTCTAAAGACGGCGAGGACTTCTGACGGTTCGTTTTGGCTGATCTTCCCTTTTTCATAATCGACCCTTAATAAAATGGCACACATCCTGCCAGGCTGATGCCTTCACGCTGAAAGCCCTGGCTTTTGTATAAGAGAAATGGGATTGAAACCGCTGCCATGAACTAGAGTTTATCAGAAGGTCATCCGGGACCCTGGGATTGGTTTCCTCCCAGGGTCCCAATGACTTTGAACTGTTGTCATTCACTGGTCTGGTAGCCGACTCGGAAAACAAGATTGTGGTCAAAGCCGCCGAGAACTTCATAGTGATAGTCGGGGTCACCGGCCACCTTGTGGCGAACATCCCAGTCGATGATCAACCGGTAGATGCCAGGTACAGAGAGTTTATAGTTGGCGTCCGGCGCGTCTCCACTGATGTCACTCTTGGGAAAAACATAGCGCAGGGTATAAACCATTGTGCTGCTGTTGAGCAGGAACCATTTGTTGGGAACGTGGCTTGCGAAGCTTTCAATCACCACCCAATCGGTGTCATACAGGTCCACCTGGCCTGTAGCGGCCATCAACGGGTGCGCAGCGATGCGGATTCGGCATTCAAAGGTCTTGTTGTTGATCAGCTCGACCATCCGCCCGCTGAATCGTGCAGTATGATTGATGACGATACCCCTGTCGCGATCCAGCATCAGGTCCACAAAAGGCGCGATATCCGGATCTTCTTCCTCAGGAGTAATTAAGGCTCCTTCCTCATACATGGTCGCCCATCCTTGCCGGGCTTTTGGCTTACCGAATCCGGCCCTGTCGTACCAGCGTTCCATCAGCGTGTACTCATCGTCGCCCGGAGGAATGTTCGGAGCTTCTCCGGGAGCGCATGGGTTGAGATTGGAACCGTCGGGAAACACGATCAGTCCTCGAGGAAAATCGAATTCACCGCCGAAAGTCCTAGTTACCGCGCCCAAAGGCTGAATGATACTCATGGCGTGATTCCTCCCAAAAGATGAGTGGTGCGGCAGCTGAGAAACATTCACCCTGGAACCCCGGCCTGGGTCCGTTTCAGTTGCCTTTTCACTCACATGATGCTGCTTGGCCGGCGATTTGATTGACTCTCGTGAACCTGTTTCAAGATAATCATCCTGAATTAGCCGGCGATTAGAACACGCTTAGTTTCCTCTTAATTATTCGTCTTTTCCGCGAATTTGTTGATAGAGTTTTCGTGTCGCTGTAGTAGGTTCCACATCCAGTGTATTTTTTAAAACCTCCATGCAGCGTTTATATGCCCGTACCGCCCGATCACGCTGACCTATACGATCATAGCAAACCATCAGACGCCGGTAGATTTCTTCACGGCAGTTATCTTTCAACAAGATTTGATCACAAAGTGATATCGCTGTAGCCGGCCGGCCGTCGCAGGCATAAAAATCACTCATTCTATCCAGTATCACCAGATAGGTTTCAGCAAAATTTTCCCTTTCTAATCCAGTCCAAACCTCGTAGGGATATTCCTCCAGGAAATCCCCCTTATAAAGAGCTGCCGCCGCCTCGTAAAATCCCAAAGCATCAAGGTTTTGCCTCCTTCTTTCAGCACGTTGTGCGATGTCATAGTAGTGAAGGAATTTTTCCGAGTCCAGTTCGATGTCAATTTCATTACAAAAAAAATAGCATTCATCCTTGAAAAGAAGACATTCAAGTTGAGGATGTATCTTGTGTAATGTTGATCGGATGGAGTGGAGGGTCACATTCAGGCAATTGCGCGCCGATTCCGGGGAAGAATGCGGCCAAAAAGTATCCATAAGAATATCACGATAGATATGCCGTTTGTGGTGGTAGGCTAAATAAGCGAAGAGAATCTTGGCCTTGTGCCCCGGCCATTCCTCAATGCGTTTGCCATCGATTTCAACTTGAAAAGGACCAAGAAAATTGAAGCTGAGTTTACTGACCTTGCTGCGGACGGATACTGAGGGCAATTCATTCGGAGCGAGAATCTCTAGGGCTTCTGCCGACTCCATGTACTGCCGGCTTTGTTGAGGCGACGACGCATGGGATTTGTTTTTAATTGCAGATGTTATTTTTTTTATTTTTCCGGTCAAGAAACCATCAGCAGTGTCCTTAACACCGGGGGCAAACAGATCTGTGAAGCCGGAAAAAATATTTTTTCGCCGCTTGTTCTTTACGCCAGAGCTGGAAAGCTCATCTGAAGCAACTCTGTCAATCTGAATCCTGAGGCGTGAAAGCATGACGGCAATGGCCTCTGTGGACGCAGGCTTTTCCAAGTAATCGCAAATACCAAGATGGAGCGCATCGATAATCAATTCCACTGAAGTAAATTGAACGACAAGGACAATGGGAATGGCACACGCGATTTCACGGACTCTCCGTGCCAAATCAATTCCGTCCCTCTCCAGCGGAGTATGAGCAATCAGGATAGCACTGCAGCACCTGGAGCGAACCGCTTCAAGCACCTTGGATTGATCGGATACAGCTTTGAGTGAACTCGAAAATGGCAATGCATTCGCAAGATCCCGGCAGAAAACGGGATCCTCGTCAACAGCCAGGATGATCTCCTTCCTCATTGCCATACCTCCCCCTCCGGGATATATCAAGGCGAGTGAATGCCACGGCTGATGGGGCCGGGATCTCCAATGCACATCGCACCGCAAGATTTGGAGTTGACGGAAAGCTGTTTCTGCGTCCGGACAGACCTGGCCCGGTCAGAAGAAACGCTGAATGAGAAGGGGTACAATTACGTCTGGAAGAGATTCGGAGGAGACAATATCGAGAAGAGTCACCCTGTAGCCACCCCTAAGCCCCACTGATGATGCCTAATTAAAAATACATCAGGCGCAATGCGAAAGCAAGCACTATTTTAATCTTAAGTGTTTTTTAAGCGCAGTCCATGCAGCAGAACGGAATCCTTTGGTTTTTTCCTCATAATTCGATACATTTTTCCCCGATACCATCAAACGGGACACATCCTCATGACTGTCGAAATTGATCAATCCATCTCCATCCCCGATGACGAGGTCAGTTTTACCACCTCACGCAGCGGCGGACCCGGGGGACAAAACGTCAACAAGGTCGAGACCCGCGTGACCCTGTGGTTCGATCTCGAGGCCTCCACCAGCCTTAGCCCAGAACAAAAACAGCTGGTCCGCGAAAAACTGGCGACGCGCATCAATAAGGAAGGTTTGCTGTGGGTCACCTCCAGCCGTCATCGCACCCAATTTGCCAATCGCGAAAGCGCAATCGAGCGCTTCGCCACGCTGCTCCGCGAGGCGCTCGCCCCTGTGCCGCAGCGCCGGCCGACACGGTTAACCCCCGCCGCCAGGGCCGAACGGCTCCAGCATAAAAAAAGGCGCAGCCAGGTAAAACAGCTGCGCCGGGAAAGATTCAATCCTGAATAATCAAACGGGTCCGGAAAACGCCCACACCCCCATCCTGCCCTAACCCACCTTGAGATTCACCACCCGCCGTTCACTGAAGCCAAAAAGTGCGGCGTACATCTGCACGCTCAGATTCCACGAGCCGGCCGCGAAACCCTCAAGATGGAAAGGGAAACTGTACTGCCGCTTCCCCGGCTCGATCAGCTGCGAGCTTCTCTCCATGCGAATACGCAACCCGCTGCGCGGATCAAAAATGAGCAGATAGACATGCAGCCTGGAGACAATGGGGGGGATGTTATGATCCGTCTGGAGCTGGGGGAGATGAAGCCGGACGGAGAGATCGAAGGATTGTTTCACACCCAACGGCAAAGCGAGCTCTTCGGGTGCAAGATCCTGATGATTGAAAATAATCCGGTATTCAACGTTCTTTTGATCACCGGCGGCAGCAACAGACCACTCCTCCGGGATCGGCAAATCGGGTTCAACCCGGGTATTGTCGGCTTGCGCCGGCTTGAAGGCAAGTTTTTCAACTGCAGGAATATCCACATCACTGTCAGGCTGATCCTTGCCGATCTTGCGATGTGCAATGGCTTCCATCGGCAGCTCTTCGTCACCGGCATCGGGCTGGTGGCCATCCCCATTACGATCTTCCAGACCCATGGCTTTGATCAGGGATTCTTCACTGTGATTTAACAAAGCGGAGAGATTGCGGCCGAGGCGAGATTTTGGTTTTGCGTTGGAATCGTTCATGTGTACCCCTCCTCCCCCCACAGATGATACCAAATTATGCTAAATTACGTCATCCTGTTCAAAATTACAAGTATATTTTTCATTTTTCCGCCGTCACTGGAGGGGTGTTGGTTTGCTTATTCGTTGCGATTGGCTATGCAAATCGATAGATTATCCCTGAAAGAGGTTCAATCGAGAAAGCCATGATTCTGCTGATCAATCCCCCTGCCGCCAAACCCTGCGAACCCCCAGCCGGGCTGGCACGCCTCGCCGGTGCGCTCGAGGCCCACAACCGGCCGGTCGAGATCTGGGACGCCAACCGCGAGGCGCTGCTCGCCCTGCTGCGCAAAGAACCCGCTGCCTGCGACCATGGGACAAGGGGTGCCTGGACCCGCAGCGCCACCGACATCGACTTGCTCAGAAGCGTTTCCGGCTATCGTCATTTCAACGCCTACAGCGCCGCCGTGCGCCGCCTTAACCGGTTGCTCGCGGCCCACAGCGCTCCATATGGGGCCATGCTCTCCCTGGCCGATTACCAGCATCGCGTCTGGTCGCCCCTGCGCAGCGATGACCTGCTCGCAGCCGCCGCTTCGCCTGATCTCAGCCCCTTCCATGACTACTTCCACACCACCCTCTCCGCCAGACTGAAGGCGGCCGCTCCGGACCTCGTCGGCCTCTCACTCTCCTACCTCAGCCAGGCCTTGCCCGCCTTCGCGCTGATCGGAATGCTGCGCCGCGATCATCCCGGCCTGCGGATTGTCCTCGGCGGGGGACTGATCACTTCGTGGATGCGCCGGCCGGATTGGCGCAATCCCTTCTCCGGGCTCATCGACCATCTTGTCGATGGCCCGGGCGAAACTCCCCTGCTCAAACTCGACGGGGTCCTTGCCCCGGCCTCCGGCTCCTTCATCTCCTATTCCACCGCCGAGTGGCCGGAATACCTGGCCCCGGGCCCCATTCTCCCCTACGACGCCTCCCGCGGCTGCTACTGGAACCGCTGCGCCTACTGTCCGGAGCCGGCGGAGAGGCACGGCTATCAGCCGCGCCCGGTGCGGCAGGTGCTCGCCGATCTGCGCCGATTGACAACCCTGCACAAGCCCACCCTGATCCACTTCACCGACAACGCCGTCAGTCCGGCGCTCCTCCAGGCGCTCATCGACCAACCACCCGGAGCCCCCTGGTACGGTTTTGTCCGGATCACGCCGCAGCTGATGGAACCGGACTTTTGCCATGGCCTGAAGAAGTCGGGATGCGCCATGCTGAAAATCGGACTTGAATCGGGAGATGACAGGGTTCTGGAGGGGATGAAAAAAGGGGTGAAAGTGGAACAGGCAGGACGGGCTCTGCAAGCCCTCGCCGAGGCGGGGATTCCCACCTACATCTATCTGCTCTTCGGCACGCCCTGGGAGGAAGAGGCTGCAGCCCGGCGCACGCTCGAATTTGCCGCCCGCCACGCCGGCGAGATCGGTTTTATCAATCCGGCGATCTTTAACCTGCCGGCCGAAACCGCCGACAAACTCAATCTGGAGGTGCGCAGCTTTTATGCGGGCGATCTCCAGCTCTACTACGATTTCCGCCACCCCCTGGGCTGGGGGCGCAGAGAGGTTCGCCGCTTCCTCGACCGCGAGTTCAAGCGCGAGCCCTCCATCGCCGCCATCCTCCGGCGCACACCCCCCTCTTTCACCTCCAACCATGCCGCCCTCTTCGCCGGAAATCCGGAGGTCAGGAGAGCTTGACCAGCTGCTCGTAAACCCTGTCGATCAGTTCATCCATACGCCGCACATCCTTGAGCCGGCCCTTTTCCGGCTTGATGCGCAGCTCATGGAGCTCTTCGAGGAGGGCCACAACCTGTTTTTCGTCGTGGTGAAAATCTTCCGTCTCCTGTCCGGCCGGCGTCGAAAGACTTTCAATGCAGGCGAGAAGCCTCGCCTCCTGGTTCGATTGATAACGGCTGATGATATCGACAAAATTGGTGCGCAGCGCGATCAGCTCGACGAGCAGTTCCTGGAGATATTTTATCCGGACGGGGTCTTGCTCTTTTTTCTTCTTCATCTCAGTCCGCGCTCACGGGTGATATGTTCATTTTCTCCGCCTGGGGCCCCTTCAGGAGGGGGGCGACGTGTTTCTGCAGGTCGTTGGCGATCGACCGCGGCGGCCGGTTGCCGTTGATGACCTCAAAATTGTATCGGGCGCTCATCCGGCGGAACTCATTGCGCATCAGACGCTGATAGCGCATGAAACTGTCAAAGATGTCGCGCGACAGACGGATATCCATCCCCGACTCCCAGTAATCGAGCTGGGCGCTTTTTTGCATGTTGCGCTCGACCAGGAAACGCGGAGCGACATCGAGATAAAAAACCACATCCGGAACCAGGGCGATGCTGTAGAGCGACTCAACCCATTCGGCATTGCCTCCTCGAACAATATCACGCGCGAGCAGGGTATAGATATAACGGTCCGCCAGGACGATCAGACCCGCCTTGAGCGCCGGGACGATGATGTTCTCCAGCTGATCGGCGAAATCGGTCGCATAAAAAAGAGAGAAGGTGATCGGACTGAGCACGTTGCCCTGCATTGCGGCCTCCAGCTCTTCGCTGACCAGGTTCGAACGCTTCAGGCCGACATTGACCGTGGCATAACCATGCCCCTCCAGCCAGTCGGTGAGCATCCTGATCTGCGTCGAACGGCCGCTGCCATCAGCCCCCTCGATCGCGATCAGTTTGCCGGTGAGCCTGGCGGCGTTGACTCCGGGCAATCCCTCGCCAAAGAATTTCATACCCTGCTCCTCACTTTCCATTTATAGACCGGCAGATCGATGCGCTCGCTGACGATCCTGCGGACGAGCTGCTGCTGCATATCGATCGGCTGGGTGGCGTCGATGACAGTAAAGTCGTATTCAGGGATCATGCTGATATAGGCATCGTTGATCCTGCCCTGAAAGATGCGGAAACTTTCATAGATATCTGCGGAAAGCCCGAGATCCATACCGGCTTCGTGGTACTTGAGGGTGGGCCGGCCATCGAGGATGCGGTTGATTGCCACCTCCGGTGGAACCTGAAAAAAAAAGGTAATGTCCGGCTGGGTCGCAAAACTGTACATGGTGCGCACCCAGTCCGGGCTGCAGCCGCGGACGGCGTCACGTGCAAAAGCGGTGAAGCAGTAGCGATCGGCGAGCACGATATAGCCGGCACAGAGGAGCGGCCAGATCTGACGCTCGAAGCGGTCGGCGAAATCGGTGCAGTGGATCAGGGAAAAGGTAGTGGGCGTCAGCAGGTTCGCAGTCTTGCCCTTTTTGGTCGCCTTTTTCACCAGGACCGAAGAGTTCCATTCAGTGAAGAAAACCTTGTAGCCCTCCAGCTCCAGCCAGCGCTTGAGGAGGTAAATCTGCGTTGATTTGCCGGAGCCATCCATCCCCTCGACGGCGATCAGCCGCCCCTTGCTTGAATTTTTACGCAGTTCGATCTTGCCCATGTGATACCCCAGGTTTTTTACCCGGCCGATGCTGACCGGCGCCCTCGGATCATATATAGTTGATACACACAAAGCTAATACTTTATTTCTGAAAAGCAACAGATAAGCTAGAGCGTGGTTAATTCGCTTGAGGAATTGACTGAAATTTTGTATCTTTAGCCGGTCTTAACAACGGGAAGGGATGTGAACTGCGTGATGAAAAACTACAAGCTCATTCTCGGCATACTCATCAGCGCCCTCTTTTTATATCTGGCGTTTCACAAGGTTAATCTGGCCCAGATGGGCGAGGCTTTTGCCGCGGCCAACTACTGGTGGCTCATCCCCACCGTCGCGATCACCTTTGTCGCGCACGGGCTGCGCACGCTGCGCTGGCGCTATCTGCTCGAGCCCATTCAGCGCATCTCGCTTAAACCGCTCTTCTCGGCCCTGATGATCGGCTATTTTTTCAACGATATTCTGCCCGCTCACCTCGGCGAATTCGTCCGCGCCTACGTCCTCGGCAGAAAACAGCCGGTTTCAGGCAGCGCGATCTTCGGCACCATCGTCATGGAGCGCATCATCGACGTCTTTACGCTCTTTCTGCTCATGGCCGTCGCGGTGCTGGTCTTTCCCTTCCCCGGCTGGGTGCGCATGGGCGGCTATCTCACTTTTCTGGTCATCGCCCTGCTCTTCGTCGCCCTGCTGCTCCTCAAAAAATACCCGCAGCCCTTTTTCAGGCTGATGGAACGGCTGCTCGGCCGCACCTTTCCCCATCTCAACGAGCGGCTCAAAAAGATGATGGAATCCTTCCTCGTCGGCATCGTGCCCCTGCGCCGGCCCTCCCACTATCTGATCGTCGCCCTGCTCTCGGCAGTGATCTGGGCCTGCTACGGCGCCGCTTTCCAGCTCGTCCTCTACTCCTTCGATTTCGTCTCCACCTATTCCCTGCCCTGGACCACCTCGCTGGTGCTGTTGGTGATCACCACCTTCGGCGTGCTGGTTCCCTCCTCCCCAGGCTATGTCGGCACTTACCACTGGCTCTGCCAGCAGTCGCTGGCGCTCTCCCCTTTCAACGTTCCTGAGAGTCAGGCCCTGACTTTCGCCATTGTGATCCACGCCATCAACTTTGTGCCCATCATCATTGTGGGCCTCGCCATGATCTCGATCGAAGGTCTAAGCCTTAAAAGTCTGAGATCCAGCGCCCACCGCACCGAGTAGAGTGCGCCGTCATCAGAGCATCCGGATTTCGCTCTGCTGCTCGTCGACAAGTCCGACCTCCAGGATCACCGGCAGTGTGTCTTTGAGCGACTCGACGTGGGTGATCATGAAGATCTGGCGGAATTGCGAGGAGAGCTGTCCCAGGGCATTGAGGATGAGGCTCTTGCGCTCCTCGTCCTGCGAGCCAAAGATTTCGTCGAGAACGATGAAATTGATCGGGGCGCCGCCGCTGCGTTCGGCCAGAATCTGGCTGATGGCTACGCGCAGACAGAGATTGGCCAGATCCTGTTCTCCGCCCGAAAAACGTCCCAGCGGGAAAGCATGGTTGCCGTCGTAAAGTGAGATCTGGTAATCCTCGTCCAGTTCGAGACGGGTGTAGCGGCCGCTGGTGGTGAGGCTCAGCAGCCCGGAAGCGCGGCGGGCGAGCAGCGGCCGGATGCGGCCGGCCAGCTCGACGCGAAATTTCCTGAGATAGAGATCGAGGGCATCGAGATAGCGTATCTCCTCCTCGGTCTCCCTGATCTCCTGCCGCTTTTTCTGCTGCTCCGCTTTCTGCGTCTGCAGATTCTCCTCCACGGTCAGGCTTCGCACCGCTAATTCTCTTGTTTTGGCATGGCTGGCCTTGGCTGCAAACAGGGCGCTCGTCGCTGCCTTGACCGCTGAATCGGCCTCGCGATAGGCGCTCTCTTCATAGCCCAGTCCGGCCTGAACCGCCCTTTCCCCCTCCTCCATTGCTGTCAGATCGGCGGTCATCTTTTCGGTGCGTTCGATATCCGCCCCCACCTGCCCCCTGCGGCTGGCCCGTTCCTCCAGCATATCGGCCCGGCGCTGCAGGGCTTCCAATTCCGCCAGCTGTGCCCGCGCTTTCTGGTGCGCTTCCCGGTCATACTCCACCTCTCCAAGCGCTGCGAGGTTGTTCTCCAGTCCGGCCGCCTGACTGTCCGCCATCGCCAGCTCCTCCTGCATCCGCGCAAGGGATGCGGAAGCCTCCGTGTCCGCTGTGATGCGCCGCAGCAGAGTCTCTTTTTCGCGGCGGCTGGTTTTGAGCGCCTGCTCCAGCTCCGCGACGCTCTTTTCCGCCTCCTCCT
This sequence comes from bacterium, assembly GCA_029560815.1. The sequence goes on from JAKQKF010000186.1 coordinate 15,473, forward strand.
GATTCTTCGCCGCTGACTGCCAGGCGATGCGCAGCCCGGCCAGTTTTTCATCCATCTCCGTCAGGACCAGCTCATAATGACCGGCCAGCTTTTGCGTGCAGGTCGGGCATTCTCCGTCAGGGCCCAGCTTTTCAATCTGTTCCTTTTTGGTGCGCGTTTCCGTCCCCGCCCTGGCGGCCGCCGCTGCCTCGCTTTTCCAGTGCTGCTGAAGCTCGCGCGCTTCGTCCAGGCGCTTCTCCAGCTCTTCCTCCCGCTGAAGCAGGGCGGCACGTTCCTCTGTGAGAGCGGCGAGTCCCGCCAGCCTGCTCTGCGCCGCAGCGATGCGCTCCCGGCTGGCGGCGGCGATCTCACCGGTCTGCTTCAGCAGCTGAAGCAGACCTTCGCGCTGCACCTGGCGCAGCTCCTCTCCATCCAGGCGCTCCTTCTCCCCCCTCAGGGCTGGTAGTCCCTGCAGGGTTTTGCGCAGGGTCTCCAGTTCCTCTTCCGCCACAGCGATCGCTTCCAGATCCTCCCGGCTGCGCTGCAGGGCTGCAAGCTGCTCTCTGCGGCTCGCCTGCCAGCCGAGAATCCTGTTCTCGTGCTCCTGCCAGACGCCGCGCAGCCCGGCAAGATGATCCAGCACTACGCGCGTTTCTCTGAGCGCCTCTTCCTGCGCGGCCACTGCCTCGGCTTCCCGCGCCATCGCCTCGTTCAGCTGGAGGTTTTCCGCAGCCGCAGCAGCAATGCGCTGATCGAGCAGCTCGGGATCGACGAGGGCGCTGCGCATGCCTTCGATAAATTTGTTCTTGCCGTTGCGGTCGGCGAGCACGCGTTCGCGAGCCTTGTCAATCCGGTCGATGTTGATCAACCGGGCGATGCTCTTGCGCCGCTCCTCAGGAGACATGGCCGAGAGGGCGGCCAGTTCGCGCTGCCGGGCGAAGACTGAAGCGAAGAAAGAACGGTAGTCGAGACGGAGAAGGTGCTCGACATACTCGTTGACTCCGCGTTCCTGGACCGCATCGGGGGAGGCTGCGCCCGCCCGGTAAATCGCCGCCTCGGCGGTGGCGTTTTTACCCTTGAGCTGGCGCAGAATGCGGTATTCCTCGCCCCCGTACTCAAATTCGAGTTCGACCGAGCAGGTCTCGCTCTCCGCAGCAAATTGGGAACGGATGTCCCCCTTGCCGGTCCGGGAGATGACATTGCCATAGAGCGCCCAGCCGATCGCCTCAACCAGCGTGGTCTTGCCCGCCCCGTTGCGGCCGACGATGCCAATGATGTTCTCCGGGCACTCCAGATCCGCATATGCAAAACGGCGGTAGTTGTGGAGCGTCACTCTTCTGATGATCATCTCCGCCTCACTCTTCATCCTCTTCCAGATAGCGGCTGCCGATCCGGTAAAGAATCTCGCGGTCCAGCTCCATTTCCGGCAGCGACGCCACAAAACGGCCGAATTCCACGCCCAGGGAGTCGAAATGGAGGGAGGGGGAGTGGGTCATGGCATCTGCTGCTTCATAACTGATGGATTTTTCAAGATGAAAGGCAGCGGGAAACATCTCCTCGAGGAGACGCATGTCCATTCCCAGATACTGGCTCTCCTCGACCTCCGCCAGAGTCAGCTGGACGATCGCCCCCTCCGGGATGGCGCGCGCCTCCGCTGCCACGTGGTCATAGATCTCCTGCAGTTTGAGGCCGCGGCAGGCGATGGGCTTGATGCGCACCATCTGCCGCGCCGTAACCGGGTGGTAGGTGCGCTCCCCGCTCGCCAGATCGAGTTCGAGAAAGCCGCACGGATAGCCGGCCTGGTTCAGGCTGGTGCGCTCGGTCGAGCCGCAGTAACTCACCCGTGGAGCCACATCGACTCGGCGGTGATAATGGCCCAAAGCGACATAGTCGAAGAGATCGGGGTAGAGGAGCGTGAAATCGGGAAGGCGCTGCTCATTGAACTCTCCCATGCTAAAGCTCTCGGTCTGGGTCCAGATGCCATGCGTGACGAGCAGGTTGCGCACCGCATCACCCCTGATCTCGACGCTCCGGCAGGCGATCTCCAGCTCTCCGCTCAGGGAGCAGTGCGGGATGGCGTGGATATCCAGACTCCCGAAAGAGAGCCGGCGGTACTCTCCTTCGAAGACACAGTGGATGTCAGGGAAGAGTGCAAGCGACTCGAAAATGGAGCCGGTGCTGCGGATGCGCGGGGTTTCATGGTTGCCGGAGATCATGACCATGGGGATCCCGGCCGCGCTGACCCGCTGGATTCCCGCCAGCGCCACCCGGATCGCCCGGTTGCTCGGTCTCGGCGTATGGAAAAGATCGCCGGCATGAATAACCAGGTCGGGCTGCAGCGCGATAATCCGGTCTATACTCTCTTCCCAGGCGTCATAAAAGTCCTGCTCCCGCTGGTTGAGCCCGGTGCGCGGCGATATTTTCCCGTATTCGGAATAGCCCAGATGGGTATCCGAAAAATGGCAGATGCGTTCAGGCGCCAAAACAGCTCCTCCGCTCATTTGCTGAATCGGTGCCACATGCTGTGGCATCACTTATACATATTCATCCCCCTGCCTGACGGATTCCACAGCCACCATGGCGGGAGAGGGAAATGGGGTGTTTGTTATTTTTAGGTTTACATCTTAAAATATTCGCCCGGTTTTGCTCATTTCAGGCATGTTCTTTGCTTGCAGCTGTATGAAAAACGTCACCACATTAACCGGGATAGTTCAGGAGAATAAAGGACCAGCCTATATGAAAAAAACCTTGTTGATCATTGCGCACGACAAGCAGCTTTTGACGCTTTTCAATCAGGCAGCGCCGAACCTTGGCTTTGAGCTCCATTCAACACGGGAATATGAAGAGGCTGTGCGCATCCTGGGCGAGCTTTCTTCTCTGGATGCTGTGCTCCTCGATGCCGACACTCTGCGCGCTGAACTGCCGAAATCGATCAGCGAGATCAAATCCCTCGCGGACAATACCCTCATCGTGCTGCTGGGTGCCCTTTCCGCTGAAGAACTGGTCGACTGCGTCAAAATGGGCGCCGACGGTTTCATTGAAAAGCCGGTCCACAAGGCAGAACAGGTGCTGCGCCACATCGAGCATCTTTTAAACCAGCTGCAGCATCGCTCCTCTACGCCCCAGCATGATTCCGACCTGGGCATGGCCGAGGCCCCCATCCTGGTCGGGCAGAGTGAACCGGTCAGGGAGCTGAAGAACATGGTGCAAAAGGTCGCTCCGCTTGACGCTACCGTGTTGATCACCGGCGAAACCGGTACAGGCAAGGAGGTGATCGCGCGCATGATTCACGTCATGGGGCCCAACCGGCACAATAATTTTCTCGCCGTTCACTGCGGCGGTATACCCGACACTCTGCTGGAAAGCACCCTCTTCGGCCACGAGAAGGGCTCCTTCACCGGCGCCTACCGCACCCACAAGGGCTATTTCGAGATCGCCGACCGGGGCACCATCTTTCTCGATGAGATCGGTGACACGACCCCCTCCTTCCAGGTCAAGCTTCTGCGTGTTTTACAGGACAAACGGTTCCGGCGCATCGGCGGCACTGAACTGCTCAGCACCGGCGCCCGGATCATCGCTGCCACCAATCGCGATCTGCGCAAGATGGTACATGAGGGGCAGTTCCGCGAAGATCTCTTCTTCCGGTTGAATGTCATCACCCTGCGCATGCCGCCCCTGCGCGAACGCCCCGATGACATTGCACTGCTCATCCGTCACTTTGTCTCGGTCTATTCGAAAAAACACAACCATCTCGGGGTCTATCTCAAGCCTGAAACCATCGAAATACTCACTCATCAGCCCTGGCGGGGCAATGTGCGCGAGCTTGAAAATGTGATCGAGCGCATGGTCGCCCTCTCGGACTCGGACTGGATCGGCCCCGATGAACTGCCCGAAGATTATCTCGGCCGGGAGGAGAGCGCTTGCCCGGAGACGGGCGGATTCCACTCCTATGCGGAAGCGAAAAACCTTTTTGAAAGGGAATACATCACCCAACTGCTGCTGCAGTCCCGGGGCAACATCTCCCGCGCGGCCAAGATGGCGCAGATGCCGCGGCAGAATCTCCACCTGAAGATCAAGAAACACAAGATCAGATCTGATCAGATCCGCTCATCTCGCTCGGCCGCGGAAGCGGTGGAAAGCGAAACCTAGCGCGCCGCTTCACCGTGCGGGGGATCAGGGGAGAGCCAGGCCAGAGGCCAGCGCCAGGTTTTGCCGTCTCCGGTTTCGATCACCGCGCGCAGGGAGGGCCGGCGCAGGAGCCGCACCAGCCGCACCGGTGCGTTGAGATAACGCTGCCCGGGGTCAAAAGTGATCCAAAGCTGCGCGCCCGGCGCCAATCGCGCGAAGCGCTGAATATGGTCCATCTTGGCGGCGACGTAGCGCTCCCGGTCGCCGCAGCCCAGCCGCAGCGCCGCGCTAAGGAGCGCAGCGCCCTTGCGCCAGAGCCAGGCCGCCTGTGCGGCCGGCATAAAATCGAGAGGATTCAGAAGCTGCCAGAAAGTCGGCCCGCGACGGGTCCTCTTTTTGGCTTTTTTTTTGACCGTCCGCCGGCTCTCCACACCGGCGCCCAGTTCACGGCAGCGCTCGGCCGCCCAGGCGTTGGCACCGTGCTCCCCTTCACGGGGATGCAGACCGAGATGATAGCGGCGGTAATGGTGCAGCTCGTGCGCGAAAAAGAAGGCGAGATGGTCGCTGAACCGGTCAAACCGGTGCTGCCAGCCGTAGCGGTCCAGCTGACTCAGGGGGTAGGCGGAGCCGTCATCCGGCAGCAGCAGGCGGATGAGCTTGAAGCGCCCCGGCAGTTCCGGCGGAGTTTCCCACTCACCGCTCAGGCGCCATTTGCCGCGAACAGCATAAAAATGGCCAGGATGCAGCCACTGCCGCACATAGGCGGTTCCGCCGCTCCAGGCTGAGCGGCGGACGAGATGAACAGCGACGACCAGATCGGCGGTATCGGTCTCCGCTGCGACACGTTCGAGCAGCCGGTGCAGCTCTTCGGGAGAGGAGCTGATGCGTTTCCAGCTTTCGCGTTGGGGGAAAAAATAGATCTGCATGAAAACCGCTGCCTCCCCGCACTGAACCTATGAACCGCACCGTTGACGGCCACTCCTCGCCGTCATCACCGTTTTCCCTTGAGATGGCGATCGAAGAAGAGCTGGGCCTTGCGGCGGATGACGGGCTCCAGGTCCGACTCCAGCAGGGCGGCGGCTGGCTGCGTTGTCGCAAGCCAGACCAGCTCCTCCGGCGTGCGCAGCCAGCCCTTCAGGAGAGGAGTGATGGTGACAGGGGCGGGATCCGGGACGACGAGCGCCAACCGGGGATGGCGCAAGGTGCTGTCCGCCGCCGCCAGAGGCGCCTCAATTTCCTGCGGCGAGGCGACCCAGAGCAGGGCATGAAAAGTGGAATCGGCCAGCAGGGCGGCCACTCCCGGCCAGGCCCCGAAGATGATCACCCCCGTTTTTCCAGCACGCTCCATCTGCGCGGCGGCCCTCCGGAGCAGCTGTGCGGCGGCCCCGGTATCGGGCGGGGCGGCCACCCGGACCCAGAGGAAGCGGTAGCCCAGCCGGCTGCTCTTTTCCATAAAACGAAGGACGGCCTCCTCCGGAATCTCCGGCGGGGTGAGAAGGAGCAGATCGGCCGGGCGGGACTCTGGCTGCGGGGTCAGGCGAAGCGCCGCTGTTTCAGGCATGCCCAGATCGACGGTTTCGCGCGCAGGCGGCGCGATCCCGGCGCCGCCGCAGCCCATCGCTGTCAGCACCAGCGCTATCAGGCTCAGGTGTAGCTTCATCGGATTCTCCATTGATTTCGGCGTAATATACGGCTTCGGGGGGCAAAATTAAAGCACTATTTTACGGGGCACATTCTCCTTGCATTAAAGGCGGTTGATCGCTATATTTTTGCCAGGTTTCGAGCTGATCACCCAATATGGAGGAATAATGGAATCCGGAAAAACGTCCCTGCCTGAAAATGCCTATCGCCCTCTCAAGGAGGGGGAGAAGTATGAACCGGTGGTGCCGGTAGCCAAGCCCCTGCGCGAAGTCACCGCCTATTCGCTGATCTGGGGTCTTTTTTATGCGGCGCTCTTCTCCATGGCCGCCGCTTATCTCGGGCTCAAAATCGGCCAGGTCTTCGAGGCGGCCATTCCGATCGCCATCCTCGCCGTCGGCACATCCGTCTTTCTCGGCCGCAAGAACGCCATGTCCGAAAATGTGATCATCCAGTCCATCGGCGCAGCCTCGGGGGTAGTCGTCGCAGGCGCCATTTTCACCATACCGGCCATCTATATCCTCAATCTCGATGCCAAATTCTATCAGATCTTCCTCGCTTCGCTCTTCGGCGGTTTCCTCGGTATCCTTTTCCTGATCCCTTTCCGCAAATATTTCGTGCAGGAGATGCATGGCCAGTTCCCCTTCCCCGAAGCCACCGCGACCACCGAAGTGCTGGTAGCCGGTGAAGCGGGCGGCGATCAGGCCAAAATTCTTCTCAAGGCCATGGCGATCGGTGGCATCTACGATTTCATCATCGGCACCTTTCACTGGTGGAGCGAAGTCTTTGAGAGCCGGGCTATCCCCTTTCTCGCCGGCATCGCCGACAAATGGAAGCTGGTCTTCCGCCTCAATGTCGGAGCCGCGGTCACCGGTCTCGGCTATATCGTCGGCCTGAAATACTCAGCCATCATCGCCGCAGGCAGCTTTGTCTCCTGGTTTCTGCTCGTGCCCCTGGTTCACTATTTCGGCGCGGGGCTGACGGCCACGCTGGGCAGCACGGCCACCACTCTGATCAAGGATATGTCCGCCGAGGAGCTCTTTTTCACCTACGTGCGTCACATCGGCATCGGCGGCATCGCCATGGCGGGGATCATCGGCATCCTCAAATCCTCCCGCATCATCGGCGGAGCGATGAAGCTGGCCTGGGTGGAGATCACCGGCAAGCACACCGGCGCGGAAAAAAGCCAGAACCGGATGGAGAAGGATCTGCCGATGGGGATCATCGTCGCAGCCATCGCCCTCACCGCCGTGCTGATCCTCCTCTTCTTCCAGTTTGGCGTCGTCCACAACTGGCTCCAGGCTGTCGTCGGCCTGCTCATCGTGCTGATCATCTCTTTTCTCTTCACCACAGTGGCCGCGCGCGCCATCGCCATCGTCGGCACCAATCCGGTCTCCGGCATGACCCTCATGACGCTGATCCTCTCCTCCTTCATCCTGGTCAAGATCGGCATGACCGGCACCGCCGGGATGATTTCGGCCCTCATCATCGGCGGCGTCGTCTGTACCGCACTCTCGATGGCCGGCGGATTCGTCACCGATCTCAAGATCGGCTACTGGCTCGGCACCACCCCGGTCAACCAGGAAAAGTACAAATTCCTCGGCACCCTGGTCGCCGCCGGGTCGGTGGGATTTGTGATCATGATCCTCAATGAGACCTATGGATTTGTCGGGCCGGAGGCCCTGGTCGCCCCGCAGGCCAACGCCATGGCGGCGGTGATCAAGCCGCTGATGTCCAACATGCCGGCCCCCTGGCTGCTCTACGCGGTCGGAGCCATCTTCGCCCTGGTCCTGCAGATGATCGGCATACCGCCTCTGGCTTTTGCCCTCGGCATGTACATTCCCCTCGAGCTGAACACCCCGCTGCTGGCCGGCGGCCTCATTGCCCATCTGGTCTCCACCGCCTCCAAGGATGAAACAGTCAACAACAAACGCCGTGAAAAGGGTACCCTCATCGCCTCGGGCTTTATCGCCGGCGGGGCCATCATGGGTGTGCTTTCGGCCTTTCTGAAATACCTGGGCTTCGACAAGGTCTCCTTCATCATCCCCCTCATCACCCTCGAGTGGGCGGAAAGCCACAGCGGCCAGCTCCTGGCTCTCGCGCTTTTCGGGCTGCTCTGCCTCTATTTCTACCGGGACTCGAAAAAGGTCTCCTAGGGATCACCGGCTGCGGGTGCTGCATGGATGTATCCGCAAAAAAGTAAAAAAAAGGCTGCCTCTTGCGAGGCAGCCTTTTTTGCTGCTCATGCACGGTCGATGTGAGATCCATCGATGTGTCTCCCCTATTTGACGGCCAGGCTCTTTTCCATCCCGTTCTCCTTCTCCAGTTCGTCGGCGAGCGAATTCAGAACATGACGGACAGTCTTGTTATTATCCTTTCTGGCTTGATCCCTCATTTCAGCGATGGCCGAAGGGACTTTGGTCTTGGCCAGGGCCTGGGCGGCGATCATACGCACTCCCGGCACCTCATCGGTTTTCATCAGATCGACAAGCACATCAGCCGCCTCCTTGCAGCAGTTTTCCCCCACCAGTTCGACGATGGCTGCGCGGATGTGGATTTTCTGATGCTTGACATAGGGCAAAAGTTTCATAGCCGCTTCTTTGTCGACCGGCTTCTGATCCAGCGGGTTACCCTCAGCAGCAGCCAAAGGAGCTGCCGCGATCAGAGCCACCGCCAGAATCCTCACAAACAGATGGCGTTTCATGGTGTTCCTCCCTTCATGCAAATAAATTCCTGCCGCACAACTGATATCTCCTGCGGCCTTCACTGCAGGACTATGCAAGGAGGATGCCAGAAACTGAATGCAAGCGAATTTCCTAAGTATTTGTATTTATTAGACCATTATTTAGGGTCCGGATGAGAGATCCCCTCCCGGCCGGTACAATTCCCCCGGGTGGAACCTTTGGTACCAGTCTTTTTGGCCGGGCTGGCCTGCGGGACGAAACCATCTAAAACAGGGATTATTGGAGGCTGTAGCGGGCGATCTTTTCCCGGAGGGTCTTGCGGGCGATGCCGAGGATGCGGGCGGCCGCGCTTTTGTTATGGCCGGTCTCCGCCAGGACAGCAAGAATATGCTCCCGTTCCCGAGCATCCAGGCTCTGACAGGCCGGAGAAGCGGCCGGGAGGGCGGCGCCTCCCCGGCACGGCAGGGTTGCGATCGCGGCGGCGCCGTTGCCAAGGATGACCATGCGCTCGACGATGTTGATCAGCTCGCGGACGTTGCCGGGAAAGGTATAACTTCTCAGCCAGGAGTCGATTTCAGGGTGCAGCCGCCGGTGCGGCAGCCGGTATTTGGCGGCGAAATGGCGGGCGTAGTACTCCGCCAGCAGTGGGATATCTTCGGGGTGTTCTCGCAAGGGCGGGAGTTCGATTTGCACGACATTGATGCGGTAAAAGAGGTCCTGACGGAAGGCGCCGGAAGCGATCGCCTGAGGCAGTTCCTTGTTGGTGGCGGAGATCAGGCGGATCCGGCTGTGCAGATCATGGTTCCCTCCCACCCGCTGAAAAACGCCATCCTGCAGAAACCGGAGCAGCTTGGCCTGTACCGCCAGGTTCAGATCACCGATCTCATCAAGAAAAAGGCTGGAGTTATCAGCGTACTCGAATTTGCCCTTTTTCATGGCCAAGGCGCCGGTGAAGGCTCCGCGTTCATGGCCGAAGAGCTCGCTTTCAGCCAGTTGTTCAGGCAGGGCGGCGCAATTGACAACGACCATATCGCGGCCGGACCGGCGGCTCTGCTGATGAACAGCGCGCGCTACCAGCTCCTTGCCTGTTCCGCTTTCACCCGTGATCAGGACTGAGGCATCTGTGGGGGCGATGCACGCGATTTTCTCCTTGATGGCCAGAATCTGGCGCGAGCTGCCGAGCAGGCAGGCACTGCTGCCGCGGCGCTGGTAGGAGGCCAGTTCGTCCGGAATTCCTTCGCAAGGCCCTCCGGCGGGAGCCGGGGAGGGGCTGGAACTGCTCAGCATAGCGATCAGAACGCGCAGGGCGTCGATCTCGTCGCTGCTGTAATCCATGCCGCTCTCTTTCTTGCCAAGGGTGATGACGCAAAGAGTGGCAGGATCCCTGAAAAATGGAATGCGCAGTTCGCACTCCGGGCAGCGCCCCGGCGTCCGGTTTTCATAGAGGACGAAATACTCCCTTCCTCCTTCATCCGCGAGAGTCAGGAGTTGAGCGCCCGCTTCCAGACTGGCAGCCAGATTCCCGCTCCGTTCCAGGCGCGGAGCTTTGTGGCAGGATCGCAGCGCACCCTGGTGTTCATCGAGAAACAGATCGAGTGTGCGCAGATCGAAGACGGAGAAAGAAACGGCTGAGCAGGCCAGCAGGCGCGTCAGGCAGCGCATCACCGCCGCGGCGGTGGCGGTCAGATCCGCAGCAGCGCAGATCTCCTCCGCAGCATCCGCCAGTCCGGCGACCAAAGCGCTATTCTTGCATATTGGGCTCTCCACACTCTGCTATACTGTCCGGAGCGCCAAAATGTTTCTTTTCAGGCGAGGCGCTGCAATATTTCCATGCCGCGCACCAGAACATCGTCGGCGACGGCGAAAGAGATGCGAAAGTGGGTGTCCCGCCGGGAAAAATCCTTGCCGGGGATGATCAGGACGCCGGCATCCCGCGCCCGCTCAAAAAAAGCAGTCGCGTTGCCGTCCGGAGCCTTGGGAAAAAGATAGAAACTGCCGCGCGATTTGTGCAGATCGTAACGGGGGGAGAGCATATCGTAGCAGAGATCGCGCTTGCGCCGGTAATTGCCGCGCTGCTCGCTGTAATCGACCTCAAAGGCTCGCAGGGCGGTATATTGGGCGACCGAGTTGGTGCTGGCATAGGCGTACTGCTGGAGCATGGCCATACGGTCGATCACCACGGCCGGACCGGAGACGTAGCCGAGACGCCAGCCCGTCATGGCGGCGCTCTTGGAGAAACTGTTGACGAGGATGGCGTCGTCGGTCAGATGGCCGAGGCTGGTATAATCGCCCTCGTAGATGAAAGGGGTGTACACCTCGTCGGAGATGATATAAAAGCCGTGCCGGTCGGCGAGGGCGACGATCTTTTCCAGTTCATCGCGCGTATAGATCGCTCCGGTCGGATTGTTGGGGCTGTTGAGGATGAGGGCGCGGGTACGTTCGGTGATGAGCGGCTCCACCGCGCTGGCCTTGATCTGGAAATCGGGATAGGTGTCGACGCCCACGGGAGTGCCGCCGGCCATATAGACGATGTTGCGGTAGGCGACGAAATAGGGATCGGGGACGATCACCTCATCCCCATTGTCGACCAGGGCCTGAATGCTCAGCAGGAGGCCGCCGGTGGCCCCGGCGGTGACAAAGAGATCATCGAAACGGATCCCCTCCGCGGTGAGCTGATCGGCGATGAGCTGGCGCAGCTGCGGGATGCCGCGCGTCGGAGTGTAGCGGTTGTGACCGGCAAGGATCGCCTTGATCCCCTGCTCCTTGAGAAACATCGGCATGTCAAAGTCGGGTTCGCCGATCGACAGGTTGATATATTCCGGATGGGCATTGGCGATCTCGAACACCTTGCGGATGCCCGAGGGTTCCAGATTGGCGACGCGCGTCGCCAGGGCGTGTTTGGTCCGTTTCATGAGTTCATCCTAATTGTCGAATTCCGTGAAACGCGTCTCCTCCATCATCCAATCCAGATACTCCCTGGAGCCGTCCACGACGGGGAGGGCGAGGATTTCCGGAACCTCATAGGTGTGATGGGTCTGAATCCATTCGACCAGATCCTTGAAATAACGCTTGCGGCACTTTACCTGCAGCACCACCTCCCCGGCGTGCTCGATCTTGCCTCGCCAGTGGAAGAGAGAATGGACCCCGGGGATGATGTTCGCACAGGCGATCAGCCGCACCTTGAGCAGTTTTTCAGCCAGCTCTTCGGCCTCCCCGAGAGTAGAGCAGGTGGTCATCACCAGAAGAAAAGATTCCATACGACCCCGCTAAAATTGTTTGATTAGAAACTTCTGTACTGTACATTATAGCGCCGGCCGACGCCGAGGAACTTTAGCCCCGCGCTGGCGTATCAACAAGACAATTCACTGCCAGATCAGCGGCCGCCGGCGCGCTCTCCCTTATCAAGCAGTCAATCGAGTTCCCGTTATGGTTTATGGTCTATGAATTCAAATTACCTGCGGCTGGCCACGCTCATCTCCCTGCTGTTTCATCTCGGTCTGGGCCTCTTTTTTTACCTGTGGCATTTTGAGCAAACCGCGCTGCCCTCCGAAGAGGTGGCCGATGTGGCCTTTATCGAACTGCCCGAACCCATCATCGCCGAGCCCGTTCTCCCTGAATCCGCCGAGACCGGCGAGGCCCTGGTCACAGAGCGCCCTGCTCCCGGCCCGGTTGCGGAAACCCCCATCCTGATACCGGAACTGCCGCTCACGACTGCGGCCGGGGAGGAGACCATCGTCTGGCCCGCTCATCTGGACAGCCTCCTGGCGATGGCGGACAGCGTCGCACGCACCCGGCAGCTGAGTGCCAACTCTGTGCCCGAGTTTTACCCTGTCCCCATCCCCCTTGTCCCTTACCGGGAGGAACGCAAAAAAAGACCGACCCTCTTCCCCCTTGAAAGGCTGTCGGGTCAGCCCGGGGCCTATCCGGACCGGGCCGCGGAGGAGCAGTACCGCCGCGGAACCGGGGGCTACCAGCAGCCTATCGATCTCATGGCCCTGGCCGCAAAAGGAGTTCAGGCCCTGGAAAAGGCCATCGGCAAGGACAAGATCCCACCCCCACCCCGCCTCCGCAGAGTGCCGACCCGGGAGGAGCTGGCAGCCCTCTGCGTGATCTGGGCCCGCGCAGAACCGACCGAAACCGATATCTACCGGGATCTGGACACGGAGATCAAACTCACCGCAGACGACCTCCATTCCGTTCTTGACGGCCTGGTCCGTCAGGGGCTGCTCGAGCAGGAGATCGTCTCACCCCGGCAGGAGTTCACCTTCATGACACCGCTGGGCGGAAAGGGAGTGGAGATGAAACGGCTCAACCTCCTCAATCGCGAATACCGCTATCGCAGCCGTATCGACCAGGAGCATATGATGCGTTTCCTCCAGGCCGCGCACTATTACGTCAGCGCCACCTCGCGTCCGGACAGCGCCGCCCTCACCAGCCAGATCCGCGGTCATATTCAGCAGCTGCTCATGACCACCCCCCAGCCTTGACCACCGCAGCGTTATAGCCAGCCCATCTTTTTATACCAGGCGGCTGCCGCTGTCATTCCCGCCTCGAGAGTGATCCGCGGCCTGAAGCCCAGTTCGGCGCGGGCGCGCCCGTTGCTGCAGACCCAGCCCGGCTGAAGCATCTCCGCCACCTTGTCGGCGTTGAGCAGGGCGGGCTTGCCGGTGATGCTGCTGCCCAGACCGCTCACCCAGGCGACCGGCTTGAGAGCCAGGACCGGCACATGCACCACCAGCGGCTTTTTTTGCAGGGCCGCCGCGATGATCGAACCGATGGTGCGCCAGTCGCTCGCCTCGTCGGCGCTGAGAAAATAGACCCGGCCCCGTGCCTGTTCCGACTCGCCGGCGAGGATCATCCCCTCCACCAGGTCATCAACATGGACAAGACTGATCTTCATCCGCCCATCCCCGAGCAGCAGCAAAAGACCCCGCGCGACGGATTTGAAATAGACATAGATGTCGCGGTCACGCGGGCCATAGACCGAAGGGGGGCGAACGATGGTCGCGAAACGATCGCGGGCATACTCCAGCACTGCCGCTTCGGCGTGGAGCTTGGCGCGCCCGTAGAGGGAGATCGGCCGGGGCGGATCCTCTTCGGTCAGGGCGCGACCGGATGCGCTGGGGCCGGCGGCCGCCTGGCTGGAGACAAAGATGAAGCGCTGTTCCTCTCTTCCCGAGCTTTTGCACGCCGCCAGCAGCTTCACCGTCGCTTCATAGTTGCCCCTGAGGTAGCCGGCCTCGTCGCGCGCCTTGGTGACGCCGGCCAGATGATAGACGCGCTCCGCATCGGCGACAGCGCCACCCAGATCGCGCGCACTGTTCAGATCAGCATAGACATACTCGACCGGCAGATTCCCGAGCCAGGTCAGATCGCTGCTACGGCGAACCAGACAGCGGACACTGTGGCCATCCCGGAGCAGCCGTTCCACCAGGGTACTGCCGATAAAGCCATTGCTTCCAGTAACCAGAATTTTCATCGCTCTTGTCCACCCTTTCCATGAAGAGCTAAATTACATCATTCCTGTGCCAATTTCAAGCAAAAGCAGCGTCCTCTTCCCCCTCGCTGCGGCCGGAGTCACTTCTCACCGCAGGCCGGCTTCCGCCGCATTGTATTGTACTAACGATAGTTTAAACTTGACTTTGAGGCCGTCATTGGCTATATTTTATCCTGATATATCACTCGATTGTGCAATCGTTTTCCATATCTTCTTGACTGCGGGCCAAAGCCCACCTTTTATTCATCATTTACGCCAGATATATAGTTCAAGACCCGGAAACGGGCCCAGGGCCATTCAGCTTTCAGCCTTTTCATGGAGGCACCCCATTGGCAGACTTGTTCGATAAGTGCAAATCCGCGACTGTTTCGACCCGCGCGCGCGAGGCCATGGAACAGGGCTGGTATCCCTATTTTAAAGCGATAGATTCCGGTGCCGATACCGAGGTCATGATCAAAGGCCACCGCCTGATCATGATCGGCTCCAACAATTACCTGGGACTCACCCAGGATCCGCGCGTTAAAGCCGCTTCCATCGCGGCGATCGAAAACTTTGGCTCGGGCTGCACCGGCTCGCGCTTCCTCAATGGCACTCTCGCCCTGCATGAAGAGCTGGAGGCCCGCCTCGCTGATTTTATGAAAAAAGAGGCGGTGCTGATCTTCTCGACCGGTTTCACCACCAATCAGGGCACCATCTCCTCCGTCGTCGGCCGCAAGGACCTGGTAGTCGGCGACGCTGAAAACCATGCCAGCATCGTCGATGGCACCCGCCTCGCCTTTGGCCAGGCCTACAAGTATCGCCACAACGACATGGCCGACCTTGACCGCGTCCTCACCAACAACAAGAAAAATCACGGCGCACTGGTCGTCAGCGACGGAGTTTTCAGCATGGGCGGCGATATTGTCGACCTGCCGAACATGGTCAAAGTGGCCCGGAAACACGGCGTACGCATCATGATCGATGACGCCCACTCGCTCGGTGTACTCGGCGCGCACGGCCGCGGCACCGCTGAGCATTATGGCCTTGAGAATGAGGTCGACCTGGTCATGGGCACCTTCAGCAAATCTTTCGCGTCGATCGGCGGCTTCATCGCGGGACCGGAGGAGGTCGTTCACTTTATCAAACACACCTCTCGCGCCCTGATTTTCCAGGCCAGCCCGCCGCCCGCTGCGGTGGCCGCGGTGATCGCCGCGCTGGATATTCTTATCAGCGAGCCCGAACGCCGGGAACGGCTCTGGAAAAACGTCACCAAAATGCGCGAGGGCTATCAGCAGCTCGGCTTCAACACAGGTGTAAGCCAGACCCCGATCATCCCTCTCATCATCGGCGATGATGAAAAGACCTTCAATTTCTGGAAAGCGCTTTACGAGGCCGGCATCTTTTCCAATCCCGTCATCAGCCCGGCGGTCCCGCCCGGCCACTCCCTCATCCGCACCAGCTATATGGCCACCCATACAGATGAAGAGCTGGACAAGGTGCTGGAGATCTGCGGCAAGGTGGGCAAAAAGCTCGGCATCATCTGATCGCAGGCGCTGCGCTCAACCAGTGCGAAACTGCAAAAAAAAGGCCACTCTGAGAGTGGCCTTTTTCATTTTCATCGGGAACCGCTCTAAAAACGCAGCGGTCAAGCGGGGTCAGTCCAGCCAGTAGAGCATGCGGCCGCAGTTCTCGCAGGTGAAGATCTGTTCATCCTCGCGCCCCTTGACCCCGATGGAAGTGGGCTGGCGCAGAAAACAGCCGAGGCAGATATCATTTTTCACGGGAACGATCGCCCGTTTGAGCTTGCCGCGCAGCCGCTCGTAACGGAACAGCAGGGGTTTGCTGATGCTGGTTGAAAGCTCCTCGCGCGCCTTTTTGAGCTCTGTGTATCCGGTGACGGAAAAGCCGAGCTTTTCCACATCGCCGACCTCTTCAATCATCAGGTCAATGTCCTGGAGGGAAACCAGGAGTTCCAGATCTTTTTTGATCATCATCACTCTCCCGTTATAATGGCAATAAAGTCCTGAAAGGTGTCCACTTTCATCAGTTTATCGCGGTTGGCCTTTTCGTTGAGGATGGTGACCAGCGAGCCGAGGATGGGCAGGTAGACGTTCCCCTCCTCGTTGGGCGGTGCAATCACCATAAAAAAGAGGTGCACCGGTTTGCCGTCGATGGCATCAAAATCGATGCCCTGATCCGACTTGCCGAAAGCGATGAGGACGTCCGCCGCTGCTGTGGTCCTGCCGTGGGGTATGGCCACGCCTTTACCGATGCCGGTGCTCCCGAGGGTTTCGCGCTGGTGCAGCATCTCCAGGACAATGTCACGGTTACGGATGTACTTTTCCCTGACGAAGGTGTCGAGCAATTCGGCGATAGCCGCCTCTTTTTTCACCGAGTTCAGCCCGGCCAGGAAGAGGTTGTCTTTAAAATACTTGGCCAATTCGGATCTGTGCATATCATCCCTCCATGGAGGTTAGGGCAGTTAATAACGATACTGATCTATATCTGATCCGGCAGAGTGCGCCTCTCCTGGTTGAGCAGCGGAGCCTTCGCCCGGGGGCGGGCAAAAGCGGCCACCTCTTCGATGAGTTCTCGCAGAGCCGGAATCACAAAGATATGATCAAGATTCAACGCCCCCAGTTCACGCGCCAGGATATGAATCTTGCGATGGAGCGGATCGGTTTTTTGCACCAGCAGGACAGACCGGTCGTCGATCCGGCATAATCCGCCGTTAAAATCGCCTTTCTCATAGCGCACCTCAACATCGAGGGTTTTCGCCAGCGTCTCCAGGGCGAGGAGGGTCTCCTCCTCGCTCATGTTCAGAGCACTTTTTGCTGGTTGCTGTGCTTGAGCTTTTCCACGACCCATTTTACTTCCTGCGATTGGTCCTGCTTGCAGATCAGCAGTGCATCCGGCGTATCGACGACGATGAGATCCTCGGCGCCGATCACAGCGACCACGCGTCCGCTCGCTTCGATATAGCAGTTCCGGCACTCTTTGACGATCGGGTCATTGACCAGGATATTGCCCTCTTCATCGTGGGTCGAGATCTTGTAGACCTCCTGCCAGCTGCCGACATCACTCCAGCCGAAATTGCCCTCGAGCACCATGACGTTGCTGGCATGTTCCATGATGCCGTAATCGATCGAATCGCTGTGGATCTGTTTATAGACCCGCTCAGTGACCTGCACTTCCCTGGCTGTGCCGATGGCTTCGCCGATTTCCCGGAGACCGGCCGCCAGGTCGGGCATAAGATCCTCGATGAGGTGGAGAATGGTGGCCGCCCGCCAGATAAAGATGCCGCTGTTCCAGAGGAACTCGCCGGTCGAAAAAAACTGCTCAGCCACCTCCAGGGTGGGCTTTTCGGCGAAAGCACGGACCCGGAAAGCCTTGCTGGCAGGGGGGCCGAGCTGAGCGCCGCGCTGGATATAGCCATACCCCGTCGCCGGATAGGTCGGTTCGATGCCGATGGTCGCCAGGGCATCGGGGTTGTTCTTGATCAGCTCGACCGCTTCCTGGAGGATCTGGGCAAATTTTTCCGTATCCGAGATCAGATGGTCGGAAGGCAGGACCATCATCACAGCCTCCGGATCGCGCCTTTGCAGCTGAAGGGCCGCCAGGCCGATGCAGGGAGCTGTATTCTTGCCGAAAGGTTCGATGACAAGTTGTGAGGAGGGGAGCCAGGGCAGCTGCGCATTGAGAAGGGGTACCTGATTCCGCGTCGAGACGACATAAATTCTGTCGACCGGGATGATCACCTGCAGCCTGCGGCTGACCGCCTGAATCAGAGTCTCCTTGCCGACAAGAGAGAGATACTGTTTGGGCAGGGACTTGCGACTCTTTGGCCAGAAGCGGGCTCCCACGCCTCCGGCCATAATGAGTGCAAAGGTATTTTCCATGACGCGCATTTTAGAGATGGGGTTCGATTTTGCTTAATAGCGCCGCCTTCGAAACCGCCCCGACAATCTGTTCGACCACTTGTCCGTTTTTAAAAAGCAGCAGGGTGGGGATGCTGCGAATGCCATACTGGGTCGCAACCTGGTGATTTTTGTCCACATCAATCTTGCCGGCCTTCATTTTTCCCGCTTTGGCCGCGGCAACCTCTTCCACAACCGGTGCAATCATCTTGCAGGGTCCACACCAAACCGCCCAAAAATCGACCAGCACAGGCACGCTGGACTCCAGTACCTCTTTGGCGAAGGTGGCGTCTGTCACCTCAATAGCATTTCCCATCTCTACTCCCTGATTTTGTGGATACTCATATTCATAGCCTGCGAAATTAAGAAGAATTGACCATATTTGCAATAGAAAATTGCTGCCTGAACGGGACTAATCCCACTTGTTCAGATGCATTACCCCCTGCCCGTGCGTCTCTCCGCCGGTGAGGTAAAAACGCAGATGGGAATGGTTGAGGCTCCATCCCCGGCGCAGCAAGCCGGTGATGAGAAGAGGATACCAGGTGGAAAGACGGAGCACGATATGAGAGCATCCCGCCATGCCGGCGATCGAACATAGAAAACGCTCCAGCCTGGCGGCATCGGTCTCGCCGGGACCCACCACCGCCATGATCCGCCCCACTCCCTCCTTCTCCTGGACCGAAACCGGCACCAGCTGCAGCGCAGCGAAGAGTTGCGGCTCCTCCCCTGCCATCTCCAGAAAGGATTCCCCGAAACGCTCCCTATGCAGCAGACCGGCGAGATGCAAATAATCGGCCTCGATCCGGTTGGCTGCGAGAAAAGCCGGCAGACGGGCGATAAAAAGAGCGGGATCCTGCGCATAGCGGACGATGGCCGGATCCAGCGCTCGCATCCGCCCGGGCTCAACGGCACGACTCAGGTCGACCAGCAGTGGTCCCGGGGTATAGCCAAGACCGCTGTAGAAGGCGAGGTTGTACAGGCTGCCGGCATCTGTCTCCAGCCCGATCAGGCTGCAGCCCAGCCCGCGCAGCGCTTCTTCGCATCGCTGCAGCAGCGACCGGCCCAGCCCCTGCCTCTGACTCTCAGGAGAGACCGCCAGAGGGCCGATCCAGCCCACCCGGCCCAAACCGTGCCCAAAGACCGCGCCGCAGAGCCCACCCTCCGCCTCCACCACCCAGCAGCTCGCGGGTGCATCCTGCAGATAAAAACGCAGGAATTCCATCCGGCAGAGCGCCAGCTCCGGACGCCTGAAACCCTCCTCGCGCCGCGCCGCAGAAAAGGCACGAATCAGCAGCGCATTCACCGATGGCAGATCTTCAATCCGCATCTGGCACAGATTTGTCGCGGCCATACCTCTCTCCCTCGCGCAGTACAACCCTCTGAGGCAAGTTAAACAATGATCGGCAAACCAGCAAGGAGATTATTCCCTGCACGTGCAGGTTCAGCTTGACTGATAGAGTTTGATTTGCTATCTTGTAGAGGAACCATCCTAATGTTTTGCGGAAGTCTATCCATATCGAAGGGAGAGGCTATGCTGACCTATGAGAAGCGAACCGACCGGTTCAGCGGCGAAGAGTACATAGAAGTCCCATTCAAAGGAGAACTCCTCACCGAACACCCCATCTTCAACAAAGGAACTGCATTCCCCGAGGATGAACGCCAGAGCCTGGGCCTCTGCGGTCTTCTTCCCGAGGCAGTCTCCTCGCTCGCGCTGCAGAAACAAAAGACCTACGAAAGCTTTTGCGCCAAACCGGATGAACTCGAGAAGTACATCTTTATGCTCTCCCTGCTCGACCGGAACGAGACGCTCTGCTACTCCCTCATTCTTGACCATCTCGAGGAGATGCTGCCGATTGTCTACACCCCGACTGTCGGCAAGGCCTGCCAGCAGTTCAGCCATCTCTTCCGCCGCCGCCGCGGCCTCTATGTCACCGCCAACAACATCCATCACATCGATGATATCTTCAGGAACGCCCCTTTCGCCAACATCTCCCTGATCGTGGTCACCGACGGCGAGCGCATCCTCGGACTGGGCGATCTCGGCAGCAACGGCATGGGCATCCCGATCGGCAAAATCAGCCTCTATGTCGCCGCCTCCGGGCTCCATCCCGCCTTTTGCCTGCCGATCCAGATCGACGTCGGCACCAATAACGAGAGCCTTCTCGCCGATCCCCTCTATATCGGCTGGCGTCAAAAGCGTCTTACCGGTGATGCCTACGATGCCATCATCGAGCAGTTCGTCAACGCCGTCCGCCGCCACTTCCCCCATGCCCTGCTGCAGTGGGAAGATTTCGGCAAGGGCAACGCCTTCCGTATGCTCGAGCGCTACAAGGAACGGGTTTGCTCCTTCAACGACGACATTCAGGGCACCGGTTCCGTCGCCACAGGCGTGCTCCTCTCCGCCATGAAGATCAAAAAGCAGAAATTAAGCGATCAGCGCTTTGTCATGTTCGGCCAGGGACAGGCGGGCCTCGGCATCGCGCGGCAGATCTGCACAGGACTGATAATGGAGGGCTTGAGCCGCAAGGAAGCGGAAGATCGCATTTTCGGAATCGACAAGGATGGCCTGCTCCTCAAGGGGATGCCCATGAGCGAGGAGCAGCAGATGTTCGCCAAGGATCCCTCTTTTGTGGCGAACTGGACCGTCGCGGACCGGAGCCATATCACCCTGCTTGAAACCATCAAGAACGCCAAGGCCACGGTGCTCTTCGGCGTCACCGGTCAAAGCGGCGCCTTCAATGAGGAAATCCTCAAGGCGATGGCCGCCAACGATCCCCAGGCGATGATCATGCCGATCTCCAATCCCACCATCAAAGCCGAAGCCACACCCGAGCAGGTCGTGGCTGCGGCCGGCCCCAACGTTCTTATCGCTACCGGCAGCCCGTTCAAACCGGTCAAGGTCGAGGGCGGGGAAAAAATCATTTCACAGTGCAACAATCTCTATATCTTCCCCGGCGTCGGACTCGGAGCCCTGATTTCCGGCACTCCCAAGGTGACCGACGAAATGTTCATGGCCGCCTCCCAGGCCCTGAGCGATCTGGTCTCGGCGGAAGATCTCAAGGCCGGGCGCATGCTGCCCCGCATTGACAAGATCCGCTACGTCTCCGCCCAGGTCGCGCTTGCGGTCGCCAGGGAAGCCCGGCGCAGCGGCCTCGGCGTCCGCGCCGACGATGAAAGACTCCTGCAAATGGTGATGAACGCGATGTGGGAGCCGAAATACCTGCCCTTCCGCCTTCCCGAATAGAGCGGCAGCACTGATAAAATGAAAAAGTGCGGCATGCCCGTGGGGAATGCCGCACTTTTTATTTTATACGCCAGGTTTCACCTGGCACCTCAAAAGCCTGCAGAACACGCCTTCACCGCGCTCACCCGCCCCCGCTCACTCCCTGGAGAGCATCCTTCGCACCGCCAGCCGCCAGCCAAGGTAAATAAGGATAACGATCGGAAAGAGCCAGATGGGAGAAAGCCAGAAAACAGCGATGATCCGCAGCCGCGCCAGGAAAAAAGCGGCCGCAAAAACGACTGTCATGAAGAGCGCCAGTCCGCTCAGCCGGGTGAAGCCCGGCACATAGGCAAAATCGACCATCTGGCGGTAGAGGTAGAGCGAAATCGCCATCCATAACGGCGGCAGAAAGGTAAAAAACGGCAGCTGCAGCAGATTGGCCCGCGCAAAGATGAGCAGGTAGGCCAGGATAACGCAGTAAAAAATCCCGGGGATCATGGTCAAGAA
>JAKQKF010000206.1 GCA_029560815.1 bacterium
CCGGGATAAGCCTTCACCACGCCAGGGATTTCGAGGTGGCTCACAATACGGTCATTCTCAACGGCACCTATCCCGATTGCATCGAATACCGTTTCGCCGGAACTGCGGGGCGTATCGCGGCGAACCTTACCGATGGGCCGATTACGGCCAGGGACAGCGCGGTGGCCGAACTGGCGGGCAACGTGACTTCCGCCATACCCGGCTGGTTTGCGAGTGCCGGTGCGGGCGACCTTCACCTGACAGCCGGGGCCGCGGAACAGTTGAGACGGACAGGACAGCCTGCCTCCGGCGTTGAGGATGATTTTGACGGGCAGGCGCGTCCTGACGGCGACAACGCCGCCGGGGCGGACGAGATTGTCCCGGATGGCCGTTGAAAGGTGAGAGTTTTTATTCCGGTTGAGCGCCGATTCAGGGAGACAGGACGGCGATGAGACTGCGTGTCGTCATTCAGGTAATTGGTCTTCTTCAGGTGTTCACCGGTCTGAGCCTGGTCCTTCCCCTGGCCGTGGGACTGTATTTCAAAGAGGCGGCGGCGGCGCCGATCCTCTGGTCGATGCTTATCACGGTCGCCTCCGGCGCGGCGCTCTGGCTCGGAAACCGCGGCCAGGGCGAGATTCGCGTACGTGAAGGTTTCGGAATCGTCACTCTCGGCTGGATCATGACAACGGTCACCGGGACCCTGCCGTTCATGCTCTCCGGTTGCATCCCCTCGTTCACGGACGCTTTTTTCGAGGTAATGAGCGGCTACACCACGACCGGCGCCTCGATCCTGAAAGATGTCGAGGCTCTGCCGCGATGCCTTCTGTTCTGGCGCAGCCTGACCCACTGGCTGGGCGGCATGGGCATTGTAGTCCTCTCCCTGGCCATCCTCCCCCTGCTCGGCGTCGGCGGCATGCAGCTCTTCAAGGCGGAGGTCCCCGGACCGACCAAGGACCGGCTCAGCCCGCGCATCGCCGAGACGGCAAAAATCCTCTGGGGCGTCTATGTGCTTCTGTCCGCAGTCGAGACCGCTCTGTTGATGTTCGGCGGCATGTCGCTCTTCGACGCTCTCTGCCACACCTTCGGCACCATGGCCACCGGCGGCTTTTCGACCAAAAACACCAGCGTGGCGCACTATGACAGCGTCTATATCGAGATGGTCATACTGCTCTTCATGTTCCTCGCCGGCACCAACTTCAGCCTCCACTACCGCTTCCTGCGCGGCAAAAAAGAGGTCTACCGTCTCGACCGCGAATTCCGTTTCTATCTTCTCTTCACCCTTGCCACCATTCTGGTGGTAACCGCCATTCTACTATTGAGCAAACCTGCCAGCATCGGTGGCGCACTGCGCTCCGCCGCCTTCCAGGTCATCGCGATCATGACCACCACCGGCTTCATCACCGATGATTTTGAATTATGGGTGCCCTCGGGCCAGTTCATCATGATCCTGCTGATGTTCATCGGCGGCTGCGCCGGTTCGACCGGCGGTTCGGTCAAAGTTGTGCGCATCATGCTGGTGCTCAAGCACAGTCTCGGCGAGATCACCAAACTGCTCCACCCGAACGCCTACATCCCGGTGCGATTGGGCGGGCGAGTGGTCGCCCCGGAAATAGTCACCAACATCCTCGCTTTTTTTATCATCTATGTGATCACCTTCGCAGCCGGCACCATTCTCATGGCCCTGCTCGGCGTGGATCTGGTCACCGCCTTTTCCAGTGTCGCCGCCACCCTGGGCAACATCGGCCCGGGCCTGGGGCTGGTCGGACCAGTCGACCACTACGGCCATCTGCCCGTGATGGGCAAATGGCTGCTCTCCTTCCTGATGCTCCTCGGCCGGCTCGAGCTCTATACCGTCATGATCCTGCTGGTCCCCGATTTCTGGAAAAAATAATCAGCCGGACAGGCAGAAAAAAAGGGCGATTCGAACGAATCGCCCTTTTTTTTGCTTTTTCTGCACCACTGGAGTGCCGCCGGAAAACCGCAGCATCTCAACTCAGGTGCAGATGAAAAACTACATCAGCGAATAAGCCACCGTCAGTCCCGCCACCACGATCGAGACCATGCTCATCAGCTTGATGAGGATGTTAAGGCTGGGGCCGGAGGTATCCTTGAAGGGATCGCCGACAGTATCGCCGATGACCGCGGCGTGATGGGCTTCGGAGCCCTTGCCGCCCATGTGGCCTTCTTCGATATACTTTTTGGCATTGTCCCAGGCGCCGCCGGCGTTGGCCATAAAGACGGCGAGGACGAAACCGGTGCTGGTGCCGCCGATGAGCAGACCCATGACGCCGGCCACACCCAGAACCAGACCGGTGACGACGGGGATGAAAATGGCGAGCAGCGAGGGGAGCATCATGGCGCGCTGGGCGCCCTTGGTGGAGATGGCGACACAGCGGGCATAATCCGGTTCGGCCTTGCCCTCCATGATGCCGGCGATCTCGCGGAACTGGCGGCGCACTTCATCGACCATCTTGGCCGCGGCGCGACCGACGGCGGTCATGGTCAGACCGGAGAACATAAAAGCAGTCATGGCACCGAGGAAGATGCCGACCAGCACGACCGGGTTCATCAGGGTGACGTTG
>JAKQKF010000212.1 GCA_029560815.1 bacterium
GGTGGGCACGGTGCAGATCACCAGAGCGACGCCGGCCTTTTCCCATACCTCGATGGCCAGCGCCTCGATCTCGGCCTCCTCGGCGGCGGGAATGACCTCGGCGAAATCATTCACGGCACCGCGGCGCTGCGGCAGAGTATTCTCCGCACGCAGCGGCAGACAAAGGAGAAGCAAAAGGGCCAGGGTGACAAATTTACGCATGTTCGCTGATTCCGGATTCAGTGCATTTTAAATAAAGTACATCATTTCAGAGGTAAAAGCAAGCAAATTGCGCAGTGCACCTCCCCTCCTCCGGCATGGGAAAACGGATCACCCGGCCGCGCCTGCGCATCCGGCCGGCAGCCGGGCGAGGGAAAACTGCGTCACCAATAACGACCATACGCCTATCAGCCTGCCCAATCGGCCGGCGATGAAAGGCGGGTCTGACAGCATAATAGCCCTTGCAGGGAATGGATTTATTGTGTAAAATAGCGCTGCAGAGCAAATTTTTGCGCATTATTTATCGATTGCACGTATATTACAGCATGCAAGACAGTGTCCAACTCATCTCTCCAGCACCTGTATCGACATCCAAGAGAGGCCGCTAACCATCAGTATAGGAGGCATTTAGGACATGAGAATTCCGGCCTTAGACTATGCAGCCGTTGTGCTCTGCGCACTTTTAGTTCTGGGAACCATGGGGGCTCCTGCACTGGCTCAGCCCGCCTCTCTCCAGCCCCTCGCACAGGTTTTGCGTTCTGACGGCACCCTTGATCTCGGCCTCGGCCGCAACGTCACCCTCGATCCCTCCGGCTTCGAGATGACCATCGATGATCAGGGCCGGCCGCGATTCACCCCCGCGCGGGCGGTCAAGCCGTCGGCCCCCCAGGCCATTGAAAAGTGGAGCCCGGAATATACCTTTTCCGGCGCCGACAATATCGTCACCGCCCTGGCTGTGCATAACAACGAGCTCTATATCGGCGGCTATTTCAGCGCCATCGGCCCGGTGTTCGCCAACCGCATTGTCAAGTGGGATGGATACACCTGGACCCCCCTCGGTGCCGGTGTGGACGGCAATGTTCACGCGATCCTTGTGACGGATACCGGCATCTACATCGGTGGCGATTTCATCTACGCCGGTGACCTCTTCTGCCAGCGCATCGCCAAATGGGATGGCGCGCGTTTCAGCCCCCTCGGCGAGGGCTTTAACGGCAAGGTGCGCGCCCTGGCCATGGCCAACGGCACCCTCTATGCCGGCGGCGAATTCACTTCGAGCGGCTCGACCACCCTCAACCGCATCGCCAGATGGGACGGCAGCGCCTGGAACCCCGTCGGCGCCGGCTGCAACGCCCCGGTGCTGGCCTTCGCCGTCAACGGCAGCGACCTCTACGTCGGCGGTGAATTCACCTTCATCGGCACCACCCCCGTCAACCGCGTCGGCCGCTGGACCGGCACCTCCTGGTTCACGCTCGCTTCGGGGACCAACAGTGTCGTCCGCGCCCTCGCCTACAGTGACGGCTCGCTCTACGCCGGCGGAGATTTCACCACTGCCGGCACCACTACCGTCAATTACATCGCACGCTGGAACGGTGCGGCCTGGAGCGCCCTCGGCAGCGGCGCTGACCAGCGTGTCACCGCCATCGCCGCCGATGAGGGCACCATCTACGCCGGCGGCCACTTTTACAATATCGGCGGGGTAAGCGCACTGCGTCTTGCCAGTTGGGACGGCTCGGCCTGGAGCGCCCTCGGCAGCGGCGTCAACAGCTTTGTCTACGCCCTCACCTTCAACGCCGGCCATCTTTTCGTCGGCGGGGATTTCTCGGCCGCCGGCGCCGTCACCGCCAACCACCTCGTCGGCTGGAACGGCCACAACTACAGCTCCCTGCACACCGGCAAGGGCTTTAACGGCAAC
This sequence comes from bacterium, assembly GCA_029560815.1. Next base: position 1,892 of record JAKQKF010000212.1, read on the forward strand.
GTCTACGCCATCTACATGGACGAACCCAACAACATCGCCTACATCGGCGGCTCCTTCACCCAGGGTGGAGGCATCGCCGCCAGCAATATCATCAAATATGACGGCTCCACCGGCATCTGGAGCGCCCTTGGCAGCGGCATCAGCGGTCCCGTCTACGCCATCACCAAGCAGGGCTCCGATATCTTCGCCGGCGGGCGCTTCAACAGCGCCAGCGGCATCAGCGCCAGTAATGTCGCTCGCTGGAACGGCGCCTCCTGGTCCGCTCTCGGCAGCGGCATCACCAACGGTGCGCCGGGCACAGGCACCGTCTACGCTCTGGCCAGCAACGGCATCGACTCGCTGGTGGCCGGCGGCGAGTTCAATACCGCCGGCGGGATCACCACTCCGCGCGTCGCGCTCTGGAACGGAGGCGCATGGAAAACCATCGGTCTGGGGATGGATAACACCGTCTACACCCTCGCCTACGAGAGCTTTATGTTCTACGCCGGTGGCAAATTCAAGAATACCCAGGGCGGTGGCTATTTCCTCAACTATGCCGCGCTCTGGTCCGGCGACCGCCAGGCCTGGTACGCCATGGGCACCGGCGTCGACAGCACCGTTTACGTCATGAAACCCGGCGGCGCCGGCGTCCTCTACGTCGGCGGCAATTTCACTACAGCCGACGGCCTCCCGGCCAGACGGCTCGCGCGCTGGGAAGGTTCCCTCTGGGACGGGGCGATCAGCACCGGCGCCAACGGCCGCATCCGGGCCATCGACGTGGTCGGCACCAAAATCTTCATCGGCGGCGATTTCTCCGAGGCGGGCGGCATGCCGGCCAACCGCTTCGCCATCCTCGACCTCAGCTCCGACACCTGGAGCGCACCGGGCAACGGCCTCGACAGCACGGTCTACGCTCTCGGCATGGGCGACCTCTACCTCGGCGGCGCCTTTACCGCCGCAGGCGCCAAACCCTCCTTCCACTTCGCCCAGTGGCTCGAGAACAGCTTTGTCTTTATGCAGGTCAAGCTCTTTCTCCAGGGGGCCTACGATGCCGGGGCCCACGCCATGACGACGCACCTCAATACCAGCGGCCATATTCCCCTCGTCTCGCCCTACTCGGATCACCGCACCGTCAGCACCATCCCCGCCAACGTGACCGATTGGGTGATGGTTGAACTGCGCACAACCGGCGGCACAGTCGCCGGTCAGAAGAGTTTCTTCCTGCACAAAAACGGCTATCTGGCTGATGACGACGGCCTGACCGCGCAGGTGATCTTTGAGGGGGTGACGGATGGCAGCTATTATGTGATCATTTACCACCGCAACCATATCGCCGTGATGAGCGCGAATCCGGTCGCCCTCACCAGCGGCGGGGCGGTCCTCTACGATTTCACCACCAGCCTCAGCCAGAGCTGGGAATTCGACAGCGCCGGCCGGACCTGCGTCGAGCTGGAACCGGGCGTCTGGGGCTTGTGGGCGGGCGATATCAATCAGGACGGTGTCATCACCACCCGCGACTATGTCGTCTGGTACGACGCCAATTTTGCCGGCGAATCCGGCTACTGCGTCAGCGATATCGATCTCAACGGCTCGCCGGCGGCCAGCGACTATACACTCTGGAACACCAATTCACAAATCGATCCGAGATGCCAGCTGCCGTGATCCGGCCTCAAGTCCCACAAAAAAAGGGTGCGCATCTGCGCACCCTTTTTTTATGCCGGTTCCCGGCTTTCAAACCGTAATTTTATTTGAACTTGAGCGCGTTTTCGGGGCAGGCCTCGATGCAGGCGCCGCAGGCGTGGCAGTCGGGACGCGACTTTTTGCCCTCGAGAATGGAGGGAACCGTCGGGCAGGGGCTCTTTTTCACGCAGATCATACAGTTGGTGCAAGCCTCCTTGTCAAGGCGTACGCGCAGTATGGAGATATGCTCGGCGAGCCAGGTCAGCAGCCCGATCGGGCAGACCAGGTAGCAAAAAGGCCGGTAGAAAAAGAGCGCGCCGATGAAAGTGATGACGAAGGCGGGGATGATCGCCCACTCCATCTGCCAGTGCAGGAATTCAAAGGGATTGATCCAGGCGTAGAGGCTGAATCCCAGCCCGAAGAGAAAAGCGACAAACAGGAGGAAGAGCCCGATGCGGATGGCATTGGTGATCCGGAATGGGAGCTTGCCCTTCCAGCCGCGCGGCAGGGGGATCCTGTGGAGGAGCTCCTGCAGGGCGCCGATCGGACAATTCCAGCCGCAAAAAAGTTTGTTGGCGATGACGGTCATCAGCAGGATGAAACCGAGAATGGAGATAAATATGATCGGAACGCTGCGGCCCATCTGGATGAACATGAGCGGCTTTTCGACTGAACACATCGGGCTCGGATGAAGTCCCATCCCCGCCGCGAACTGGCCCCAGGGCAGAAAGGGCACGACGCTGAAAGCCAGGAAAACGACGCCCATTGCGGCGAAACGCACCCAGGTCGTCACCTTGCGGGTCATGAGCAGGACAAGACCGAGGAAACCGAGGATGGCCCCCACCCAGACGCGCGGCAGGGCCCAGACCGAGAAAAAGGTCATCTGCCGGCGCCCTTCACCCTCTTCGCCGAAGAGCAGGGTCACCGCGCCGGAGAGGAGCAGCATCAACACAAAAAGTGCGAGGGTACGGAGATGGAGCAGCTGAGCGGAACGTTTCATGAGTCTCCCTTTCTTTAGTGTGGGGTCAGGGTTTGCCGGACAGAGCGACGCGAAAACCGATGAAAGGATAGGCGAAGGAGGGATCCTGGCCGGCCCGCTCCGAGCAGCGGCTGTAGGCCGGATCATCCGCCCATGAGCCGCCGCGCAGCACCCGCGAGCGCTCCATGGGCAGGGAACTGAACTCCCTGTTCGGGGGCAGATAGCCGAGATACTCCTCATAGAGATCTGAGCACCACTCCAGCACGTTGCCGGTCATGTCAAAAAGCCCCAGGCCGTTGGCCGCAAAGCTTCCGGCTGGCGCGGTGAAGACAAAGCCGTCCGTATAGCCTTTGAACCAGTTTTTAAAGGGATAGCCGGCGGCGCCGCTCTCATCGGCGAGGTTGCCGCCTTGGTCAGCGCTTGGCCAGTCGCTGCCCCAGCTGTATTTGATCTTTTCGCCCCGGCTGCGGCAGGCATATTCCCACTCCTTCTCGGCGGGCAGCCGGCAGCCCGCCCATTCGCAAAAGGCCATGGCATCGTTCCAGCTGACGTTGACCACCGGATGGGAATCGCCCTGTTCAAAACCTGGATTGCGCCAGCTCGCGCCCGGAATGCGGTCGATCTTTGTGCCCGTCCAGGCCCAGCCGCTCCCCTCCTTCTCCGCTTCAGTGACATAACCGGTGGCTTGTACAAAATGACGGTACTGCGCCACAGTAACCTCGGTCTTGCCGAGATAAAACTCGCCGACCCTGGTCTCGGTGACCGGCTGCTCGTCGCTGTCGCCGTCGCCAAAGGTGTCACCCATCTGGAACTGGCCGCCGGACACCTTGACAAACTCGATCCCGGTCTCGATGACCTTCTTCTCCCTGCAGGTCATAAAGAGGCCGGCGATCAGCAGCAGAAAGATCAGGCGCCGTATAGTGTTTTGCATAGAATCCCTCTTGCTAAAGAGTTGACGCGGTAAATGGAGATGAGCCCTGTTTTTTTCAATGTACAATTTTCCGCCGTCATTATCAACCCTTTTGCATTGGCCGGAATAAGCCGGCTGCAAGCTCTGTTTTTGCTAATGCATATCCAAATTTCACACCAATTATCGAGGACTTGTGAAACGCTCCATACTACTCTGGCTTCTCGCCCTGGTTATCACCCTGGGCTCGGCGGTCTACCAGCGCATGACCGGTCCGACTCACCCCGTGCGCGGACAATTTCCTCTGGACGGCCAGAGCGCCGCCTACAAACTGCCCTGCGCCCACATCATCGGTGAAAACCACAGCGTCAGCCTGCCCGCCGGCAGCGGACAGGGCCAGGCCACCCTCCATTACCGCCGTCTCAACTCCAATGACGAATGGAGCGCCGTGCCCATGCCCGCCGCTGAGGGCCGTTTCAAGGCCGATCTGCCGGAAC
>JAKQKF010000220.1 GCA_029560815.1 bacterium
AAAGTATATGTAAAAACAGAGAATAAACTCTCTGTGTACTCTGTGCCACCGTGAGAAAATCTTTTTCCCGCAAACAGTGAGAATCATTGAAACCAATACCATGAGGAAGAGAATGGATTTAATCGCAAAAAACTTGCTGGCGCTCGAAAAACTGCAAGTTGATACGTATAACCACGACTTTCTGCTCACCTGGGAAAAGAGCGGCGACGAAATCCGGTCCCTGCTGCTGACCGCGGAGATCCTCTCCGAAATGCACCGGCTGAAAAAGTCCTTCCGCATGTTCGACTCAGGCCTGGCGATCTCGATCTTTCGCGACAACTCGACCCGCACCCGCTTCAGCTTCGCCGCCGCGGTCAACGCCCTGGGACTGGGGCTCTCCGAGCTGGATGAGGTCAAATCCCAGATCGCCCACGGCGAGACCGTGCGCGAGACCGCGACCATGATCTCCTTCCTTGCCGAGGCGATCGGCATCCGCGATGACATGTTCCTGGGCGAAGGCAACCGCTATATGCGGGAGGTCGCGGCCGCAATCGACGAGAGCTTTGCAGAAGGGGTCCTGCACCAGCGGCCCGCAGTCATCAACCTCCAGTGCGATATCGACCATCCCACCCAGACCCTGGCCGATCTGCTCCACATCACGAACCACTTTGGTTCGCTCGAAGCCCTGGCCGGCAAAAAGATCGCCATGACCTGGGCCTACTCCCCCAGCTACGGCAAGCCCCTTTCGGTGCCGCAGGGCATCATCGGCCTGCTGACCCGCTTCGGCATGGAGGTGACCCTCGCCCATCCCGAGGGGTACGACCTGATCCCGGATGTGCTTGAGGTTGCGGCCGCGAACAGCCGCGCCAGCGGCGGCCGTTTTACCACCGCAAGCAGCATGGAGGAGGCTTTTCAAAATGCCGACATTGTCTATCCCAAGTCGTGGGCGCCTTACAAGGTGATGCAGGAGCGCACGCAGCTGCTGCAGAAAAACGACCGGGAAGGACTCAAGACGCTGGAACAGGAGTGCCTGGCCAACAACGCCCGCTATAAAAACTGGGAGTGCGACGCGGCCCAAATGGGGCGCACCACCGGCGGACGGGCGCTCTATATGCACTGCCTGCCGGCGGATATCTCCGGGGTGAGCTGCGCGCAGGGCGAGGTATCCAGAGAGGTCTTTGAACAGTACCGCCTGGAGACCTACCGGGAGGCGGGCTACAAGCCCTTTGTCATCGCGGCGATGATCGTCATGACCCGGATCAGGAATTTCAAGGATGTACTGGCGAAGTTGAACCGCTAAAGGAGCTGCAATGTCGCAAATCATCAGGACGCTCGATCGGGACATCATCAAAAAGACCGCCGCGCGCTGCAAGCGACTCGGCATCACCATTCCGACCTTCGCGCAGCTCCGCCATCCGGAAAATCTGCCGCCGCAGATCACGGAGCGGCTGAAGGAGATCGGCCTCTGGGACATCCACCCCCTCAACCTCTACCGTATCACCTGGAAGAACGACATCCGGACGGGCCTCTTCGGCGGGGTCAACTGGCTCGAGATTCCTCCCGCCCTCAGCGGGGTCAAGGCGCGCATCATCGGACTGGTGGGCAAGTACTTTCCGACCGGGGCGCACAAGGTCGGCGCGGCTTTCGGCTGCCTCGTGCCGCGGCTGGTCAGCGGCGAATTCGACCCGGAAAAGCACAAGGCGGTCTGGCCCTCGACCGGCAACTACTGCCGTGGCGGGGCCTTTGACTGCGCCCTGCTCGGCTGCACGGCAGTCGCCATCCTGCCCGAGGAGATGTCGCGGGAGCGCTTCGACTGGCTGCGCTCCATCGGCGCTGAGGTGATCGCCACCCCGGGCTGCGAATCGAACGTCAAGGAGATCTATGACAAGTGCTGGGAGCTGAGAAACGATCCGCTCAATGTGATCTTTAACCAGTTCGATGAATTCGGCAATCCGATCTACCATTACAACGTCACCGGCCCGGCTATCGACGAAGTGCTGACCGGGCTGGGAAACCCGGCACTGCGCCCCGCCGCTTTCATCTCGGCGACCGGATCGGCCGGCACCATCGCGGCCGGGGATTACCTCAAGAAGCTCCATCCGCACCTCAAGGTGGTGGCGAGCGAGGCGCTGCAGTGCCCCACCCTGCTGATGAACGGCTTTGGCGGCCACCGCATCGAGGGGATCGGCGACAAGCACGTCCCGTGGGTGCACAATGTGCGCAATACCGACGCCGTCGCCGCCATTGACGACGAAGACTGCATGCGGCTGCTGCGCCTCTTTAACGAGCCGGCGGGCCATGAGTATCTGGCCGGGACCGGTCTGGATGCCGCGCTCATCGAGAGCCTCCCCCTGCTGGGCATCTCGTGCATCGCCAATCTGCTGGCGGCCATCAAGACGGCCAAATATTTCGAGCTCGGTGAGCAGGATGTGATCCTCACCATTTTTACCGATTCCGCAGAGATGTACCAGTCGCGGCTGACCGAACTCGCCGCCGGGCGCGGCGCCTACCGGCGCGACGACGCCCTGCGTGACCACGCGGGTCCCCTGGCCCACCAATCGGTGGATTATTTCAGGGAGCTTTCCTATATGGATCGAAAGGCGATCCATAATCTAAAATACTACACCTGGGTGGAGCAGCAGGGCAAGAGCTGTGAGGAGATCCAGGCCCAGTGGGAGCCCGAATACTGGCGGAAACTGTTCGAGGATGAAGTGCCCGTTTTCGACCGTCTGATCGAGGAGTTCAATGCCGCGATCGCGGAGGCGTAAAGGTATGCCTGATCCCCTCGGCGCGGTGGTGCTGGCGGCCGGCAGCGGCCGCCGCATTGGCACGCCAAAGCTCCGTCTGGAGGTGGAGGGGCGTAGCTACCTGGGGCGCATCCTCGCGCAGCTGGTACGGACGGAGATCGGGCCGGTCGTGATCGTAGTCGCCGCGGCTGAGGAGGAGTGGGCCCGCAATCTTGTGAGAGAAGAAAACCGGTTCAGCGATCCGCGGCCGAAAGAAACGCCGGCCCGGCAGCATGGGGCGGAAGCCGCCCTGCTGGTCAATCCCCATCCGGAGCAGGGCATGTTCTCATCGATCCGGCTGGGGGTCGCCGCGCTGATGGAGTGCGCCGGCCTTTTGATCGTGCCGGTGGACCATCCCTTTGTCGCCGATTCAACCATCATCCAGTTGAAACGCGCTTTCCTGCAAAATCCGGCGGCGGTCATCAAAGCCGCCTTTCACGGCCGTTCGGGCCATCCCATCATCATCCCGCAAACTGTGTTTCAAACCGTGCTGGCTGCCGGGCCGGACGCCTCCCTGCGCGAACTCTTGCGTGCTGCTACAGTACAGCAGCTCTCGATCGAAGTGGATGACGAGGGAATCCTGCGGAACATCAATGAACGGGGCGATCTGGAATGCTGACAAGTCAGACCACTGCGGTAAAGACCAAACAAGGATCAGCAAACAAGGAAAATGAATGAAACGAATACTCCCGGTTACCATCATCTGCCTCTTAATCATCGCTCCCGGCTTTATGCAGCTGCCGCCGGCCGCCGAAATCGAACTGGTCGAGAGCATTCCGGTCGAGACCACGCTGGACAATCCCGATATCCGCAACACCCTCGAAGTCTGGCTCGAGCTGATCGGGGGAGCGCGCAGGAGCATCGATCTGGAGCAGTTCTACCTTTCACACCGCCCGGGCGAGACTCTGGATCAGGTCATCGCGGCCCTGGAGGCGGCAGGCCGCCGCGGCGTTCAGGTCCGCATTCTGGCGGACGCACGGATGTATAAAACCTATCCGGTCCTGATCGATTCGCTCGGCAGGCTGGAAAATATCACCACGCGCGTGATCGACATGGCGGCCCTGGCCGGCGGCATCCAGCACGCCAAATACATGGTGATCGACCGCGAGACGATCTTCATCGGCAGCCAGAATTTTGACTGGCGGGCGCTGACCCACATTCACGAGATGGGCATCAGGATCCGGAACAGCCGGATCGCCGCCTTTTATCAGGAGCTTTTTGATCTCGACTGGCGTCTGGCGGCCGGAGAGCCGGCGGATTCGCTTCTGGCCGCAATCACGCCCGCGGGGAACGAAATGCCGCTGCTGGTCGACGCGCGCGACTATGGCCCGGCGGCTGTTCAGCCCACCTGCAGCCCCCGTTCCCTGATGCCCGATACCTCACTCTGGGATCAGCGGCAGATAGTCCGGCTCCTCGACGGGGCCGAAAAGGAGATCGCCGTGCAGTTTCTCTCCTATTCGCCGCGGGAAAGAGACGGCCGGATCTACGCAGCGCTCGATGGCGCCCTGCGCCGGGCGGCAGCGAGAAAGGTCACTGTGCGTATGCTGGTAGCCGACTGGCAAAAGGGCACGCGAGCGGAAGGCCATCTCAAGGAGCTGGCGGGTGTGCCGGGCATGGAAGTGCGCTTCAGTGTCATCCCGGAATGGACGGGCGGCTATATTTCCTTTGCGCGGGTGGAACACTGCAAATTCATCACGGTGGATGGAGAGGTGTTCTGGCTGGGCACCAGCAACGGCGCGCGGAGCTATTTTCACACCTCGCGCAACGCGGGGGTGATCATTCACAACTCCAGCCTGGCGGGGAGGCTGAGGCAGGTCTTTGACAAAAGCTGGGAGAGCGGCTACGCCGAGCCGGTCGACCCCGGGAAATCCTATACTCCGCGCCGTCATGACGGCGAATAGAGCCACTTCCAGCGCCGGCGTTGATGAAATGGAACGCAGGCTCTTTTCCGCTTGATATAATGCGCTGCAAGTCCGGAAGCAATCCAGCCTTGCCAGAGAGGCGCAGCCGGCGGGATCAGGGCGTCTCAGGGTGGGCGCAGGCGCCCTCTTTCCAGTTCCACCATTTGAGCAGCTCGGGATCATGGCGGTCGTGGCTGGCATAGTAAACCGCCTCACGGAAGACATAGAGGACGCAGCGGTCCATGTGGCCGCCGTAGCTTTCACAGAGCCGCGCGTACATCCCCTCCGGATCCGCATCCCGGAGCTGGGAGACGCGATGGTAGCCCAGTTCGGCGAGATGTGCGGCGATGTTCGGGCCGACGCCGGGGATGATCTGCAGATCATCCGGATTGCGGGATCTCACTTTTCTTGTCACAGGTGGATTACTCCTTTGCTTTAGCCCGACAAGCCGTTCAAGATGCAGGGTATGGTAAAAGATAGCAAAACCGCCTCCGGAATACAAGCGGATTCATTCAGCTCCAAAAAAACGGAGGAAACAGGAGCTGTTGATGAATCTTTTACCCGGATTCTGCGTAGAAAAGGGTGTAAACAAAGGAGGCCTGACAATGACAGAGAACACCCTACACCGGCTGGCCAAGTCAAACAGCGACAGGATCATCGGCGGAGTATGCGGCGGACTCGGCCAACACACCAGCATTCCCGCCTGGACCTGGCGGCTGCTGTTCCTCTTTGCCTTTATTTGCTTTGGCACCGGAGCGCTGCTCTACATCCTGATGTGGATTTTTATGCCCGCTGCAGCCGCTGCGGCACCCGGAGAGGCGCCGAAAAACACCTGGCTGCACACCATCACCCGCTCTGAAACGGACCGCAAGCTCGGCGGGGTCTGCGGCGGATTGGGGGAACACAGTGATATACCCTCATGGACCTGGCGCGTGATCTTTGTCACTCTCGCTTTCTTTTATTGTGTCGGAGTTCCCGTCTATATTCTGCTGTGGATATTCATTCCCAAAGCAACATCCGGCACCGTGCAGGCCGCCTGATCAGAGGCCCCGGGTCGGAAGCAATCGCCCCATAAAAGTTCGATGCCCGGACGGCTTGGCCGTCCGGGCATTTTTATTTGGCTTCGCGCCGGCCGCGTCACTCACACACCGGGCAGCCCTTGTCGAAGATAATGCGCCATTTTCCCGGGGACTCGAGCCGCCAGATCGAGGTGAAGGTGCCGGTCAGTTTGCCCTCCGCATCATACACCGGTCCGCTGCTCAGGGCGAGAGTGCCGGAGTCGAGCACCTCCACCTGTTCGGGCGCCCAGGAGAAAGGCGCCCCGGCGTCCTGGTAATATTTCTGCCACCATTCGGCTACCGCCTTTGCCCCGCGCAAGGGCTTTGGGCCGGAGAAAAAGACCGTCTCCTCGGAGAGAAAGGAGATAAAGGCCGCATGGTCGCGGTCAGCCATCGTCGCGGCAAAAGCCTGCTCGGTTTCGATCACCTGCTGGCGCAGGGCCTCGGCACTCAGCTTCGGCTGATCCGTCGCGCAGCCCGACAGGATGGTGAAAAGGATTCCCAATCCAATAAAAACACGCAGCATCGTATTCCTCCACTCATTTCTCAGCCATCAGGATGAAAAAGGTGCGATGGACATCGCGGCCGCGGCTGACATCGATCCGGTTAAACCCTGCCTGCCGAACCATCCTTGTCACCTGATCCTCAGTGAACGACGCAATGCCAAACTCCTGCCGATCCAGATCCTCTTTTGCCGTGAAGGTCAGCACGAACAGTCCGTCCTGGCGCAGCACCCGCCAGGCTTCACGAATCCCTCCGGCCGGGTCACGCCAGTAAAAGAT
>JAKQKF010000230.1 GCA_029560815.1 bacterium
CCGGGAGGCAAGTTTGAGCACGTCCGGAGACTTGCCCGTTTCCGCCACAGCCAGGTGATAGCGCGCCGTGGGGGAAAGCTGGGCCTTGAGGCTGCTGGAGAGGGTCTCCTTGAGCTCCTTGTAGCCGCGATAACCGAGGAGCTGGGCGAAGCGGACGATGGTGGCCTCGCTGGCCCCGGCCTTGTGGGCGACCTCGCGGATGGGGAGAAGGGCGACCAGGTCCATGTGCTCCAGGAAAAAATCGGCGACTTTTTTCTGATGCGCAGGCAGGCCGGGCAGGCTTTTGCAGATCCGCTCTTCGATATTTTTCATGTCCGGGGTCATTGCTGCAAGAATTCTTTCAGAATGTGATGACATGAAAATAATGTTTCATCTGAAGATAGAGGATTAGCATTAAAAAGTCAACAATATTTTAAAAAAAATGCGGGATCAGAGGAGAAGCCGGATGGCGCTGCGGGCCTTTTCGGGGATCATGAAACGCTGGTTGGCGAGAAAACGATTGAGGGCCGCTTCGACCCAGGGCTTGCTGCAGATGAACCGGGGGATGGTGATGAAATCGGCTCCAAGATGATAGCCGTGCACCTCGATGCGCACCGGCAGCGATTCACCCGCCATGACCACCCGGGCGACGATCGATTTGGCTTTTTTGTCGATTTCGATCTCCTCGACCGAACCGATGCCCTCGAGGTAGGGATTGATGAAGGATTTGATGGCTGCTGTTTTAAGCCCCGTGAACATTGTGACGCTCCTCCTTTTATTGGTATGTGGCTAGCAACGTGTAGGCGAACCACAATATGGGCGCCTGGCCATGCAGATCCCCGGCGCTGCGCGGCCGGGTGAGGTAGTGATTGATATCGGCGCTCTTGCCGGTGCCGACGCAGACCTCGGAGATTTTGCCGTCATCGCCGATATAGGTGACGAGAGCCTGCCAGGCCTTCCGGTAAACCGGTGTGTAGAGGGATTTGTCCAGCAGCCCCTTTTTCACCCCGACCGTGACGGCATAGCCGAACATCGCCGTGGCCGAGCTCTCCTTCCAGGAGGCGGGATGGTCGACCAGCTGCCGCCACATCCCATCTTCGGCCTGATGGAGGCGCAGGGCTTCCATCATCCTGCGATAGCCCGCCAGGATGGCGGGATAGTGGGGATTCTGCGGCGGCAGTTCGGAGAGCAGCTCGGCCATTCCCGCGGCGGTCCAGCCGTTGCCCCGGCCCCAGAAAAAGGGTGCGCCCTCCCCGTGATAAAAGAGTCCGTTGGGCTGCTGCAGGTTTTTCAGATAGGCGTCGATTTCGAGGGCTGCTCTTTCCAGATAGACCGGATCGCCGGTGGCGCGCCAGGCCTGGACCTGCAGGGCACCGATCATCCAGATGTCGTCGATCCAGAAGCGGGTCTGGTGGGTCAGGCCGTCCGCGCGGGGCGTCGCCCACTGGGCGTCGGCCAGCTCGATCCCCTGCCTGAAAAACTGTTCATCTCCGGTGAATTTGTACAATTCGAACGGCAGGATGCCGTAGACATTGGCATCGACATGGTCGGCCAGATCGGTGAGGGTGTCAGTGTCGGCCCTGGCATAGCGGCCGGCCAGGCGGGCGAGCAGCTCTCTATCCTCCAACAGGCCGGCCAGGCGCACAGCGCCGAATCCGGCGCAGGCCTCGGCGTAGTGGATCCCCCGCCAGTGTGAGGCGCGATAGAGCATGAATTCGGGCCGCCGCAGCAGCTCTCCGGCGACCAGCCGGCCGATCCTTTGAGGGCTCTTGTCACCGCTGGCGATAAGAGCCTGGTCCATTCTTGCGCTCCCGGCGCAGCCCGAGAGCATGATGGCAAGCAGAAAGAAGAGCGGGATAGCCCGGCTTGTGACTCTGGATTTCATTAGACCGCTCCTTCAGCGAATAACACCTGTCAGAATTTGGTGATTTTTCTCGTGCCAGTCAAGTCCTCTCTGCCATGCGCTCATTCTCTGCCCTGTGGTCGAGGCGACGGTGACCCAGAGTAATTGTAATCTGTTTATCCACCCGGGGGAGGTGGGCGAGACCTGGCTAGTGTGTCTAAACAAGTGACCGAATTGCGACAGAATTCTTGCCGGCAAAGCGATCGCCCAGGGAATGAATTCCCTGGGCGAAACTAGTATTTTCAAGCCTCTGCCAGAATCCCCGTCCTAAACGGCTGCCCCTTAAGGACGATAGCGTAAATTAACATGTATCATTTTGCGCTGACAAAAGATAAAAAATTGCCGCGATGGATAGTCTCAAACTGCGCATCTG
>JAKQKF010000262.1 GCA_029560815.1 bacterium
CTCCTGGGAGACCATCGCGGCGGTCGGCCGTTCACTGGCCGAAATTGTGACCTACGATCTCCCGGATTCCTACTACCAGAGCTATCCTGAGAAGGTGCGCAAGCTCAAGCTCGCCGACATTTCGGCCGCTGCGGCCAAGACCCTCCATCCCGATCAGCTGGTGTGGATCGTGGTGGGCGACCGCGCCTCCGTCGAGCCGGCCCTCAAGGAGCTGGGCTGGGGCGCGATCCAGGTGATCGACACGGATGGTCAGCCCGTGCAGTGAGGCGTCTGATCTGATTTCAAGAGAGCACGCAGGTGCTCTTGCTATCCGCCTTAAAACAAAGCCCCCATGGCCGTGAAGTCATGGGGGCTTTGCATTGGGCGCCGGCCTTTTTCACGACCTTGATTACTGAGGGGTGGCGATTTTCTTTTATTGCATATTGAAATGCAGGGGATTTTTCTTGATTATGGTTTTGCCGTGGAGTATTTTGAGAGAGAAAATTTGCAGTCTGCTGGCCCCTTTATATAAATGGCCGGAATCGGGGCAGCGCCGAATGCGCGCACGCGCATCCGCTGCCGGCTTGGGCAGGAGGGCCGCATCCGGCTCGTCCTGTACGACCGGGTGGGACGGGAAAAAGTTCTGCTGGCCGATGAGTGGCGTTCCGCCGGAGAGCATGAATGGGAGGTGGCAGGTGAGGGTCTCGCCACCGGCCTCTACTTCTGTGTGCTGCTGGATAGCAGAGGGGGGATGAAGGTGGAGAAACTGGCTTTGATACGGTGATGCTGCGGGGAGGCGCCTGTCGCGGGACTGACCTCACGCCGGGAAGGGGTTGGGCTGTTTTTTTTCTGAAATATTGCTGCATTTCGCCATTTTAAAGTTGACATCTTCACCGGCAGGTATTAGATTGAAATATCGATTTTTTCACAGCCTATTTGCTTTTTCTGCGATTCTCTTTTTATCCCCGCGCCATGGCAAGGCTTCTTCAACAGAGATCTTCCAATTGACGGCTCGAAGGTGATATGACACACAAATCCGCTCTTTTTCTGCTCGCTTTATTAGCGCTCTCCCCGGCCTTTCTGCACAGCCAGACCACCGGCAAGATCGCCGGGCAGATTCGCGATGGTGCCAGCCGCGAACCGCTGGCCGGCGCCAACGTGATGGTGGTAGGCATGGCCATCGGCGCAGTGACGGACCTGGATGGCCGTTATGTCATCCTCAATGTGCCGCCCGGCACGCATCAGCTCAAGATCGTCTACATCGGCTATCAACCCCTCACCGTCGCCAATGTCGGGGTCCGCATTGACCGCACCACGACCATCGATGCCCAGCTCAAGACGACGACAGTCGACCTCGGTGAATCGGTCACCGTGACCGCCACGCGGCCGATCGTCGAAGCCGACAAGACCTCCTCATCGGTGCACTATGACACCGATGAAATCGATGCCCTGCCGGTGGAGGGGCTGCGCAATGTCCTCGAGCTCTCAGCCGGCATCAACAAGAACGCCGACGGCACCTACAGCATCCGCGGCGGGGGCTCCTACGAGATCAACTATCAGATCAACGGCATAAAGAGTCTGACCACCAACACCGGTGTGCCGGCCTACGGCACCGGCTCGAAATCCGACAATGCCTGGAAATATGACATCAATCCCCTGGCCATCGCCCAGATGGAGGTGATCTCCGGCGGTTTTAATGCCGAGTACGGCAACGCCCAGTCCGGCGTCGTCAAGGTGGTGACCAAGGAGGGCGGCAATAAATTCAGCGGCGCTTTGATAACGGAATACCGGCCTTCGGGTCAATATCACTGGGGCGATTATCTCTATTCGCGCGACCAGTACGAATGGCAGAAATGGGGAGCGCTGGAAAACTGGCTGCGGGAGCCGCAGTATCGCGATTCTCTCGGCATTGTCGACGAAGCGGCAGCGCGGCGCAATTACCAGCTCTGGGTAAAGAATCACACGCCTTCGGACGATAATATTTTCGGCGTCTACGACTATCGCCAGAATCCGTACACCCGCACTCTCTTCAGTTTTGGCGGCCCCCTGGGCAAGAATGCGGAGAAGATGAATTTTTTCTTCTCCGGTGAGCTCAAGAACAAGCCGACACGCCTGCCGACGCGCGAAAAGATCCAGCGCCTGCAGAACTATTCCCTGGTGCTCTCCTACAAACCGACCACGCGGCAGAATTTCAAGCTCACCGGACTCTACCAGACCTACTATTCCGGGATGGGGTCCGGCTCGGACGACATCACCTGGGCCGGTCTGTGGGGCAGCTATGGCGCCAAACGTAAATATACCCTCATCTACGACTCGCCGCGCGAGGAGACCGTCTTCGCCCAGAATCTCAACTACAAGTACATCTTTTCCACCCGCTCCTTCCTGGAGGCCAATCTCACCCATCAAATTGAGACCCTCTACGCCCTGCAGACGCCCACGCCGGCCACCGATGTCGACCGCAAGCTGACCGAAGAGGAGCGCCTCCTCGAGGATCCCGGCCCCTGGTTCGACAAGTACCGCTCCTATTACACCTGGTCGAGCCTTTACAACCAGGCCTCGGTCACCCGCTTTTACGAGGGGCGGCTCAATTTCACCTCCCAGCTGACCAATACCAACCTCTTCAAGGCCGGAATCGAGACCAGCCTGATGGACCAGGATTATAACGCCTCCTCATCGCTCTGCGTCTCGGCCTATATCTGGCGCACGGGATTTGCCACCAATTACAAGGCCAAAACCTGGTATGCCGCCGGCTATCTGCAGGACAAACTCGAGTTCGCCGGCATGGTCGCCAACCTGGGTGTGCGTTTCGATGCCTATAATTTTGGCGTCGATGTGCCGGTCGACCGCTATGATCTCTTCTACCCCGCCCTCGGCAGTCCGGCCGTGGGCAGTCCCGCATGGGAGCGTTCCAAAACCTTCACCTCGCTCTCGCCGCGGCTGGGCGTCTCTTTTCCCATCGGCGAAAAGACCGCCTTTCGCGTCCAGTACGGCCATTTCCGTTCCATGCCGCTGGTCAATCAGGCGCTTGACAACCAGACCTACAACGGCTGGGGCAGCTACGGCAACGCCAATCTCAAACCCAAGCTGAGCATCAATTATGAAGTGGGTGTACAGCAGAACCTGTGGGATACCCATCAGCTCGATATCGTCACCTACTACAACGACCTCAAGGACCAGATCTCGACGGTCTATGTCAAATCGACCACCGGCAGCCAGAACAAGGAGGGGGACCTCAAGGGGAGTTATATCTCCTACGAAAATCGCGGCTATGGCAACGCGCGCGGCATCGAGGTCACTTTCCAGAACCGCAACAGCGAGATCTGGCAC
>JAKQKF010000266.1 GCA_029560815.1 bacterium
GCTTCGAGCACCTGGGCTTCAGCGAAATGACCGATGCGGCACTTGGCCATCACCGGGATCGAGACCGCCTCCTGGATGGCGCGGATTACAGTCGGATCGGACATGCGCGCCACGCCGCCGTGAGCGCGGATATCGGCGGGGATGCGCTCGAGCGCCATCACGGCCACCGCGCCGGCCTCCTCGGCGATCCTGGCCTGCTCCGCGGTGGTGACATCCATGATCACACCACCCTTGAGCATTTCGGCGAGACCGATCTTGACCCGCATATTCTCTAGGTTTTGCATGATAAAATTCCTCATTTAGATTCATCAAATTCCGACCGTAAAGTTATGCAATTTTTCCCTATTTATCAACTGCTTTTCAGGGCACCGGGAGCAGAGCGAAGATTTCCGCCGGCAGCGGAGCCTGAATGGAAAAGTGCACAATTCAGGATAATTTCTATGTTTTCGCTTGATTTAATAACCCTAATTGCTTTTATTTAAATAACAGGTGGGCCGGAAGCGGCAGCGCCTCGCGGCGCACCCAATCCGGACCCCAGAGGCATAACTTTGCACCTTCCCCGGGGGGATCCAGTGATGGATGGCGGGCTGCAGCGCGCTGCTGACGTACGATCAGCAGTAAAAACACCTGGCGCAACCGGCCAGGAACCTTCCCTGATCAGGGGGCTCCTCCGTCATCGGACCACAGCCACAACCAGGACAGCTCAAGCATGCTCGCAAACCGATTCCAGCCGCAAGCTCTATTACAACAGGCTTCCGACGGGCTATGGACCGAAATCATTCACGTCACTGAAATCAATCCGCCTCCGCAGCATCGTCGCCTGGCTCGGCAATCGCCTCTTCGATTTCGAAGCGCTGAAAAAAAGAGCCTTCGACGCCTCCACGCTGCAAAAAGGAGACCGCGTGGTGGTCTTTTGCTGCGGCACCGGCTATGATTTCCGCTACATCAGGGAGCGGATTGGACCGGAGGGGTACATCCTCGGCGTCGACGCCTCGGCAGCAATGCTGGCGGCGGCACAGGAAAGAATCCGCCGCGCCCAATGGGACAACGTCGACATCGTCCGTGCCGACGTCACCCGTTTTGGCCGCAAGCAGGAGGGGCGTTTTGACGCCGGTGTGTGCACACTGGGTTTTTCCATCATCCCCGCCTACAGGAAGGCCTGCGACAGCCTGCTCTCGCAGGTCAGGAACGGGGGGGAGATCATCGTCAGTGATGTGCAGCTCACCAGTGGCTGGCGTGCACTCATCAACCCGCTGGTCGTCTTCAGCTCCTGTTCGAGCTGCTTGAAGAGACGCCTGGTGTTGCGGTTACCTGCGAAGGAGCCGCCGTACTCTCTGGACCAGAAGACGACCAGCGGGTTGATGAGTGCACGCCAGCCACTGGTGAG
>JAKQKF010000276.1 GCA_029560815.1 bacterium
CCCTGTCGGCGAGGCAGCGCATCATCGTTTATCGCGAAATCTCCCGGCTGGAGGCGGCTCCTCGCCCGCCGCCTCCAGCCGGGAGATTTCGCGATAAACGATGATGCGCTGCCTCGCCGACAGGGTGAGCTGGTTGGCCACGCAGTGGGGCTCGCAAAAGCCGCATTCAATGCACTTGTCAATGAGTTCGTGCGCCTCGGGCAGGGGTTTGAGGTTCTTGAGATGGATCTCCGGATCGGCGTTGAGGATGACCCCGGGATTGAGAATTCCCGCCGGATCGAAAATCCGCTTGATTTCGCGCATGATCTCCACCGCCTCTTCGCCCCACTCGAGTCCCACATAGGGGGCCATGTTGCGGCCGGTGCCGTGTTCGGCCTTGAGCGCCCCGTCGTATTTCTCCACCACCATGTGGCAGACCTCATCCATAAAGTTCTGGTAGCGTTTCACCTCGGCGGGGATATTGAAATTCTGGTTGAAGACGAAATGGAGGTTGCCCTCCAGGGCGTGGCCGAAGATGATGGTATCGTCATAGCCGTGTTTCCTGAACAGTCCCTGAAGATCGAGGGTGGCCTCGGCCAGACGCGGCACCGGAAAGGCGACATCCTCGATGATGACCGTGGTGCCTTTGGGGCGCATGGCGCCGACGGCGGGGAAGAGCCCCTTGCGGATATTCCAGAGTTTGCTGTACTCCGCCGGATCGAGGGTAAAGCTGAGGGGCCTGAGCACGGGGAGGGCGGCCAGGGCGGCATGAATCGAGGCGATCTGGCTCTGCAGCAGATCGGGCGTGGCGGCGCGGGTCTCAACCAGCAGGGAGGCGGCCCTCTCCGGAAGCCCGGCCAGATAGTCGGGCATCCCCTTTTTATCCTCGACCGAACGCAAGGCGGCGCGGTCCATGATCTCCACAGCCGCGACCGGTGCGCTCTTGAGGATCGCGACCGCCCGGCAGGCGGTTTCGATGTCCGGGAAGAGGATCAGGCTGGAGCCCTTGTCCCGGTATTCCGGCACGGTATGATAGCCGATCTCAGCGAGGAAGCCCAGGGTCCCTTCCGACCCGATCATGAGGTGCTGGAGGATATCGACCGGGTCCTCGTAATCGGCGAGGGCATTGAGGCTGTAGCCGCAGGTGTTTTTCATCCTGAATTTTTCCCGCACCCGGGCGGTCAAAGCCGCATTTCCCAAAAGCTTCCGCCGCAGCTCGAGGAGCTGGTTGAGCAGATCAGCGCCGTCGCGGCGAAAACGGGCGACCGCTTCAGGATCGAGGCCGTCGAAGAGGGTGCCATCAGCGAGGCTGAGGCGCAAGCCGGCGAGTGTGCGATAACTGTTCTGGGCGGTGCCGCAGCACATGCCGCTGGCGTTGTTGGCGGCGATGCCGCCGATCATGGCGGCGTCGATCGAGGCGGGATCGGGACCGATTTTTTTGCCGAGAGGCAGGAGAGCTCTGTTGGCAGCACAGCCGAGCACCCCGGGCTGCAAGCGCACAAGCTCACCCCCCTCCCCCTCGATGGTGATCTTTTTCCACCCCTGATCAATGACCACCAGGACGGAATCGGAGATGGACTGCCCGGAGAGGCTGGTGCCGGCGGCGCGGAAGGTGAGCGGCAGCTGCAAGGCAGTGCATTCGCGCAGGATGGCGCAGATCTCAATTTCATCATTGGCGCGGATAGCCAGCTTGGGCAGTAGCCGGTAAAAGCTGGCGTCGGTGCCGAGGGCCAGGGTGCGCAGATCGTCGTGAAACATGCGGCTGGAGGGAATGTGCTTTAAAAGCCGGTTATAAAGCTGTTGATACTTGCCGTTCAGCATGAAAGACCTCGCTGGCGTT
>JAKQKF010000296.1 GCA_029560815.1 bacterium
CCCCTGCTCAGCTCCTCACCTTCGTCGAACCATTTGCCGAGCATGGTCTCATAGCCATGCGGCAGCCCCTCGATCACGCCGGCCGCACCTGAGCGCTGCGCCGCCGCCTCCGCCGCCGGACCATGCAGGGGCAGGCGGATATCCCCGAGCCAGATGTTCTCGCGCGCGCTGAGATTATAGGTCTGGAAATCCTGAAACATCACCGCCAGATGGTGCCACCAGTCGGTCAGCTCAAAGTCGTGAATATCGATCCCGTCGAGCAGTATCCGCCCCTCAGTCGGATCGTATAGCCGGCAGATCAGTTTCATCAAAGTGCTTTTACCCGAGCCATTAGCGCCGGCCAGGGCGATGCGTTCGCCCGGTGCGGCGCTGAAAGAGACATCGCGCAGAGCCCAGCGTTCGCTGGCTGGATAGCGGAACGAGAGCCCCTCGACGCTGAGGCCGCGCCGGATCGGCGCCGGCACCGGCTGCACCAGCCGGGTGCGGGGCGTGACCGGCTGGAGGGCCAGAAAATCATAAAGCTGCGAAATAAAACGGGTGTCCTCATAGATATCGCCGATGCCGGTGAAGAGGTTGCGCAGGGTGTTGAGGGCCTGCTGGAAGGCCTGAAAATACATCACCAGGCTGCCGAGCGTGATGGCCCCTGCCAGAGTCCTGCCGATCAGCACCAGGTAAAATCCATAGGCCACCGCGGTGGCAAGGAGCTGGGCGATGAGAGTGCCGCGGGTCTGGCGGCCGTTGATGCGGAACTGTTCGACCCGCAGCCGCCGCTGGATGGCGAGGTACCGCCGCCGGAAAAGCCGTCCCGCATTCAGGGTGCGCACTTCTTTGGCCCAGGCCTTGTCAGTCAGCAGCCAGTGATAGTGGTAGCTCTTGCGTTCGAGGCTGCTGCTCTTCTGCCGCCAGTCAAAGAGGACATCAGCAAAATGGAGGCGCAAGAAAAAGGCGGGCAGCAGGGTCAGAAGTAGAAGCAGGGGAACCGACCAGTGAAAGAGAAAGAGCAGGCCGATCAGTCCGGCGAGCGTCAGGCTCTGCTGGATGATATTCTGCAGCCGGCCGACCAGCTGCGAGGGACGATAGATGGCCTGGTGCTGAGCCCGATGGAGGGTGTTGAAAAATTCGGGGTTCTCATAGTAGGCGAAATCGATCTCCACCGATTTACGGTGGAGTTTTTCCATGATATTCTCCTGCACCATAGCGGACTGGTGGCTCTGCAGCCAGGAGTG
>JAKQKF010000313.1 GCA_029560815.1 bacterium
GAAACTGTTGACCGCCGAAAGACCGAGATTGATGACCTCGAAGCGGCGCCGGGGATACTGGCTGGCGAGCAGGTTCTTGAGCCGGGCGGGAAAAGGGACCTGGAACTCGAAGGGAAAACCGGCGGTGGTGGAGCCGCCCAGGCAGAAGATACGGAAGGTGTTCTCCGTCCGGGTGCGGAAAAAAGTCTCGGGATAAAGGTTGGGCACCACCACCTTTTTAGGATTGAAATAGCGTCTGGCTACATCGGGATTGAGCTGAATGACCTCCCTCCCCTCCTGCACGGCCTCGACAAAGAGAGGCTCGCGCGGAAAGAGGTTGAAGAGGCGCAGAGAGAGCTCGAGCAGCGCGAGCAGCAGCAGGGGAGTAAGCAGGAGGACCAGTCCAAATCCGGCTCTTTTAGCGGCGTTCACACTCTGCCTTTACATACGATGATCAGGGCCTGATGCGCGGCATGGATCCCGTGCCGCAGCAGATGGTATGACAGCCCAATATAACAATTCGCCACGAGTCAATCAACCAAAAAGTCGCCCTTAAGGCTGAAGCAGCCGGTTGGCCTTGGCCGCTGCCTCATCCAGGGCTTGTTTAGGTTCCATCCCCCCGGCCAGGCACTTTTCCACCGCCTCGGCGATGGTCTGGTTGATGGCGATGCGGTTGTAATCGATAGTCTCCCGGGCCTGGCCATGCTTCATCTGCTCCACGAAAACGCGCAGCGGGGCGTCGACTGCAAGATGGTCCCGATAGGAGTCGAGTTCAAGGACCGAACGTCGCACCGGCAGATAGCCCGATCTGATCGAGAAAAAGGCTTGTTGTTCGGGCTGCAGGATCCATTTCACAAAGATCCAGGCCTCCTGCGCATGCTTGCTTTGTTTGAAGATGGCGAGTTCCTCCCCTGCCAGGTAGGTAGCCTGCTTTACCGGTCCTGTCGGCAGCGGTGCCACCGCCCAATCAACGCCGCTCAGCTGCCGGTATCGGGGCAGATTCCAGGGCCCATCCATCACCATAGCCAGATGCCGGGAAAAGAAGGCAAGATCATGAGCCATAGAGAAAGTTCTAAAGTCCATGGCATCGTAAAGCTGTTTCCAGAGGGTGAGGGCCTGCACACCGGCCTCACTGTTAAACAGGATGCGGGTTTGATCCCGGTTGATAAATTCACCGCCGGCCTGCCAGAGAAAAGGAGTCCACTGCAGGACCATCCAGATGCTCAAGGGCCCTGAGGCTGAGAAGACGGGGACATAAAAGCCATATTGATCGGTCTTGCCGTCGTTATCCCCGTCAACGGTCATCTTCAGGGCATATTCATACAGCTCGTTCCAGTTCGCCGGGGGATGGTCAGGGTCGAGGCCCGCCTGGCGGAAAAGGTCGCGGTTGTAGAGCAGCGCCAGACTGGTCGCCTCCATGGGCAGGGCATAAAGCGTACCGCGCCATTCGCCCGCTCTGAGCAGGGCCGGAAAGATATCCTCCAGTTCTGCGGGCGTCATTCCCTCCGGACCCTCGATGAATGTCCACACAGGATGGATGGCGTCCGCCTCGACCAGCTGCTGGATGAAATCACTGTGAATCCATGAGATATCGGGTGCGGTCCTGCTCTGGATGGCGGTTATCAGCTTCTGGCTCAGGGCATCACCGGTGGGAACGTACTGGGCTTGGATGTGGATGGCGGGGTACTCACTTTCGAATCGGCTGATTAAATCCTCCAGCGCCGGCAGGGTTGAAGAGACAAAACTGTGCCAGAAGGTGAGCGTGACGCGTCCCTGGTTTTTTTTCCTGTCGGTGCATGAGACCAGCAGGGTCAGCGCCAAGATGGCGGCGGTGAGCATGATTCGGTGTTTGCGCATGTTGGCTCCATGATTGAAGTGGATCCGCCGTGCTATTCGGCCTGGTTCAGCCACAGATCGAGAAGAAATGGCGGAAATAGGCCTCGGCGTCGACGCTCTCAGCCACCTCTTGGGGGTTCTCCTCCCCACCGTCGCGCCAGTGGGTATAGCCAGCATAGGCCGCATCCTCAAGTTCGATAGTGATAGAGCCCTGCCGGAAAGTGCAGAGCCGTTCATCGAAAATTGTGGCGGCCGCCAGGGGATCATGAAAGGTGATGGAGGGATAATAGCCGGTGAACCAGATCTCGGCAAAGTCGAGCACGGGCCTGAGCAGTTCCGACTTGAACCGCCGGCGCACCTCTTCCGCAGTCAGAACCACTTGCCGGGTTACATCCAGGCCCACGGAGCGATGCAGGGGAACGCGGGCGCGGTAAACAATCGCTGAGGCATGGGGGTCGCCCGAGGCATTCCATTCCACCGGACTGACCTCCGGCAGGCGATGAAAGAAGTAACCGCCCATCATCACCACTCCCTTGAGGAAGGCGGGAATTTCCGGGTCGATGGCGAACAGGAGGCCGAGGTTGGTGAGGGGGCCGATGGCGAGCAGGATGACCTCGCCGGGATGAGCGCGGATGGTTTTGCGCATGAACTCGACCGCCTCCCCCTTAGGAAAGTTCGTTTGATGATCCCAGCGCACCAGAGCAGCCGCCTGAGGCGCGCACTTTTGCTTCTGTTCAACGATGAGCGGATCTTCTGCTCCCGGAAAGATCGGTATTTCTCGACCCGCCGCACGGCAAATCGCGCTGGCGAGCTTTGCCCGTTCGACAGCCTCGCCGGTCACTGTGGTGATGCCGAGCAGATCGCACTCCGGGTGAGCCAGAAGGTAGGCCAGGCAGACGGCATCATCGACGTCCATACCGATATCGGTGTCGAGCAGAATTTTTTCTCGCATGGCAAGACCTTTCATTTTTTGGAATAGAGGGCGACCCAGTAGGCAAGGCGTTCGCCAAGCTTCCGGCAGGCGGCGATCTCACGCTCGTGGCGCGGCTCGCCGGCGGCGACAGCGCCGTAATGCAGGGTAAAGCGGTCAGCCACATAATCGGGCGCGCCGAAAACAAGATAGCCGAAATTGATCAGAACAGTCAAAATGGATTGGCAGGTGATCTCGGCGCCGCCGCCCCAGCCGCCTGAGGAGGCGAAAGCGCAGCCGATCCGGCCATCAATCTTGCTCCAGAGATCCCACATTTCACGGTCCCAGAACCGCTTCATCTTCCACGAGAGCACACCCATGTTGGTCGGGCTGCCGACGGCGATCCCGTCGCACCAGAGTACATCCTCCCTGCTCGCATCATCCACGGAGAGCAGCCGCACCTCCGTGCCCTCGATGCTGCGCGCGCCCTCGGCCACATATCCGGCCATCCTGCGGGTATTGCCGGTTTCGCTGTCAAAAAGTACTAGAACCTTGCCCATCTCATCCGCTCCATGATTTACCAAGCTGCTCTTTCCGCCAAATCCCGAGATACCAGTGTGGAGAGGGCAGGATGGCTATGCCTCTGCGAGTTCAGTTTCGAGGCCCAGTTGCTATCCAGCCTCTCCTCTTCGCCGCTCCTGACCTGCAAGAGCGGCGGCGAACCCCGGGATGGCCTTGTGTCTTATAATGGCGACCGGTCCTCGTCTATCTTTTGAATGACTGCAAGCTCCTGCGCCCGGGCTTCATAGCCTGTGGAGTGGCCGTTGTAGTGAGTGGTGAACCAATCTATCGTAGTGGCGAGCCACTGCGCTATCGGCGTTGTATGGTAGCCCAGATCCCTGCTGATCTCTTCCAGGCTGAAGGTGGCATCCCGGCGGGTGTTGAAGGGGAACACATCACCCCCGGGATGGCGGCTAAAGGGGAGCCGGTCGAAGAGCTCCTGGTCAAGATGAACGAAACGGATATCCCGTCCTATCAGCCTGGCGAGCAGGTGCAGATAATCATTGAGCGAGAGGATCTCTTCGGCCGCCACATTATAAGCCTTGCCGATTGAATTCTCGGCCTCGAGGAGATCGGCGAAAGCGCGAGCGGCATCCTCCACATAGACCGACTGAAAGAGGAATTCACCATGGCCGGGCACGAGCAGAGGCCCGCCGTCGTTGATGCGTTCGATCCAGAAAAAGTCCCGTTTGACGGGATCGTGAGGACCGGAAATGAAAGTGGGGCGCAGCATGCTGACAGGAAATTGTCGTTCATCATGGGCCTGCCAAAGGATCTCCTCACAGGCTCGTTTATTGATGCCATAGGTCATGCCGAAGGGATTGCGTTCCCAAAAGGGCATCAGGGGGGCCTTGTCCTGTTCCTCTGTGATCGGGCAGATGACCTGGTCTGAGACCAGATAGACCGAGATCGTGCTGCAGTGGATAAAGCGGCCGACCCTGCCGTGAAAGGTTTTGGCAGCGAGCCGGGATTCAGCCGGCTCATAGGCGACAAAATCATAGACCGCATCGAAGGGGCCGGCCAGCAGGGCATTTTTCAATGCGGCCGGATCATGGCGATCCCCGGTCAGGCGGATGAGGTTCGCGGTTGTGGCGGGCCTTTCCCCGGAGCGTCCACGAGTGAAAGTAGTGACCTGATGGCCTCTTTCAAGCAGGATCGCTACTACGACGCTGCTAAGGAATCCGCTGCCGCCGATGACGAGGATTTTCATCCTGGTTTCCCTCTCTTCCTGGGGCTTATTTGGTCACCATCATCTTGCGCACCGCTGTGAGTCCGGCCGACTCGAGCCGGCAGAAGTAGAGGCCGCTGGCGAGATGGGCGCCATGAAAGGGCACTTCATACTCACCCACTTTGCGCTGTTCATCGACGAGGGTGGCGACGACCTCACCCTTGATATTGTAGATCTGCAGCCGGACATGACCGCTCCAGTTGAGTATGAAGCGGATCGTCGTGGAGGGATTGAAGGGATTGGGATAGTTCTGCTGCAGTGCCATGAATTCCGGCCGGACAGCGTGCGGGGCGTTCCGGATGCCGGTCACCGTCACGGTGTCCGCCAGGAGATAAATTCTGGCATTGTATTTATCCATGGCCACGTTGAGGTTCTCCAGGCTGCCCGGTTTGACGGAGAGGACCTCGCCACTGAGGAGTT
>JAKQKF010000351.1 GCA_029560815.1 bacterium
GCGCGAAAAGGAAGAGGCGAAGCAGGCGGTCCGCGCCGTGCGGCGCGTGGAAGGGCGCTATTATGCCGGACTTTTGGCCTTTATCGGCCTCGGGATCTGGTACTTCTTTTACCGGAACTATGGCAAGCGCCCGGCGATACACGATTATGTCCCGAAAGAGAGCCCCGAGATCCCCGATGAGACTCCGCCGGCGCTGGTCTCCTACCTCCTCAACAGCCGGATCATCACCAGCGGAGCCCTTCTCGCCACTCTTTATGATCTGGCGCGGCGCGGTTTTGTCGAAATCTCCGAGAGCACGAGCGAAAGCCGTGGTTTTTTCAGCGGCAAGGGGATGAAGCGCGATTATCTGCTCTCCCTGCAGGCCGATGCCGCCCAAAAACGGCGGAGTGAGCTGCAGGAATACGAGTCCGGTCTGCTTGATTTCATTTTCCATGATCTTGCGGGGGGCGAGAACGAAATTTCACTCAAGACATTTGGCAAGCACGCTCTCAAGGTGCAGAGCTTTTTCAGCAAGTGGCAGGTGGGCGTGAAAAAAGCGGCCGAAGCGGCCGGCTGGTATGACAAGCGCAGTCTGAGCGGCATGCATCGCGCGATGCTCTGCTGCGGTGCCGGCATGGTGGCAAGCCTCCTGCTGCTGATCTGGTATGCCCCGTGGCCGGCGGTGGCGGCCGCCCTTTTTCTGGCGCTGCTGATCAGCGCCTATGCGATCCTGCATCGCACCGAGGAGGGAGAGCGGCGCTTCCAGCGCTGGAAGGCGCTTTCGCGCTACATGCGCAGCAAGGCTTTCCTGCAGACCCCGCAGGGGAGCCTGCTCGACCGGATCGACCGTTACTTCGTCTACGCCCCGGTGCTCGGAGCGGGCAAGCCGCAGTACCAGGCGCTCGCCAGCCAGATCCCCGCGGGGCAGAACGCCCACTATCTGCCCTGGTTCATCTATACCTCCGGCGACGGAGCGGCAGGAGGTGCCGATTCGTTCGCCCAGGCTTTCACCGCCATGACCACAACGATGAGTTCATCCGGCGGCGTCGGTGGCGGGGCGAGCGTGGGTGGCGGCGGAGGTGCGGGCGGCGGGGGGGGCGGCGCAGGTTGAGAGCGGCGTTACTGCGGTCAGGGCACTTTTTTTGCCTTGGTTTTTTGCGATTTAATGCGTATTATGAACGCGTGTTTAACAGACAATATTGATCATCGATTTCAAGGAGGTCAGCGTGCCCATAAAAGAAAACCAGGTCGTCACGATCCAGTATAATCTCACCGACGCGGATGGCAATCTGCTCGATACCACCTACGATGAGGGGCCGATGGAGTTCATCACCGGTTCCGGCGAGCTGCTGCCCAGGCTGGAAGCCGAGATTGTGACTATGGCGATGAACAGCAAGAAAAAGGTCGTCCTCCCGCCGGCCGATGCCTATGGCGATTACGATCCCGAGGATATCCAGGTGGTCAAGCGGGAAGAACTGCCCGATGACCTCGAACTGGAGATCGGCACCGAACTGCTCGCCGAGGTCGATGAAGAGGCTGAAGAGGAAGTTAGCTGCTTCATCAGCAAGATCGACGGTGACGAGATCACCCTCGATTTCAACCACCCGCTGGCGGGCAAGGCCCTCCATTTTGAGGTGGAGCTGACCGGTGTGCGTCCTGCCACCCAGGAGGAACTCGAACACGGCCACGTCCATGGCGACGAGGAGTTCGATTAATCGGTGCGTATTACGCGCAAGGCCGGAAGAGTTTCTCTTCCGGCCTTTTTTTATGTCCCGGCAGGCCGGGCGCTCACACCACGCTCCAGCGGATGGTGAAAAGCCCGGTCACCTCGCTCTTTTGGGCCACCCGCTTCTCGAGCATTGCGATGAGCGTGTCGCGTTTGATCCCGGTCTCGTCCTCGACCTGAAAAATCCGCTGCCGCAGCCGCCGCTTCTTCTGCTCCAGCTCCTGCAACTGCCGCTGCAGCTGGTGCTGTTCAAGGGGGACCCGGGTGCGGCGGGAGAGGCGGCTGAGCCGCCGGATCTCTTTTTTCGCTTCAGCCAGTTCGTTCTCGACCGCCTCGGCCGCCTCATCCGACCAGGTCTCGAGACGTTCGCACTCTTCGTTGAAGAGGGTATTGTTCCACTCCTGGGAGTGCTGGGTGAGGTTCCTGATCTGTTTTTCGCTCTCCCGGGCCAGTTTTTTGAGCACCGCATCCGGGGCCTCCTGCGCCGGCATGACGGCGCCCCGGCAGTAGAAGAGATGTTCGCAGAGTTCCCCGTCCAGGGCGCGCCCCTGATCGTCAACAGCGGCGAAGACGAGATGCTCCTCGCGTTCGAGGCCGTCGATCATCAGCATTTGCAGGGTGAGCCAGCCGCTGCGGCCCCTGACCGCCTCGACCATCGAGATCCGCGTCGGATGGTGACTGATGTCGAAGAAGAGATGGGCGACCGGGGTGTTGTGGCGCTTGCCGGCCGCCAGGACATATTCACCCAGCGGATGGGAGAGGCGGTAGAGGGCCTGGTCGGCGACCGGGGCCCGGCTGCGGGAGGCCAGGGCGTAACGGCCGGCCGGGACCTGCGGGAGGGGCGACTGGACCAGGTCGAACTGGAGGCCGGCGTCGTTGAAACGGGCCTGGTCGGCGAGCTGATAGCGGGTCAGCTCCCAGAAAAAATGGCCAATGCGGTTGAGCTGCTGGCGGGCATCCTCCAGGCGTGTGCGCAGCCGCGCCTGCACATCCTGATCGAAATGCTCGAGCAGCAGGCGCCGGGTCTTGTCGAGTTGATGGGTGATGCTCTCCTCCATCTCCTGCTGCAGGGCGGTAAAGGCGGCATCGATCTCTTCGCGGCTGCGGCAGCGCTGGTAGAGGTCGAGGATGCGGGCCTCAAAGTCGACGCCTGATTCGATCTGGCCGAGGATTTCGTCGGAGGCTCCGAAGACCCCGTTGAAGAGGTTGAATTTCTGCTCGAGCAGCTCATAGACGCGCTGGTCGGCCTGATTACCGGTGTTGATAAAGTTGATCACCACCACATCGTGTTTCTGGCCGTAGCGGTGGCAGCGGCCGATGCGCTGTTCGATGCGCTGGGGATTCCAGGGGAGGTCATAATTGATGACCAGGCTGCAGAACTGCAGATTCAAGCCTTCGGCGGCTGCCTCGGTGGCGATCATGATCTGCCCGCGGTCGCGGAAGTGCTCGACCAGGGCGGTACGGATGTCGATCTGGCGCGAACCGCTGCTGCGTCCCTCGCCGGCGCGGCGTTCCAGCCACTCCTGGTAGATGGCGGCCGATTCCGGATCGGTGTTGCTGCCGTTGAAGAGGACGATGCGGCCGCCGTAGCCGATGCGGACGAGGTGGCGGTGGATGTACTCCTGCGTCCGCCGGGATTCGGTGAAAATGAGGGCCTTTTCCGGCGCCCCCATCTTTTTCATCTCCGCGAAACCACATTCGAGCGCCTGACCGAGCTTCCCGGCCTTGCTTTCCAGGGGGATGGCGCCGGCAGCGGTGATAAAGCCCTCGAGGAGCCTGATCTCCCCGGCCAGCTGGACGGGGTCGGCCTCCCCTTCGGCGCCGCCCTCGCCGCCGGCATCGCTCTCCTCGATGTAATCGCTCTCCAACTCCTCCCCCTGAATAAGGCCGTCGAGAAAACCGGCGTCGGGCTGCCCGCCGCGCTGCATCAACTGCAGGCGGTTGCGCATGGCGGTGAGGGTGCCGGCGACCGCATAAGCGGAGGATGCGAGCAGCTTGCGCAGGATCAGGATGAGGAGATGGCGCTGCTGGCGGGGCACGGCCAGGGTCTCCTCACGGGCGAGATATTCGGAGAGCCCGTCGTAGAGCGCCTGTTCCGCCTCGTTCGGGGTGAAAGGGATGGTGATGGCGCGCCGTTCAGTGTACTGGATGTACTCGGAGACCTGACTGCGCAGGGTGCGTTTGCAAAAGGAGGCGAGCCGTTCGCGGAGTTCGGCGTGGTCGGGTTTGGGTCCGCCGAAACGGCTGCGGAAGGCCGCGACCTCGCCGAAAATGTGGTCGTCGATGAGGGCGGCCAGCCCGTAGAGTTCGAGCAGTGAATTCTGCAGCGGTGTGGCGGTGAGGAGCAGCTTTTGCCGCTCCATGAGGGCCCACTGGATCTCCTGGGCCATTTTGCTACCCGCCTGGTAGACGTTGCGCAGTTTGTGGGCTTCGTCAATCACGACCAGGTCCCAGGGGATGGTCCGCAGCAGGGCGCCGTGGCGGCTGGCGAAGTGGATGGAGGTGATCACCACCAGGGGCTGGTCAAAGGGATTGGCCTTGCCCTCGCGCTGAACCTGGCGCATGGTGCGGGCGTCGATGACGCGGTTGGGGAGATGAAATTTTTCCTCGAGTTCCATGCTCCACTGCACCCGCAGAGCGGCCGGGCAGATGACCAGCAGCCGGCGGCGGCGCTCGGCCCAGTACTGGCAAAGGACCAGCCCCGCCTCGATGGTCTTGCCCAGCCCGACCTCGTCAGCGAGGATCACGCCCCGGGAAAGAGGGGAGCGGAGGGCGAAGAGGGCGGCCTCGAGTTGATGGGGATTGAGATCGACGTGGGCGTCGAAGAGGGAGTGGGAGATTTTGCCGATGAGATCGCCGCGGAAGTGCTGCGTCAGGGCGTGGGCGTAAAATTTGGCATGAAATGCTGTCGACATTAAACTTTATTCCCGGATGATGGCGGATGTTGTTGAACTGATGAACGAGAGCGGTGGATCGTGGCGGCGGCTCACTCTCCCAGCTTGAACCAGGAGGCGACATCGGGGGAGGCGTTCCCGGATTCGCGCAGGCAGCGGTATTCGTTAGTGGAGGAGGAGTAGGAATAGTCCTTCTCCCACTCGCCGGCGCGTTTGGTGGTCTCACGGATGGCGGCGAGGATGAAATCGATTTCAGCATCGGTCATGGTGGGATGGATGGAGAGGCGCACCCATCCCGGCTTGTTGCTGAGGTCACCATGGTCGATCTGTTCGGCGATGCGGTGCGAGCGGTGGGGATCGACATGGAGGAGATAGTGGCCATAGGTGCCGGCGCAGGAGCAGCCGCCGCGCACCTGAATACCGAAGCGGTCGTTGAGCAGCTTGACGAAGAGATTGTAGTGGATCGTTTCCGAGTAGAAGGAAAAGATCCCGAGGCGCTCCTCGATGTGGTCGGCGAGGAGATGGAGATGAGGGATGGAGCGGAGGCCGTCGAAGAGACGGTTTTTCATCTCCTCCTCGCGGGCGAGCATACCGGCCGCCCCCATTTGCTCCTTGAGCTCGATGGCCAGAGCGGCGCGGATAGCCTGGAGGAAGCCGGGTGTGCCCCCGTCTTCACGCGCCTCGATATTGTTGATAAAGCTGTGTTCGCCCCAGGGGTTGGTCCAGTTGACCGTCCCGCCGCCCGGCTGATCCGGCACCCGCAGGGTGTAGAGCGAGGAGTCGAAGAGGAGAATGCCCGCGCTGCCCGGCCCGCCGAGGAATTTGTGGGGGCTGAAAAAGATGGCGTCCAGTTTTGCGAGCGGGTCCTCCGGATGCATGTCGATGGCGACATAGGGGGCGGAGGCGGCGAAATCGACGAAGCAAAAGCCGCCATGTTCGTGCATGATGCGCGCCATCTCATGATAGGGGGTGCAGATCCCGGTGACGTTGGAGCAGGCGGTGAAGGTGCCGATCTTCATCTGCCGGTCACGGTATATGCGCAGGAGGCGGTGGAGGTGGTCGAGATCGACCAGTCCCTGCGGGTCCGGTTCGATCACCTCGACATCAGCGATGGTTTCCAGCCAGGAGGTCTGGTTGGAGTGGTGCTCCATGTGGGTCATAAAGATGACCGGGCGTGACTCCGGCGGGAAGAAGAGATAGTCGGCGAGCTGCTCGGGGACGCGCAGGCCGAGAATGCGCTGCCATTTGTTCACCGCGGCGGTCATGCCGGAGCCGGTTGCGATGATAATGTCGCCGGGGCCGGCGTTGACATGCCGCTTGATCCGTTCCTGGGCGAAGTGATAGGCCCGGGTCATGCTGGTGCCGGTGACGCTCGATTCCGAATGGGTGTTGCCGACAAAAGGGCCGAAATGGCTGGCGATGGCCTCTTCGATCGGCTGGTAGAGACGGCCGCTTGCGGTCCAGTCGGCATAGACGATGCGCTGCTCGCCGAAAGGGGTCGCAAAGCTCTGGTTATACCCGATGATGCGGTCGCGGAAGGTGGTGAAACGGCTTTCAAGCGTGCCCGGCATGGAACTCCTGCTGAAATGGTTCTCTCTTGACGCCTATATTGTAACAAAAATCTCCGACAGGAACAACGATTTTCTTGCCCCCCTGAGGAGGGCGGCCGTTGGCTGCAGTGGTCAAAGATGAACATTTGTAAAAATAATGAAAAAAATGGTTGACAAAAGCAAACATATGTGCTATATTAAGGTGAACAGATGTTCTAATAACTGAATAAGAGTTCACCTATGTCAGACACGTTGACCCCGAAACAGCGCCAGGTGCTTGAAGCCATACGGCGGTTCCAGCAGGAAAAGGGTTTTCCCCCCACCGTGCGCGAACTGGCGGAGCTTTTCGGCCAGCTCTCCACGGCCGGGATGCACAAAATTCTCATGACCCTCCAGGAAAAGGGGGTGCTCAGCCGCCGTGAGGGGACCAAATCGCGCTCCTATCACATCATCGGCGAGGAGCCGGGCGAAGGTCTCGCCGGCCGCGCGCGCGCCTGCCCCATCATCGGCGAGGTCGTGGCCGGCATGCCCGAACTGGCCCTGGAAGAGCGCGAGGGTGACCTCTATCTCGATTCGGATTGGGTGGGCAAGGAGGATATCTTTCTGCTCCGGGTCCGCGGTCACAGCATGATCGACGCCGATATCCGCGACGGCGACCTGCTGGCTGTGCAGATCACCCAGAGCTGCCGCAACGGCGAGATCATCATCGCCCTGCTTGACGACGAGGCCACGGTCAAACGCTTTTACAAGGAAAAGGACCGCGTGCGCCTCCAGCCCGAAAACCAGACCATGCAGCCCATCTATATCCCCATTGACGACCCCGGTTTCCGCATCATCGGCAGAGTCAAGGGGCTGCTGCGCAGATACCATTAATCATCGGAGCCGATATGAACACCTTCGCAGAAACCCTGCAAATCGAGCAGCCGCGCCCGCGCACCCGGACCGAGCTTCAGGAACCGGCGCTGCTCATGCGCACCGCCAGCCGCCGCGTCAGCACCTGGTTCACCACCCTGGAAGAGCGCCACAACATCTCCGCCGGTGACGTCATGGCTTATCTCCTCCAGAGAGAACCCGGGATCAAGGAGCGCCTCGACCGCCTCTGGGATCTCGTCGACAGCGATGTCCAGGGCCGCTATCTCGAGGGGGTGCTCGACGAGAGCGATTTTCGCATCTGGCGCCAGAACCTGCGCGAGTGGCTCAGCCTGCTCCACGCCGCCCTGGCTCTGGTCCGCCTCCACCGCAGCAATGCGCCCGAGGGCGATTTCGCCCTCACCGGCAGCGCGCTCGCCCCGGCGGCAGCGTGAAGCACTGGCGCTGAACCGTTATTGACCTGATCTGATTGTAAAGGCACTTTCCTATGGCAAAAACCGTGAGAACCGATTGGGCCGCCTACTGGGACCAATTCGATGATCTCGATGAACTCCAGTTAAAGTCCTTCAACCTCGACGACACCCTGATCGAAATCGAGAAATATGCGGGCTGCAAACTTCTCAGCGGCGACCAGATGCAGATCATCATGGCCCTGGAGGAGCGCATCCGCGAAGTAAGCAAGCGCTCAGGCAAAGGCGCCGTGAGCGCCCAGTACAGCCTTTTCGACTGAACTGCCCCGCACCACCTTTTCCCTGCCGGCACGACGCCGGGATTGAGCCCCTCTGCTGCGGTGCAGCCACCCGCCGCTGCACCGCAGCGGGGCCTCTTCTTTCCACCCCCTTTTCTTCCTACCGCAGGTTCCGCCCGCCGCATCCCCGCCGATTAAAACCGTTGACTATTTACAAGCAATTGCCTATATTTTTGTTTATGGTCAAATTATTTCAATAGTTACAGCGATGCCGACCCGCACCGCCTGAGCCATCCTCCTGACCGGTACAGACGATCTCAAACTCTGTGACCGGCCGCTCCGCCAAGCTGAAGAAAGGTTCGTCTCTCCATGAGCTCGCGCGAACTCGAAAAAACCTATGATCCCACCCTGGTGGAAGACCGCTGGTACACTTTCTGGGAAGAGCACCAGCTCTTCCACGCCGATGCCCGGTCCGCCAAAAACGCCTATACGATCATGATCCCTCCGCCCAACGTGACCGGCATGCTCACCATGGGCCATATCCTCAACAACTCGATCCAGGATCTCCTCATCCGCTGGAAAAAAATGCAGGGTTACGAGACCCTCTGGATGCCGGGCACCGATCATGCCGGCATTGCCACCCAGAACAAGGTCGAGGCGGCGCTGCGCCTCGAGGGGGAGACCCGCTACACCCTCGGCCGCGACAGGTTCCTCGAGCGCGTCTGGGAGTGGCGGGAAAAATACGGCGGCATCATCTTCAAGCAGCTCCGCAAGCTCGGCGCCGCCTGCGACTGGGAGCGTGAATGCTTCACCATGGACGAGGGGCTGAGCCAGGCGGTGCGTGAGGTCTTCGTCAGCCTCTATGAAAAAGGATTGATTTACAAGGGCAACCGTCTGATCAACTGGTGCCCGAGCTGCCGCACCGCACTGGCCGATGAAGAGGTCAACTCGATCGATGAGGAGGGCAAGCTCTGGAATATCGCCTATCCGCTCGCGGAGGGTGAGGGCGAGATCATCGTCGCCACCACCCGGCCCGAGACCATGCTCGGCGACACCGCGGTGGCCGTCAACCCCGCCGATGAACGCTATCAGCATCTGATCGGTAAAAAGCTGCTCCTGCCTCTGGTCGATCGCGCCATCCCCGTCATCGCCGACGAACACGCCGATCCGGCCTTCGGCAGCGGCGCGGTCAAGATCACTCCGGCCCACGATTTCAACGATTTTGAGGTGGGCCAGCGCCACGGCCTCGAACTGGTGCCGGTCATCGGCCCGGACGGCCGGATGAACGGGAACGCCGGCGTCTATGAGGGACTCGATCGCTTCGAGGCGCGCAAAAAGATCCTCGCGGATCTGCAGGAGCGCGGCCTCCTGCGCGGCGAGATCAGGAAGAGCATCCCGGTGCCGCACTGCTACCGCTCAGGGGACGTGATTGAACCCTATCTCTCGGAACAGTGGTACGTGAGGATGGCCCCCCTGGCCGAGCCCGCCCTCGAGGCGGTGCGCTCCGGCCGCATCAAGTTTTATCCCCGCCACTGGGAAGAGACCTATTTTCACTGGATGACCAACATCCGCGACTGGTGCATCAGCCGCCAGATCTGGTGGGGCCATCGCGTGCCGGTCTGGTATTGCGACCGGGGCCACACCATTGTCCGCCGGGAAACCCCCGCCTCCTGTCCGGAGTG
>JAKQKF010000354.1 GCA_029560815.1 bacterium
GCCAGCACAAGCCGTTTCTGCGCCGGGTTGTCGGGCCGGTATTCCGGCCCCGCGTGCCCGCCCTCTCCGCGCGGATCCTCCTTCCAAAAGACCTCGTTCCAGATCTTGCTCATCGAAAACAGCGTCAGCAGTCCGACCACAAGGGCCACCCCCACCGCAAGATAATCCCCCAGATCCATACCCGCCTTGATGACCAGAAACTTGGCCCAGAAACCGGAGAGGGGCGGAATCCCCGCCAACGAAAGCGCCGGGATGAGAAAGAGCAGGCCGAGCAGGGGATGCGCGGCGTAGACGCCGCCGATCTCCTTGAGCTTGTAGGAGCCTTTCATCCGCGCCACCACCCCGCTGACGAAGAAGAGGTTGGTCTTGACGATGATGTGGTGGAGGATGTAAAA
Source organism: bacterium (assembly GCA_029560815.1). The sequence goes on from JAKQKF010000354.1 coordinate 396, forward strand.
GATCGCCCCGGCGATTGCCAGCGGCGTAAAGAGCGCCAGACCGAGAATCATATAGCCGATCTGGCTGATGATGTGAAAAGAGAGGATCTTGCGAAAGTCATTCTGCGCCGCTGCGCCCAGAACACCGGTGAGCATGGTCAGCAGCGCAGAGGCCAGCAGCAGCGTGTGGGTGAAGCCGGTATCGTGGACGAAGATGGTGGTGAAAAAGCGGATCAGGGCGTAGACGCCGACCTTGGTCAAAAGCCCGGCGAAAACCGCCGAAACCGCCGCCGGCGGCGTATGGTAGGAGGCCGGCAGCCAGAAAAAGAGGGGAAAGACGGCCGCCTTGACGCCGAAAGCAATCATGAATAGCACCGCCACCACCGTGAGCAGCTGTTTCTGGCCGAGCGCTGGAATCATCCGCGCCAGATCGGCCATATTGAGCGTGCCCGCGATGCCGTAAAGCATGCCGGCCGCCGCGAGAAAAATGGCGGAGGAGAGCAGGTTCAGGGTGACATACTTGATCGCCCCCTCGATCTGACCCCGTTCTCCGCCCAGAGCCAGCAGCACAAAGCTGGCGATCAGCATCACCTCGAACCAGACGTAGAGATTGAAAATGTCCCCGGTCAGAAAGGCGCCGTTGATGCCCATGAGCAGGAACTGGAGCAGGGGATAATAGAGATATTTCTCCCGCCCGGGATCCATGCTGCCCATCGAATAGAGCGCCGTGGCAAAGGCGACAACCGCCGTGATCACCACCATCAGCGCTGAAAAGAGATCCGCGACCATGACAACGCCGAAGGGCGCCGGCCATCCGCCTATCGCCAGGGTCAGGATGCCGTGCGCCCGGACTCCGGCCAGCAGCATGCCGGAGACCAGCAGCGACAGCATGCTCCCGATCAGGTTGATGATGCGGTGCGCGGCCGCCGCTTTCCAGAAGAGCAGCATCATGGCTGCGCAGAAGAGCGGCAGGACGACCGGCAGTATGACGATCTGGTGCAAATTCATTCCTTTACACGGTGTCAGTCGATCTCATTTTATCGAGGTCATCGGTGCCCACACTCTGGTAGGCCCGTTTGAAAAGGACAATGGCAAAGGCCTGCACGCCGAAACCGATGACGATGGCGGTGAGGATCAGCGCCTGCGGCAGGGGATCGGCGTAGGGTTCGGACAAGCTCACAGCGCCCGGCGGCACAAAGGCCGGCGCCCCCTTGGTCAGCCGGCCGATGGTGAAGATCAGCAGATTGGCGGCATGCCCGAGGAAAATCAGACCGAAAATCACCTTCACCAGGCTGCGCCGCAGGATCAGATAGGTGCCGGCGCCGTAGAGCAGGCCCACGATCAACGCGAGCAAAAGTTTCAAGGCCGGTCCTCCTCAGCGAGTGCAAAGATGATCTTGAGCGCGATGCCGAGCACGAGCAGGAAAACCCCGGTATCGAAAAGCAGGGGTGTGCCCACCTTGCCGATGACCGGCAGATTGGTATTCCACCACAGCCCCGTCATGAAGGGTTTGCCGGCCAGGAGAGCGGGCAGGGTGCTGCCCAGTGCCGTCAGCAGGCCGGCGGCGATGAGGCGGATCGGTTCGGTCCTGAGCGCTTTTTGCGCCTCTGCTATTCCGTTGGCGATGAAGTAGAGGGCATAGGCCGCTGCCGCGACCAGTCCGCCGACAAATCCTCCCCCCGGCTCATTGTGGCCCCGCAGCAGCAGAAAGAAAGAAAAGATCAGCATCAGCGGCAGCAGATAGCGCGATGCCGTAGCCAGAATGACGGATACCATCACTGTTCCCCTTTATCCGGGCGCAGTTTCAGCAGGGCGAAGACGCCGATCGCGGCGACGGCGAGGACGCTGATCTCGCCCAGGGTGTCGATGGCGCGGAAATCGACGAGAATGACATTGACGATATTCCTGCCCTTGCCGCCGGGAAGGCTGTTGGCGGCGAAATAGCTCTTCAACTCCGAAACGAGTTCGCCAGCCGTCACGGTCAGCACCATGGCGGTCATGAAGAGCCCCACAGCGGCGGCGACCAGGGCATCCCGCAGCCGTCTGGAGGGTGGGGAAAAATCGACGAACCTGGGGAGCCGGTAGAGCACGAGCACGAAAAGAATGACAGTCAGAGTCTCGATCGCAAAGGTGGTCAGGGCCAGATCGGGCGCGCTGTAGAGGATAAAGATGATGCCCATGCAAAAGCCCACCACTCCGATCGCGACCACCGCCTTGAGGCGTGAAGAGGAGGTGATCACCATAACCGAGGCGATGATGATAATGGCGGCCAGGACGGCCTCATAAAAGGTGATGGTGAATTCGGGCAGGCGCATCGCGACCCCCTGCGCGCGCAACAGGGCAAAACCGGCCGTTCCCACCGCCGTGACCAGGATGAAGAGGAGATAGCGGCGCAGCGATCCGTTCTGCAGCAGCCGGGTCTGCCATCCGGCCAGGCGGAGCATGCCATTCAGGCCGGCTTCATACCAGACGGAGGGTTTGAGCGCATCCGCCATCCGCCAGGAGAGAGCGGCGCCGGCGCGGCCCGTGCGGATGCGGTAGAGGCCAAGCCCGAGCAAGAGTGTGACCAGGCTCAGCACCAGCACCAGATTGAAGCCGTGCCAGAGTTTGATCCTGAGCCCCAGCTCTTCGGTCAGGATGCTGAGTGCGGAGCGGTCGAGGAGGCTGCCGATGAAGAAATCTGGAAAGAGGCCGATCAGCAGTCCCAGCACTGCTAAAAGTGCCGGGCCGATGAGCATCTTGAGCGGCGCCTCGTGGGGATTTTTAAGAGTCTCCTGCCGCCCGCCCCAGAAGGGCCTGAATCCCACCAGCAGGGTGACCATCACGACCAGGGCATTGGCGGCCACCGCGGCCGCCAGCAGCCAGGGTCCCCAGGTCTCAACCTCGAGTATGGCGGAATAGACCGTCTCCTTGCCGATAAAGCCGACCAGGGGGATGATGCCCATCATCGAAAAGGAGGCGAGAGCGGCGGTCACCGCGGAAACCGGCATCAGCCGCTTCAATCCGCCCAGGCGTGCCACATCGCGGGTGCCGGTCTCGTGATCAAGGGTGCCGGCGACCAGAAAAAGGGTGCCCTTGTAGAGCGAGTGGGCGACCAGGTAGATAAAAAAGGCCTTGATAGCCAGCCGCGAGCCGATCCCCAGCAGCAGGGTGAGGGTGCCGAGCACGCAGAGCGTGGAGTAGGCGAGCAGCTTTTTCAGATCGCTCTGCTTCCAGGAGAGCAGGGCGGCGGCGACCATGGTGATGGCGCCCGCCGCCAGAATCGTATCCTGCCAGAGCGCCGTCCCGCCGAGAATATGATTAAAACGCGCGATCAGGTAGATGCCCGCTTTGACCATTGTGGCCGAATGGAGGTAGGCGCTGACCGGGGTCGGCGCCTCCATGGCGTTGGGGAGCCAGAAATGAAAGGGGAACTGGGCCGATTTGGTGAGGGCACCGAGCAGAAAAAGGAGGGCTACCGCCGGGTAAGCCGGCGCGGCGATGATCTGGCTGCGCAGGTCGTAAAGGGCCGAAATCTCCAGGCTGCCCGTGATCCGGGCGAGCAGGATCATCCCCGCCATCAGGGCGAGCCCCCCGCCGCCGGTGACCAGCAGCGCCTGCAGGGCCGCCTTGCGCGCCCCCTCCCGGTGATGGTTAAAGCCGATGAGCAGGTAGGAGGTGACGCTGGTCAGCTCCCAGAAAAGAAAAAGGGCGATCATATTGTCGGCGAGGACCAGCCCGAGCATGGCGGTCATGAAGAGACCGATATAGAGATAGAAACGGCCGGCGTGGGCATACTCTTTCATATAGGCCCCGGCGTAGAGAAAAACCGCCATGCCGATGAGGGTGATGATCAGGACGAAGGTGAGACTGAGGCCGTCGAGCACGAAGGAGAGGTTGATGCCGAGTTCCGGTATCCAGGAGGTGCTCTCCCGGATGATCCCGCCGTCAGCGATTTCGCGATAGCGGCCGAGGAAGCGGATGAAAAGGTAGAGCGGAAAGGTGACAGCGATCCAGCCGAACCGGGACTTGAAGCGCTGGTAGAGCAGCGGCCCGGCGGCTGAAGCGCAGAGTCCTGTCAGAATCAGTTCAAGCATGGGGCGGAATCGCTCGCGTTAGGAGTGAGGATGCCGCAGCCTGAAATCAGGCCGGCGGCCGTGCTACCGGAAAAAATAACACTTGGCCCGGGGAAAAACAAGATAAAAGATTGGCTCCTCGTCCCCGGGCAGGGGCGCGGGACGATAGCGTGCCGGTCCCTGCTCCTGCCGCTCAATCCTGCTTGCGCCGCAAGAGGCGGCGGATGCGCGGTTCACGCAGAAACAATGCGGTGATGGTGATCAGGGTGAGCGGCGCAGCGAAAAAGAGCATCATCCAGTTGAAGAGATGAAGGGCGTCGTGCTGCGCGGCATCTAGCAGAAGATAGGCCGTATAGGCCAAATAATAGGCGATGAAAAGCCAGCCCTCCCAGCGTGAGATCATGTAGCCGGTGTAAAGAATGGGCAAGGTTGCGGCGGCCACGATGACCATCACCGGCAGATCGAAACCGCGTGCGGCTTCGGAGACAAGAAATCCTCCGGGCGCAATCAGGGCGCTGATGCCGAGCGCTCCGAGCAGGTTGAAGAGGTTGCTGCCGACCACATTGCCGAGGGCGATATCCGCCTGACCACTCAGGGTGGCCTGAACATTGGTGGCGAGTTCCGGCGCACTCGTACCCATGGCGACTACCGTGAGTCCGATGATCAGGGGCGAGAGGCCCAGCGTGGCCGCCAGGCGCGAGGCGCCGCGCACCAGCCATTCACCCCCTCCGATAAGGCAGAGCACCCCTGCCAAAAATACAATTCCCGTTATCGGCGTCATAGAGGTCAGATATCCCTTATCTGGTTCGCGTCTCTGGAACCCGGATTATATTTTGCCGCATACCCTGCCGGTGCAAAGCCTTGCGTTAAGGCTGCGGCCGGCTCTTCTCCATTCTTTCGCTTCCGCAGGTCAGGGCCGTCAGGGCGCCGGCTGCAGCGCGGCGGCAAAATGACGCCAGAATTTCAGGTGGAACTCGAGACTGCCGCGCGCCTTGAGATAGTCGTGCATCGTCACCAGGACCGTATCGGCGGGGCTGACCTTGTGGCCGTTCCCCTCTGCGGCATAGATCGCCCCGTTCTCCGGATGGAACTGCACGCCGAGGAGGTTCCGGTAGCGTTGGTGGGTGAGTGCTTCCACCACTTTGCCATCGAGCGAAACGGCGGCGGCCTGCAGATCCCGGCCCAGCTTCTTCACCGCCTGATGGTGGCTGCTGCAGACCAGGGGATACTCCTCTCTCCCCATCCCCATCTCCCGCACAAAGGGGCTCTCCGGCTTGAAGCGGATGGGCTGGAAATGGCACCAGAAAAAATTGTCGTGCGGAAAAAGTCTGGACCAGTAGTTGTCGTGGCGTTTACTCTCATCCAGGGCAAGATAGTCCTCCACAAAGCGGAGCTTGTAGATTTCGCTGGCGATATCCTGGACCATAGTGCCGCCGGCGGCGACGTTCATGGTCTGCATGCCGAGGCAGAAAGCCCGGATGACATAGTCCGGTTTCTCTTTCAGCAGGGGGGTAAAGCCGGGATTCTGCCTGCCGCCGAGGAGGTGAAAGAGGAAGGAGAGTTCGAAGAAGTGGCGTTCGGGGGTGACGATGGCGGTGAGCAGACCGGTCTTTTGGCCGTAGACGGCGGGTGGAATGTCGGCCCCGCCGTAAAACAGGGCGGCGTCGCTCTCCCTGAGCAGGCGGCGAAAGTCCGGCGTGCAGGGATTTTCCCGGTAGAGGTTCTCCGGAGTCAATTCGCCCGCGATGATCTCGAAACGGAGCCAGGCAGGGCGCTGCTCGCCGAGGTGGTCGCGGATCGCGGCGCCGCTGCGCTCCACCTGCGCGCCATAGACGGCGATCAGCAGCGGATGATCGAGCGGCACGACCCGGGTTTCGACCATGCGAATCATATCCTCAATGTCGCCCCGGCCGGGATTGACCAGCAGGATGCGGACGCTGTCGGCCGCGACGGCGGGGTGTGCCCCGGGACGGCCGGTGGCCGTCAGGATCAGCGCAACGGTGATTAACAGACGGGTCACGAACTTGTTCATCGGCTACCTCTCATCGATTCGGGGGCGCTGTGTTTTCCGGTCAGCGCCCGTAATTGCGCGTTGGCTGCGGCGCGCGGTACAGCAGCTACATGATCGAGGTCGGATCGACATCGATGATGATCTGCACTCCCCGGGCGCGGTGCTTTTTACGGAACTCTTCCATGGCCTGGCGCAGGGCCGTTCTGGTCAGGCTCCCCCCCGCATCGCTCTCCTTGCTGCTCATCAGCAGCATCTGATACCGGTAGAGCCCCTCCAGGCGCGCCAGAGGCGAGGGGGCGGGCCCTAGCGCCCGGTAGGCGTCATCCGGCCGCAGACAGGTAGCGAAGTGGTTTGCGGTTCGCAGCACGGCAGCCTCCTCCTCTCCCTTGAAAAGGAGGTGGGTCATCCGGCTGAAGGGGGGATAGCCGAGGGGCTCGCGCTCCTTGACCTCGGCGGCGTAAAAATTGACATAGTCGTGATTGCGCACAAAGAGAAGGGCGGAGTGCTCCGGAGTGAAGGTCTGGATCACCACCTCGCCGAGGCGCTCCTTGCGCCCGGCGCGGCCGGCCACCTGGGTGAGGAGCTGAAAGGTGCGCTCGCCGGCGCGGAAATCGGGAAAATGGAGTTCCGAGTCGGCCGAAATCACCCCCACCAGAGTGACGCGGGGAAAGTCGAGCCCCTTGGCCACCATCTGTGTGCCGAGGAGGATCCGGTATTCGCCGCGGCCGAAGGCGCTGAGGATGCGGTCATGGGCGTGCCGGCCGCGGGTGGTGTCGAGATCCATGCGCACCGCCGCGACGCCCGGAAAAAGTTCCTTGAGTTCCTCTTCGATACGCTGGGTGCCGATACCGCGAAAGAAGAGGTCGCTCCCGCCGCATTGCGGGCAGAGCTCCGGGGCCTTGCGCGTAAAGCCGCAGTAGTGGCACTTGAGCAGCCGGCCGCGCAGGTGATAGGTGAGCGAGATCGAGCAGTTCTCGCACTCGGCGACATAACCGCAGCTGCTGCACTTGAAGAGGGTGGCGAATCCGCGGCGGTTCTGAAAAAGGATGATCTGTTCACCGCGCGCCAGTTTTTCGTCGATTTTCTGGCGCAGATAGCGCGAAAAGATAATCGGATCTTTGCGGCCGATGATTTTGGGCTCGCTGCGCATATCGACAAAGGCGATCCCGGGCATGGGGACGTCATCGATGCGGTTGGGCATCGAGATCAGCCGGTACTTGCCGGAGAGGGCATTGTAGTAGCTTTCAAGCGCGGGCGTGGCCGAGCCGAGAACGACCACCGCCCGGTCCAGTTTGGCGCGCATGACCGCCACATCGCGGGCGTGGTAGCGCGGGGTGAGGTCATTCTGCTTGTACGAAGGTTCGTGCTCCTCGTCGACCACGATCAGGCGGACATCGGCGAGGGGGGCGAAAATGGCCGAGCGCGGACCGATGACGATGCGGTGTTGGCCTTCCCATGTGGCGCGCCAGGAGTCATAACGCTCGCCCGGGGACATCCGGCTGTGAAAAACCGCCACCATGCGGCCGAAATGGGCGCGGAAACGCCGCACCATCTGCGGGGTGAGGGCGATCTCGGGCACCAGGACAATGGCGGAGCCGCCCTCCCTGAGGACGCGGGCGATGGCCTCGATATAGACCTGGGTCTTGCCGCTGCCGGTCACCCCGTGAATGAGGGCGGTTGCGAACTGACGGCGCTCGAGCTCTCCATTGACGATGCGCAGGGCCTCCTGCTGGCCGGCATTGAGCACCAGCTGCGGCGGCGGGGCGACCTCGAGCTCGCCGTAATAGTCGCGCTGGACCACCGAGCGGTTGCGCAGCAGGATGCCGCGCGCCTCCAGAGCGGAGACGGCATCCGCAGGAACGCGCGCCTCGCGCGCCAGATCGCCGCGGCCCAGCTCCTCGCCCACATGCTGGCAGAGATAGTCGAGCAAGGCGGCCTGGCGCGGCGCGCTCTTGCGCAGTTCCGTCGCCAGCACGAAGAGGCTCTCCTCGTTCCATTCAGCGGCGGTCCGGACGAAATTCTCGAATTTCTGGCCGACCCTGGGGCGCGGCAGCATCAGTTCGTAGCGGATAAAACCGGCCTGGCGCAGTTTGGCCAGGCTGGCGTCAATGCTGACGGCATCGGAGCGGCTGATGAGTTCCCGCACCGGCAGGGGGTTTTTCTCCGCGAGCTGGCGGACGATCTGGGCCTGGCGCGGCGCCCGTTTTTCGAGCAGCTCCGCCAGCCGGGCGGGATCCGCATGCGTGAGACGCGCTACCTTGACCGAGTTCTTGTGAATGCCCGAGGGCAGCGCCGCCTTGAGCACCTCCCCCCAGCCGCAGAGATAGTACTGGGCGATCCAGCGCGCCAGCTCCAGCACCTCGGGCGTGAAGAGGGGCACCGGGTCGAGCACCTCCTCAATCGCCTTCAAACCGGCGCGATCGGCGGCTGCGCTCAACCCGACCACAAAACCGGTCGATTTGCGCGCTCCGAATTCCGCCAGCACGCGCATCCCCGGCAGGAGATCACCCCGGAATTTCTCCGGGATGGTGTAGGTATAGGCATGATCGACCGGGACGGGAAAAACCACCTGGGCGAAACTATTGTTTTCGTTATTCAACTGCAAAATGGCGGGGCTTTCCCTTCAGAGTGGATGTTCGCAGCGGCCGGGTGGTCTCTCCGGCCATCCTCGCATCGGCCGCCGGCCGCATATAAAACCAAATTAGCTATTCAAGGAGTCAAAATCAAGAAGTATTCAGGCGGAAACCGGACGGCCGGAAACCCGCTTCGAAAAAAACCTTGCGAATCAGCCCAATTTTTTGTATCTATTGCAGTATGCTCCGCCGCCGGGCGGAGTCAAGCTGCGATGGAAGAATGAAGGAGAAGAGAATGAAAAAGATAGTGGCAATCATGGCTTGTGCAGCGGTTCTGCTGGCCGGCTGCGGCAAGAAGGAAGAGGCCAAAACCGAACCGGCCGCCCAGAAAGAGCAGGGAATCGTCACGCTGAGCGACGCACAGATCCAGGAACTCCTCAACACCGTGAAACAGACGCCGATGGAGCCGGTCGAGGCCAACGAAGTGGCTGTGCTGGAAACCAACCATGGCAAAATGGTGGCCGCCTTCTTCACCGATAAAGCTCCGATGACCAGCACCTCTTTCAAACGGCTGGTCAAGTCCGGCTATTACGACGGCACCCAGTTCCATCGCGTGATCAATAATTTCATGATTCAGGGCGGCGATATCAACAGCAAGGACAGCATCATCGGCAACGAGGGCGAAGGCGGACCGGGCTACTCCCTGCCGGCGGAATTCAACGATACCCAGCACGACCTCGGCATCCTCTCCATGGCGCGGCGCGGCGACGACATCAACAGCGCCGGCAGCCAGTTCTTCATCTGCCTCTCCCGCGAAGGCACCAAGGGCCTCGACGGGCAGTATACCGCCTTCGGCAAGCTGATCGAGGGGATTGATGTCCTGCAAAAGATCGCTGCTGTCCAGGTCAGCATGTCGGCCATGGGCGAAAATTCGGTGCCCGTGGAACCTGTTTTCATCAAAAAAGCCTATATGGAAAAGAGATAAATTCCGCGCATGAAAAAATCCGCACTCTCCGGTAAAGGATCGGCCCGCTTTCGGCCGGTCCTTCTTTTTGTGATGCTCCTCGCCGGCGCACTCTCTGCGCAGACGGCGGAAGGGGGGCGCACCTGGTTCTTTTTCCGCGACAAGGGGCCGGCTGCTCTCCAGAAAAAGTCGATGGAGCGGGCGGCGGCCTCCCTCTCGGAACGGGCGCTGGCCCGCCGCGCCAGGGTCGCCCCGGCCGGCAGGCTGGTCGACGATACCGATCTCCCGGTCTGGAGCGGTTATCTGGAGGAGCTGGCCGCCCTGGGCATCGAGCCGGTCGTGATCTCCAACTGGCTGAACGGAGTCAGCGCCAAAGCCAGCCCGGCGCAGATCGCCGCAGCGGCGAATCTGGCCTGCATCAGCCGCATCCAGCCGGTGCTGCGCGGGCGCAGACCACTGCCGGCGCTGGAGCCCGCCCTGAACCGGTCCGCCTCGCCCAGCGGCTCCTCCCTGCAGTACGGCCACAGCCTGGAACAGCTTGAACAGATCCAGATCCCCGCCGTTCATGAGCTCGGCATCTATGGCCAGGGGGTCTGCATCGCGGTCTTTGATACCGGTTTCCGGCTCAACCACGAGGTTTTCGATTCCCTGCGCGTCCTGCACAAGCGGGACTTTATCCAGAACGACGAGGAGCTGGACAATCAGCCCGGCGAACGCAGCGACCAGAACAGCCACGGCACCATGGTGCTCTCGATCATCGCCGCCAACAAGCCGGGCGTCATGATCGGCGGAGCCCCGCGCGCCGAGTTCATCCTCGCCAAGACCGAAGATGTCGCGCAGGAGATCCAGGCTGAGGAGGATAACTGGATCGCTGCCGCCGAATGGGCCGAAGCCCTGGGCGCCGACATCTTCAGCACCAGCCTTGGCTATATCGACTGGTATACCTACGCGGACATGGACGGTAATACCGCCCCCATCACGCGCGCTGCCGATCTGGCCGCCGGCAAGGGCGTGGTCGTGGTCGTCGCTGCGGGCAATGAGGGCAATGACATCTGGCAGTACATTTCCGCCCCCGCCGACGGCGACAGCGTGCTGGCGGTGGGCGCTGTGGACGCCGAGGGCATCGTGGCCAGCTTCAGCTCCCGCGGTCCGACCTCGGATGGCCGCATCAAGCCGGATGTGATGGCCAGAGGGATCGGGGTCGCCTGCATCGAGGTCCCCCCTGCGAGTGGCACAGGTTCCGGCTACAGGACGGTCAATGGCACATCGGCCGCCTGCCCTCTCGCTGCGAGCGCCGCAGCCCTGCTGCTCTGCGCCAATCCTGAACTGACGCCGGTCGAGATCCTCGACGCCCTGCGCAAGAGCGCGACTCTCAGCCTCACCCCCGATATTGATTACGGCTGGGGGATCCTCCAGTGCCTGGCCGCGGTGGAAACCACCTCCTCGGTCATCAAGCCGGTCATCATCCCCGAGCGGCCCGCGCTGGCCGGGATTTTTCCCAATCCCGCCCATGCGGAGAGGGACGGCACGCTGACCCTGGTTTTCGATCTGGTCGAGCCGGAAGAGGTGGATGTGCGTCTTTATAATGTGCTGGGACAGGAGGTGGGGCGACTGTTTCAGGGCAAGATGCCCGCCGGCACCGACCGGCGGGTCAAGGTGCGCTGGCCGGCCGGGATTCAATCCCTCGGCAGCGGACTCTATTTTGTGGTTGTCAGGAGCGGATCACTGCACGAAAGCCGGGCGGTCACCCTGCTGCTCAGCCCCGATGCCGCGCGTTGAGCGTGCCGTGACCTCGGCGCCGGTCACCCGGTTGCGCCCCCCTTTTTTGGCGGCGTAGAGGGCCCGGTCGGCCTGGTGGAGCAGTTCCCGCTCGCCCTCGCCGTTTTCGGGGCAGGCGGCCACACCGATCGAAATGGTGAGACGTCCGCTGGCCTGGCTGTGGCCGATGGGCAGTAACTCGGCAGCGACGGCCCGGCGCAGCTTTTCGGCCGCGAGCACGGCATGCTCGAGATCGCTCTCGGGGAGAAGGACGACGAACTCTTCGCCGCCGTAGCGGCAGAGGATATCAGAGGTGCGGAGATTGGTCTTGAGCAGCTGGGCGACGGCCTGCAGTGCCTGATCGCCGGCCAGATGGCCGTAGGTGTCGTTGTAGGATTTGAAAGAGTCGATGTCGATCATCAGCACCGCCAGACTGCGGTGGTAGCGCCGGGCGCGCTGGAGTTCAGCGGGATAGCGTTCCTCGAAATAGCGCCGGTTCCAGATGCCGGTCAGGACATCAGTCATGGCCAGGGCTTCAGCATCACGGACGCGCACCTGCACGGAGATGTGGGCGGCGAAGAGCCCCATCAGCTTGCGCAGGAGATTGCGTTCGCGTACAGTAAAGGGTTCATCCGCCTGCCGCAGCAGAGTGAGCCAGCCCAGCGGGACGCTGCTCTGCTGAGCGATCACAAGATCCAGGCGTTGGGCAAATCCCGGCGGTGTGCTAAAGGCCTCACGCGGCGTGACCGGCTGGCCGCTGCGCCAGGAGAGCTGCCGGGGAGTCACCTCCTCCAGTATAGTCGGCCAGGCGAAGACCAGCTGCCAGCGTCCCGGCTCACGCACCCAGAGCGCATAGCCATCCACCGCGAAATAGCGCTTGAAAAAGGGCGCCAGCGACATAAAGGCCTCATCGCTGCCATCGAGCCTGGCCAGCAGGCGGGTCCATCCCACCACCTGACGCAAAACCCGGATCCGCCGGTTCGCCCGCATCTCTGCAATGAGACCGAACCTGGAGCTCCTGCCCGCAGTTTTTCCCTCTGAATCGCCTGACAAGAAGCCGCTCCTTCGAATGCTCCCCGTTCGCTGCCTTTCCGCCCCGCCGCCGCTCTTCTGCAGTTCCATCACCTGCAGGCTGCCATGCCGGCCGCCCGGACGTTGATCTCCCGGTGTCGTGCCGGCATTATCTCTACTGCAAATATAGTGCCCGGATTATCTTGTCTTTTTGTGAGGAAGAATAAGAATTTAGCAAAAAAAGGAAGGGCGGCGGTGGCCGGAGTTCATCCAGAACGAAAGAGTTTCGGGCAGAGGGAGAAAAGCGTGCCCCGGAGATACGCAGTAAAAATAAAGTCGAGTGAGTGAACGGAGGAGATGGTGCGAATTTGTTCGCGGAGACGCGCAGTGTCAGCAGGGGATCAGGGACGCCGCTCGGGCTCAGGCCGGCCGAGGTAGATCAGCAGCGCCTGCAGAGCCTGCGCGGGATCCTGGCTCCCGGGACGCACCAGAAAAGTGTACAGCTCATCCCGCATCGATCCGGCATAGCCGGCCCTGACCGTCGCGCTGCTCTCCATCATCACCGCAAGGCTGAAAAAGCGGGCCTCATGGTTGAGATCGAGGGCCAGATCAAAGGTCTCGGCGAAGAGGCGCTGTTTGAATGCGGCCGTGGGGCCGCCCCACCGGTCCACATCCGCCGCTCCCCAGGCCACCAGCTGGAAACCGCGCACCATCTCGGTCGAGACCGGAATGGCGCTGCTTTGCAGCAGGGTGACGTGCGCACGGGGAAAGCCCTTGCGTATCCCGGCCAGAGAGCCGAGAATCTGCGCATATTCATCAGGCGCTTCGGGCAGGCAGACCAGCACGCGCTGGACTCCCGCCAAAAAAGCGCTGAAATCGAGTGACCGGTTTTGCTTTTCCGCACGCTTGCGGTATCGGTTGAGCGCAAGAGACTGCGCCATCTTTTGCATTGCCATGGGACCGTTTCATCCTGCTGTTAATAAGAAGTATAATGTACAAAAATTTAACGCGCCGGTCAACAGCTAATTGCCGGACCCGAGCCGCCAATCCAGCTGCAGGCCAAGCGCGTGCTCATCCGGAGCAGCCCGCCCCCGCTGCCCCTTCACCACGCCGGCCGCAGCGGGGACCCAGCTCCATTTGGCCGAGAGCATCAGGGCGCGCGTCAGCTTTGTATTGAGCATCACAAATGCGCGGCAGCCCCGCCCGTGCAGCATGGGCAGGGTGAGCGTTCCGGGGAGATCGTTCTCGTAGAGGTAAAAACGGGTTTCGTAATCAGGGGCGTCATGAAAAACGTAGCGCGCCAGCAGCCGGCTGCCCGGCCCCAGCTCCAGGCTGAGCTGCTGGCTCAGCATCCAGCCGCTGCTGTCCGGCTCCGCGGGGAGGCTCGTGCCGGCGCTGCCGATCCGGAAATGGTGGTACTCGAGGCGCATCCGCCACTCCAGCCGCCCGGCCCGGTGCTCCATCTGCGTGGTCCCGCTCCAGAGCAGGCGGTCGCGCCAGTGTTTGACAGTATTCCCGAAGCGGCCGGGGCCGTTCTCGATCAGCGACCAGTTCCGGCAGCGCAGCCGGTGAAAAAGGTTCAGGGTGGCGAGCGGCTGCCAGGTGGCCATCACCGCCGTTTCATGGGCCGGGACCAGGGGCATGGGCTGGCGCCAGGCGCAGGCCGGATTGCGGCTGTAATCATACGAGGCCGCCAGCCGCAGCTGCGGCAGCTCCGCCTGCAGAGCCAGGTAGCACCCCGTTTCGTTGCGCGGCTCCTCGCTGTCAGAGCCAAGCAGGCGATGCTACTCCGCGCTGCTGGAGCGCAGGAGCACGACCCCCTCCACCCTCTTCGCCTGCATGATGACGCCGCACTCCAGGGCCGAACCGCCGCTGCGGCTGCGGGCCCATTCGGCGAATGTGGTCGCGTTCTTGAGGATGAGTCGCGCCTCCAGGCCGCCGTTCCAGTTCCGCCCGCCCGCAAACCTGTACAGATTTTCGAGGGCGGAATCGGGAGCAAGGGGACGGGAGTAGAGCGCCTCCTGCCAGGCGGCGCCGAGGCGCAGGGCGGCGCCGATCCGGCGCTGGATCATCATCCCCCACTCGGCTGCGCTCAAAAGGTCTCTTTTGGCCGACTCCGCCCCGGTCCGGTGCAGCCCGCTCCACTGCAGCGCGGTCACCCTCCCCTCCTCCACCGAGGCGTCCCAGTGGGCGCGGCCGGCGAAAAGGAACAACTCTGCAGCGCGGTGTTCAAGGGCAATGGCGATGCCCTGCCGGCCGCCGTTCTCGCCGGCAGAAATCGAGGGGCGCACCACCGCGGAACGGGAACGCGCCCACGCCACCGGATCGGTGCCTCTTCCCCAGCTGCCGGCGCGCCCAAAGAGCAGTCCGCGGCCGCTCTCGAGGGCGAACGAGCCGAGACATAGCCGGCCGCTGAACCAGGGCATGCTCCACATCGCGCCGAAGCGGAGCAGATCGGCGGACGAAGATTCGCCCGGATCCTTCTCGCAGACGAGGCCGCCCTGCAGGCGGCCGGCCAGCTTCACTCCCAGGCGGTGATAGCTGCGCGAGCCGTCCCCGGCATAGCGGCCGGTGGTGATACTGGAGTCGGCCGGCCAGCTCATAGCCCAGCGGTGGCGCCCCTCCGCCCTCCACTCCCTCCGCCGCGGCGCCGCGCAGCTCAGATAGGGGAGCAGCCGCCGGTAGTTCACGGATGACAGCTCCGGCACCGACTGCAGATCGGCGAGCCGGCTGAAAGCCCCGCGCCTCCTGCGCTCGGCGATGATGGCCCCGGCTGTCGCCGCATCCAGCCAGGGAAACTGCAGCCAGTCGCCGAGCCGGGCGCGGTTGATGTCGAGGGGATCGGAACGGCGCCATTCAAAAAACTCCAGCAACTCCTCCACCCGCTCCTCCTCCCGCTCCGGATCGACCAGCTCCTCCCACTCCACGATCTGACCCCGGGCCATGACGGAGATCAGCAGGAGCAGGAGAGCGGCAAGGCTGCGCATGGGGCCTCCCTCCCGCCCTCAGGGGCGTCGTGGAAAAAAAACAAGCGAGCACTGATGGCTCAGCCCCAGCCGGGGATGGGTCATCGTACCATATTCGGCCGACAAATTCGGGAAGCGCAGGGCGAATCCCGCCGCCAGGCGCCATCCGGCGGAGCTGAATCCGGCGCGCAGGGCGAGATGCTCCCCGAGCTGCTCTTCGGCGCCGCAGCGCAGTTCGAGCGGCAGCCCCTTCTCGATATAGAGATCCGCGCAGAGAGAAGTGGAGGGGGAGAGGAGCAGCTCGAAGCCGCTCTGCAGGGAGAGGGGGAGTTCTTCGCGGCAGCGGCCGATGGCGGCGGCGAAGACATTGCGGAGAAAAAAACCGGCCCGCAGCCCGCTGGAGATGCACGTCTGACCACCCAGGTCGCAGAGCAGGGCGGAAGCGGAGCCGTAGCGTGCGATGGCGATCCCGGCCCTGCGCAGGGTGAGGCCGAAAGCCGCACCGGGGGTGAAGAGACGGCCGAGGGCGATCGCCGCGGTGGTTTCGCGATAGAGGTCGCAGCCCTGGCCGCTGACCGCCAGGGCCAGGCCCCAGTTCCTGCGGGTGAGGCCGCCGCCGCACTGCCAGCTGGTCAGCTCGGCCACGCCGAAGGGGCGGCCGGCACTGCTGCCCGCATGCCAGGCCGGCGCCAGGGGCAGGGCGGCCGGATTCTGCGCCCAGGCCTCGCGCAGATGCGGGCTGGCAACACCCGCTCCACCCATGGCCAGCCAGCGGCTGCCGGGGGGGCTGTCGCCGAGGGCCCCCTGCAGCAGAACGGGCGCCAGCAGGAAGATCAACAGGGTTGAAATGGAACGGCGGAACGCTCCCGCGCGTTTACAAGAGAGCGGAAAATGCTTGCTTAAATCGGATAAATGTTGAATATTATAGCGCCTTTGAGGCCGCCGCCCGGCGGGGCGGCGCACAGTCACGGATTCGGAGTCTTTCATGAAGGTCACCCTCAATAAAAGAGCCCTCTGCA
>JAKQKF010000414.1 GCA_029560815.1 bacterium
TGTGGCGCAGATTCTGGAGGATGAGCATGACCTCGCCTTCGCCATTCCGCATCAGGTCGATGCGGATGTCACGGCCGCTTGTCAGGTGTGGACGGTCCAGCGGAGCGGCCATCTCGACCAGACTGGCGATCAGCTCTCCATTGGCGGCCAGCTTGCTGCGATGATAAGCGAGGCCGATGTAGGAACCGATGAGGATTGCTCTGCCGCGGCCGTAACCGGCTGAGGTGATGGCGGGTTCGCCGCTTTCGAAGCGGGCGAGGACCTCCGCGCCGTCGGGAGTGAGCAGTTCCTTGACGATGCTCCCCTGGATCTCGGCGCCCGACTTGAGGTAGGGCAGATCGCGGGTGAGGACCATGTTTACCCCGCCTGAAGGATCGGGTGGTGCAGCGGTATACTGGCGCGCCCCAAAAATCCTGTCCAGCCCATAGCCGGGCAGGACTTTTTCGTGGTGGCCATGCTCGAGGTTCCAGCCTGCAAAGCAGGCCTCACCGATGAGCACCCCCCCCTGCTCCACCCATTCCGCCAGGGCCGAGCAGACTTGCTGCCCGAGCAGATAGGGAAAGGGGATGTAGATCACCCTGTATTGAAGCAGAATTTCGGGCGTGAATTCGCGCGGATGAATGAAATCGATGACATGATTGTGTTCATACAGCGCCCGGTGGGTGCCGAGCAAGGAGTCGGTGACATTTTTTTCATTTCCTGTGGCCGCCCAGCCGAAAATCTGGTTTTCCGGATGGTAGAGCAGGGCGATACAGGCCCGCTGCGGCACGGCTTCGAGCAGAAAAGTGGCGTTCTTTTGCAGAACCCGTCCTGCCTCCGCATAGGCTTTGAGCCAGGGGGTTTCCTCGCCGTCAAGCCCGGAGAGACCCCAGGTCGGCGCTTCGCGGCCGAGGATCTCCGGACGATACTGCCAGAAAATAAAGCCCTTCTGGTTGCCGGCGACCCCGCTGAAGATGAAACGCTTCACCGTGTTGGCGTCGATGATCGCGGGCAGATCGAGGGTATACCCCGGCAGGGCGAGCATCTCAGCCGAAATCACCGGTTTGCCCCGTGCGCAGGAGCGCAGGACGTCGATCATCATGGCGTCATCCATCTGGGTGAAGCCGTGAAGATCGCCGTACTGCCCGATATTCCAGGGATCGTTGGCGGTCGAGGTGACCGGGAAGCCCTGCACG
>JAKQKF010000443.1 GCA_029560815.1 bacterium
CCGGCTGGGTGGCGTGCTGCTGCCCGAGAACAAGGACGCGGCGCTCTTTCCCCGGCGCATCAACGGCCGCTACGCCATGCTCCACCGCCATGTCCTGCACAGCGGCGCCCACATCTGGATCGCTTTCTCGCCGGACCTCAAGCATTGGGGCGACCATCAGATCGTCATGCGCGCCCGCTCCGGCGGATGGTGGGATGCCAACAAGATCGGCCTCTCGCCGCAGCCGATTTATACGCCCGAAGGCTGGCTGGTGCTCTATCACGGCGTGCGCGTGACCGGCGGCGGGGTGATCTACCGGCTGGGACTGGCTCTGCTCGATGCGGAGGATCCGCGGCGGCTCCTGCGCCGCAGCGAGGAGTGGATTTTCGGACCGATGGAGGGTTACGAACGCCAGGGGGATGTAGATAATGTGGTTTTTCCCTGCGGCTGGATCCAGCAGGGCGACGAGCTGCGTCTTTACTACGGCGGGGCGGATACCTGCATCGCGCTGGCTACCGCCAGCCTCCGGGAACTGCTCGACTATCTCCGCCACTGCCCGGAAAAGTAAGCACCGGGGTCACGGGCAGTCCGGATGAGCATCGGTTCTCGCTTCCGGAGGCCGCGCCTGGCTGCTATTGCCCGCCGGTGAAAGCCCGGTACAGCCGCACCGCATGTCTGCGCGGATCACGATAATACTCCTCCGGGGTGAGGTCCAGCTCTACCATACGACGCGCCGGCTGGACGACTGGGCGGGTGGCGGCGAAACGCTTGATCACCTCCGCGTGCGGCTTGAGCGATCCGTCCGGACGTACCAGGCCGAAAAAGCGCTCGTGCCAGGCCTGGTCGCAGGGCGGACGGTCATACAACCCCGGGGCGTAATCAGCGTAGCACCAGATCATCGCACCCAGGGCCCCCACCTCAACCAGTTTGGGCAGCACCGCTTCGATATAGGCCGCGAGATCTTCCTCTGATGCCATGAACTGGCGGAACGGCTTGCCGTAGCGCATCCACTCGTGGACGAAGGAGGCCTTGCCAGGCGCCGCAGTGCACCCGCCGAACTCTTCCATCAGGGTCGGCTTGCCGCAGAGCGCGCTGGTCAGCGCGCAGAGATAAGGGACAAAATCGCTGTCCAGGGGGCCGTTCGCCCAGTCGGCGTACATCGGATAGCCATGCATCACCGGCATATCGACCTCGTTAAAGACATCGTGAATCCGCAGACCGTTGTCCTCGAGCAGGCTGGCGACGTGCAGGCCGCAGGTGACCGGATGGTGCGGATCGATCGCGCTGATGAGCCCGGTCATCCGCCGGGTCCAGGCTCTTCCCCCGGCGGCATCGGCCGGCCAGGCGAAGATATCCGGCTCATTGCCGAGGTTCCACACACCGATCGCCGGGTGATCCTTCAAGCGCGCCGCCACGGTGCGCAGCTGCAGCTCGGCCGCCTGGACGACCAGCGGATCGGTGAAGGGATTGCGGTAGCCGCAGTCGACCACGCGGCCGCCGCTGACCACCTGCCAGATGCGCGGCGGCATCGGCCGGTCCGGCTGCAGCATCCATGCGGGGGTCCACGAGGGACCGCTCATGTGGCCGGTGAAAAAGGTCACATTGAGCTGCAAGCCCAGTCCGGCGGCAATGTCGCAGACCTTCTCGAGATGGCTGAGGGCGTCGGGATCGACCACATCAGGGGCCGGCTGCCAATCCTCCCACAGCAGAAAAAGTCGCACAACCTCCAGGCCGAGTTCCCGGATGACTGCAAATTCCTCCCGGACCTCGCCGGCATCGAAATCCGACCACCAGTACATAGCCTTGCGCCGCGGCCAGTAATTGACGCCCAGAAGGAATGGCTGCTCTTGCATGGTTCACTCCGTTCTATTTTTAAAGCCCGTTTCATCATCAATAAAAACCGGGTCCAGCCTCAAGGCCAACCGGCCCAATCCCCGATATTTATCTTGCAAATAATCGTCCACTGCTTAAATTTAATACATGGCAAGCATATTTCAAAGTATCCGGGAGTTGGTGGCGAAAATTCCTCCGGGCAGAGTGGCGACCTATGGCCAGATAGCATCGATGCTGGGCGTGCCGGGCGGCGCGCGCACTGTCGGCTGGGCGATGCATGGTTTGCCGGAGGGCAGCGAAGTACCCTGGCATCGCGTCATCGGTGCCGGGGGTCTCGTCCGCCTGCCCGAGTTCGAGGGCAAGGCGGTGCAGGTGATGCTGCTGCATCAGGAAGGGGTGGAAGTGGACCGGCGCGGGCGGATCGATCTGGAGCGATTTCAGTGGGTGCCGGAGTGAAAAAGATGTTTTTGTTTTCAGATTCGATTGCGGTCCACAGCGGGCTCGCAGACTTTTAAAATTATGCCGAAAAAAAACAATTCAACGAGAGAGGATGATAGAGGCTAATTTGTCTCGAGGGTTCGCAGCATAGAGATAAATTCCATGGCAGATAAAATATTGATTTCTGCTTTCGCGTAATCGATTTTGTTTCGGGTTATCAAGTATTTAATATCATTCTGCTCGGCACAGAAATACTGAATGGCATCTTCAAAATCGTCAAATTCTGAATCCAGCGCAAGCTCAATTGCCCTTTTGTCAATTGGCAATATTTGAATCAAGCTTTTCAGGTATTTCAGGCTCTCCATCGCAATCTGTCTGGAGACTCTTTTCCGCAAGACATAATGGACGTTAGAGAATACTATGGGTGATGTATATCCTTCAAGTTTGCCTTTTTCGATCAAGGAAAAGAGGATGACGGCTGAATCATAGAATGGCTCTCTGCAGGAGAGGACATCAAGTATAATATCTGAATCGACGAATACCTTGAATGTCATTTATATTTCTCCAATAGGCGTTGTCTTTTTTCTTCCCTGATGTCAAAGTCAGATTCAAGTTTCAGAATACCGGATAGTTTTCTAACTGTGGGAGTAATCTCCTGGCCTGCTCCCGAATCAACATCTGCGAGGAAGGCGAAGTACTTTTCAACCATAGAAGAAAGACTCGTTTTCTTTTTCGCAGCATATTTTTTGGCTCTCTCGATGTGAGCCTTGTCAAGCTTAAGAGTAAGTTTAGTATCCATAATGCCTCCGTTGAAATACGTATAAATATAATGATATTATACGTAAAAGACAATATGTTTTTGTAAAATCAGAAATGCTGTTGTGCTCGCAAGCAGTATCTTGGATGGTCAGACGGAAGATCTTGAAATGTGTGAAAGTCAAGCTGGCTTAGGCACTGAACATAATACTTGTCTTTAAACCTGCCATATGCGAAAACTCTTACTCTTTGTCACAATACTCTGCAGTTTTGAGCCCGCACCGGCGGGGCTAGAGATTGGCTGAGGACGAGACCTGCCGTGTGGACCGGGCTGGTGTTCACAGCCGTGGGAGATTGAGAGATCCGGGGGGAGCGAGAGTTGGTGGGGGCAAGAGGTCCGGGTTGAGGCGAGAGTCTCGGGTGGGAACGAGATAATAACCGGGCCTGGCCGGTCCCGAATGTCATCGGCATCAGGCCGCGATAATAGCCGATAAGCGCTCGCTGCCGGATTGGGGCAAGAGGTCCGGGTTGAGGCGAGAGTCTCGGGTGGGACCGAGAACGGGCAGACTCACTGCGGTGCAGAAGATTCAGGATCGATAGAGCCGCACCGATAAGATGGCCCGGTAAGGCATACGCAGAGAAAAACGGCCTTGCGAGACCGACAGCCCTTCGACCACCTCCTCCAGAACCGTCACCCGCTCCGCACGCACCATCCCCTCTACGCAAACCGATGTTTCCAGCTCCTCCTCCCCGAGATTGATCAGCCGCAGGATGATTCCCCGGCCATCCTGTGCGCGCCGGGCATGGAGCAGGTGGATATCGGGCCCGGAAATCTCCAGCCACCTTCCCTCCCGCACCGGCGGCATCACCAGCGCAGGATGGACCTCGATCCCCCCCTTCAGCCCCTCCGCCTCCTTTTTGACCTCCGCCGCATCAAACGCCGCAAAACTCGTCATGTGCCAGGTCA
>JAKQKF010000374.1 GCA_029560815.1 bacterium
GGACTTTCCCCGGCAGCGGGTTTGGCCTTGCGACGCCTGCGTTTGGGGGCGGAATCACCTTCGTAGGGATAGGTATTTTGGGCGGGATCGATCGTCAAGGGCAGCTCTGCTTTTGTGATTGGGCCAAGATGCAAGATATCAATTCCTGAGGAAAATAGCAAGGCGAATTTGGGGGGCCACCGGCCGCGCGCCGAAGGATGGGGCCGCTTGCCCTGAAGGCCGGGCGCAGCAGGGCGATGGAATAGCCGCCGGAAAAAATCTGTTGCAGAATTATACATCATTTACATCGGGAGAATACTCTCCATGCGAAACCTCATCTTTGTGGCGGTGCCGCTATTACTTAGCTGCGCCCACAGCATAGATCCCGCCAGCCTCCGCCTCGCCTCGCGCCAGGGCATCGAAATCACCCGCAGCGACCGGCTCACCACCCCCGCTACGGTCAAAGGCGCCCTCGCCGACCTCGGCAAGGTGAAAAAGGATAAACGGGCCGAGACCCTGCTGCTCTTCCTCAAGGAGAACAGCGATACTTTCAAGATCCAGGCGCCCGAGCTGGAGCTGAAGCTCCTACGCAGCGATGAGGACGAGCTGGGCTTCACCCATTACCGCTACGCCCGCCTCATCAGGGAGGTGCCGGTCTACGGGGATGAACTCATCCTCCATGTCAACAATAAATCCCAGCTCTATATGGTCAACGGGCAGTACCATCCCACCCAGCTCCCGGAAAGCAAGCCGGCCCTCACCGCCGAAAAGGCCGGAGCCATTGCCCTCGCAAAGGGGCTCGCCCACCGTATGGAGAGCATTGAGCAAACCACTCTGGTCTATTATCCGGCCAGTGAGGAGCTCCGCCTCGCCTGGCACGTCATCCTGCGCGGCGGACTGGCGAAATGGGATTATTTCATCGACGCCGCTGACGGCCGCATCCTCTTCGATCAGGACCGCAAAAGAAGCTGACCCTCCAGCCGGCTGGAAAACAGCAGAATACGTCATTTCCGGTCATCCGGTGTGGTGAAGGTTCATTCCACGCACTAACCCCGAACTTGCATTGTTACAGGATTTATAGAGACACCTCCGACCGTATGGCGAGGCGGCAGCATTTGACAGCAATACTATAAGGAGACAGGCAATGAAACGGTATCGTTACATGATTATGGCCATGTTGGTCGCCTTTGTTTTACCCGGCCAGGCCGCTGAACAAAAG
>JAKQKF010000477.1 GCA_029560815.1 bacterium
CCCTGGCGATGCGGGTGGTGGTGGGCAAGACCTATCGCCGCACCCCGGTATTCAGCGACCTGATGACCTATCTGGTCATCAATCCCTACTGGACGGTCCCGAATACCATACTGCTCAATGATATTGCGCCCAAAGCGCTCAAGGATCCCGAATATATCAAAAACCAGCGCATCAAGATCTACGCGGGCTGGAGCGATGGCGCACCCGAAATCGATCCAGCGGCCATCGACTGGAGCAGGCTCTCCAAAAACTATCAGCCCTACCGCCTGCGGCAGGATCCGGGCCCGCGCAATTCTCTGGGGACGATCAAGTTCATGTTCCCCAACCAGTTCGACGTCTATCTGCACGATTCGCCGTCGCATTCGCTTTTCAACCGCTCGGAACGGGCCTTCAGTTCGGGCTGCATCCGCGTTGAAAAGCCGATCGAGATGGCCGTTCATCTCCTCGATAATCCCGAGTACGATGAGGCCAGATTGAGGAGGATCATCTCCACCCGGGTCGAGACGACTCTGAAACTCCGCCAGCCCATCCTGGTGATGCTGCTCTACATGACCGCGTGGGTCGACGAGCAGGGAAGGGTGCAGTTTCGCCATGACATCTACGGACGCGACCACTCCATTCCGGTGGCTTCCGCGCCCTGAGGGCCCGCGCCGGAGCCCCGGCAGACGTAATGCCGCTCCCGGAGCGGCCTCCCTGCCGCAGGCCCCTGACCGTGAAAAGGTATGCCTATGATAACCCTGAAACGTCCTTTATTATGTTTTGCTCTCCTCGCCTTAGCCCTTAACGCGCGCGCCTTTTCGCCCGGCGAGACCGGCTTTTCCGTGCGCTACAAGAGCGAGGTCAGCCGCTTCAAATATTCGCCGCTCTTTCTCCTGCCCGGGGATGAGGTCACCCTCCGCGTCGAGGAAAATCCGGGCCAGCGCTATTTCATCGTGCAGATCGACAGCGGCGCCCTCGATTTCAGGGGGCTCAACACCTGGCTCTACCGCGCCCCCGCTGCGCCCGGCTTTCACAGCGGGAGCATCATCTGCCTCGACCGTCCCGATACCATGCATCTGCAAATCTTTGTCATGGCCCCGCGCAGCGCCATGAAGGATGAATACCTCGAGGGCTACCACATCGGCCACTATCCCGCAGTCGCCCTCCGCGATCTCGATGTCTACCGCCCGCCTGAAGGCTTCATCCGGGTGACCAAAGAAAACCTTCACACCCGCCTCACCCCCCATTTCACCCTCGATCAGTTCCTCTGCAAGCAGCCGGGGGATTTTCCCAAGTTTGTGGTCCTGCAGGAACGGCTCCTCTACAAGCTGGAACATCTCCTGGCCAAAGTCAATGAGCGCGGCCATGCCTGCGAGACCTTTACCGTTATGAGCGGCTACCGCACCCCGGTCTACAACCGCCGCATCGGCAACCGCAAGTACAGCCAGCACTGCTACGGCGGCGCGGCCGACATCTATATCGATGCCGATCCGGTCGATTCGATCA
>JAKQKF010000484.1 GCA_029560815.1 bacterium
CGCCGCCCTCAAACCTGGCGGCTTGGCCCTCATCGCTACGCCCAACCGCTGGTCACTCTTCAATGCCCTGTGCGATCCCCACTACGGATTGCCCGGCGTCTCCCTGCTCAACCGCAGGGCGGTCCGCCGCATCGTCTCGGGCTGGCTGCGCTGGCACCGGCCGGATAAAGCCGACTTTCCACAGCTTCTCTCCCTTAACGCAGTGGAGACCCTCCTCCGCGACAACGGCTTTTCCTGGCGCTTCATCCACCACACCCTCTTTGCCGCGGCGATGGCCAATCCCCGCGGCCTCTGGAACCGGCCCGGTCATTTGCGACTTTTCCAGGCGATCAAAGCCCGCGGCTGGGAGCGCGGCCTGGACAGAATGGTCAGCGATTCCAGGGGCGTGCGCAACCGCTGGCTGATGCCCACCTTTTTTATCCTGGCCAGGGTGGAAGATTGAAAGAGATCCCGCTCACATCCCTGCTGAGCGCCCTTACAGCGCGCCGCGCCCTCAACCTCCTGCTGGCCTTCGCGGGTGGAGCCGGCGGCCGTATCTCGCGCCGCCCCCTCGCCTTAGGAGCCCCCTTTGTGCTCAGTGTGGAACCGACCAACCTATGCGACCTGCAGTGCCCCCACTGTGAGACCGGAGCCGGCGCACTGACGCGGTCCTCCGGCTGTATCGATATGGGACTCTACCGCACCATTCTCGAACTCAACCGCGACCATCTCCTCTATCTGCTCCTCTACGACCAGGGCGAACCCCTCCTCCATCCGCACTTTCCGGAAATGGTGCGCCTGGCCAAGAAACAGGGTCTCTGCGTGGTGAGCAGCACCAACGGCCAGCGCCTGGCCGACAAGGCCTATGCGCGCGAAATCGCCGCCTGCGGCCTCGACGCTCTCATCATCTCCGCGGACGGCCTCACCCAGTCCACTTATGAAGTCTATCGCCGCGGCGGCAGCCTGGAGAAGGTGCAAAGCGGCCTCGCTTGTCTCCGGGAAGCCCGGCTCGCTCTGGGCAAGCGAACTCCCCGCCTCTTTCTCCAGTTCGTCGTCATGCGCCACAACGAACACGAGCTTGCGCAGCTGCACGCCGCAGCCGCCCAATGGGGCGCTGACCACGTGCTGATCAAATCACTCTATCTCCGTTCCGTTGACCGGGCGGAGGAGATCCTCCCGTCAGCGGACCGCTATCGGCGGTACCGGCAGCTGGAAGGCCGCTGGCTCCGCAAGGAAAAATCCGCACGCCCCTGCCAGCGGCTGTGGTACTCCTCCGTGATCCATTGGGATGGAAATGTCGTCCCATGCTGTTTTGATAAAGACGGCTCTCATCTCCTCGGACATGCCTCGGAGCCGCTCAAAGAGCTCTTTCACGGCGAGCCCTACCGGCAGTTTCGCCGCCGGCAGTACTCCGCCAATGCCCCGCAAATTTGTCAGAACTGCACCGATGGCCTCAAAATATACCCGTCATAAGCGCGCCCTGCTTCTCTTCAAGGCGGTTATCGCCGTCATCGTCCTGACGATGCTGGTGCGGCATATCAGCTTCAAAGAGCTGAAAACCGCCCTGCTCGAAGCCCGCTTCGTCTGGATCATCCCGGCCGTGCTGCTGCTGGCGCTCAATCTCTTCTTTCAGTTCCGGCGCTGGGAGATGCTCGTCCGCCAGGTCCAGCCGCTGGCCCGGAAACGGCAGATCCTCTCCTCGCTGCTTTCGGGTATCACGCTGGGATTCATCACACCCGGCCGCGTGGGCGAATTCGGCCGCGCCTTTTTCATTGCCGGAACCGACTGGCCCAAGCTGCTCGGCCTCACGTTGCTGGACAAGAGCTACGCTTTTATGACGCTGCTTTTCCTCGGCCTTGTCGGCATGGTCCCCTTTCTGAAAAGGCAGGTTGAGCTTCTGGTCTGGATGCCCCTGCTGATCATCGCCCTCGCCTTTTTCGCGCTGCTCTTCCTCCTGCTGCTCCATCCGCCTTTTCTGGCCGGGATTCTGAAAAAATTCCGCAAACTCTGGGAACACCGACGCAAGCTCGCCCAGATCGTCGCCAGCCTCGAGCAGGTCCCGCCCCGCCTCGCCGTCAGGATCTCCCTGCTGGCACTGGGTCAGGTATTCACCTATCTCCTCCAGTTCTATCTCCTCATCCGCGCCTTCGCTCCCCTGCCTTTCTTCAGAGGATTGCAGGCGCTGATGGCCACCCTCTGGGTGAAGACCATGCTCCCCATCTCCATCGGCGATCTCGGTGTGCGCGAGAGCGCCGCCATCTACTTCCTGGGCGAACTGGGAGTTCCCCGGGCCGCCGCCTTTGACGGCTCCCTTCTGCTCTTCTTTATTAATGTACTGCTGCCCGCGCTCGCCGGGCTGGTCCTGCTGCTGCGCCGGGACGCCGCCGCCCGCAAGGCTCACTCCGGAAGAATCTGAGGTCCGCCATGATCCCCGCCCTCATCTACCTGCTCCTCTCTATCGCCTACGGTCTGTTCATCTTCTGGATCCTGCGGGGCCTGCGCCGGATCCGGATGCCCTGGGCTGACGAAATCGTGAAAAAGGTCTCCGTGATCATTGCCGCGCGCGATGAGGAGCAGAACATCCCCTTTACTCTCGGAACGCTCCTGAAACAGAGCCATCCGCGCGGGAGTCTGGAAATCATCGTCGTGGATGACCACTCCCGGGACCAGACCAGGAGTGTTGCCGAGGGTGTCGCCGCCAAATTTCCCGCGATCAGGGTCATTGCCGCCCCCTCCTATGGCAGCGCCATTGCCCCCAAAAAAGCGGCCCTCGCCGCCGGCATCGCGGCGGCTTCGGGAGAGATCATCCTCACCCTCGATGCGGACTGCGCCGCTCCCTCCGGCTGGGTTGAAAAAATGAGCGCCCCCTTTGCCGGTGATGTCGCCGCTGCCGCTTCCTGGGTGCTGATCCCTGAAGAAAAAAGCCTTCCCGCCCAGATCGAATTCCTTGATGCCCTGTCCCTGCAGCTCATCGGCGCGGCCGCCATCGGCTGGGAAAAGCCCTTCCTCGCCAACGGGGCCAATTTGGCCTTCCGCCGCCGCACCTTTCAAAAGATCGGCGGCTACGAGGGCTTTGCTTACATGGGGTCGGGGGATGATGACCTCCTGCTGCAAAAACTGCACGCCCGCGGCGACGGCAGGATCCTCTTCAATACCGATCCCGAGAGTGCAGTCACCACCCTCCCCTGCAAGTCGTGGCCCGATTTTTTCCGGCAGCGCATCCGCTGGAGCTCCAAGTCCGCCTTTTATCCCGCATGGATCAAACTGATCGAGGGCTCAGCGTTTGTCTATTATCTCGCCCTCCTGGTCAGCCTGCCCCTGGCCCTGCTCCTCTCCTATCCCCTCTGGATACCTCTCCTCGCCATCCTCATCAAGATGGCCTGCGACTATCTCCTCCTGCGCAAAGGGGTACGCATGGTGCGCCGCAGCTGGAGCTGGCCCGGATTTATCCTCGCCTCCCTGCTCCATCTCACCTACATTCCGGTCATCGGCCTCATCAGCCAGTTCGGCCGCTTCGAATGGAAAGGCCGAACCTATCGCAAGGGCCGGCTCGAACAGGGCGCCGGATGAAAAGGGTTTGAATTCATCCGCAATATTGATATATTCTACAACAGACACTGGCAGAGCGGACAGCCCTCCGGCCCACAAGCTTCAAGAGAAAAAACCCGATGAAAATCAAGACCGCCCTACTTCTGACCGGACTCACCGCATTTGCGGCCATGGCCCAGAGCGTGCATCTGCCGCTCGATTACTGGGGCTATGGCTTCCTCGAGCGCATGGAAGCCAAACAGCTCTTCCACAGCCTTGCCCTCCTCGACCGGCCCCTCAACCGCATTCAGGTGGCGCGGATCATCAGCGAGATCGACAAAAACGTTGCTCAAAATCCCTCTGCCTTGAGCACCACCGACCTCAGGCTGCTCGATCAGCTCAAAGGCGATTTCGCCGACGAACTCGCTGCACTGGGGGAAGACGCCCTGCCCGCGCGCAGAGAACAGCATGCCACCCGCTGGTCGGAGGGCCCAAATCAGGCCTTCATCGATCTCTACAGCCGCCTCAGCGTCATCTCCAATCGCGGCGCGCGCTATGACTCGCCCGAGCTGCTCGCTGAAGGCACCCTCGGTGCTATCCTCCGCGGCCGGCTCGGAAACACCCTCGGATTCTACGCCGACGCCCGCAATGCGCTCACCCGCGGAGAAAAAATCGCCGGAGACCAGGACGAGAATTTTGACGTCTCCAAAGGCTCCCCGGTCGTCATCTCCGGACCCAATCTCTTCCGGGACCGCGCCCTCGCCTATTTCGTCTGGGAAAAACCCTGGCTGCGCGTCCAGATCGGCCGGGATGAGATCGACTGGGGACCCGGTTCCCACAGCGGCCTCGCCCTGACGCGCAACATGCCGCCGGCCGATATGATCCGCCTGGCCAGCCGCTTCCGCAAATTCGCCTTCAGCAGCGCCCATATCTGGTTGCGCACGCCGCTCGGTGCCAAATATCTGGCCGCACACCGGATCGATTTTCTCCCTCTGCCCGGACTCCAGATCGGCGCCGGCGAGAGCGTGATCTATGGCAACCGCGACATCGAAATGTCCTACCTCAATCCCCTCATGCTCTACCATGTGGCGGAACACCATCTCGGCGATCGCGACAATAACACCCTCTTCCTCAACGTCAGCTGCACCCTTTTGCGCGGGACACGCCTCTACGCCGAATACTTTATCGATGACATGACCTCGACCGAGAGCCTCACCCGCTACTTCGGCAACAAATTTGCCCTTATGACCGGCCTGCTCTGGAGCGACCCGCTCGGAGCCAGAGACCTCGACCTTCGCCTCGAATACAGCCGCGTCGAGCCCTTCGTCTATGCCCATCACGATTCCCTGAATATCTACACCCATTACGACAAGACCATCGGCCATTGGCTCGGCCCCAACTCGGACTCGGCCTGGCTGCAGGCGGGCTATCAGATCGGCCGCGATCTCCGCCTCGAGGCCAACCTCGAGCGCATTCGCAAGGGGGAAGGAGAGGCCGATACCCGGGCCCGGCCGGCGAAGGGCACCGTCAAGCAGTTCCTCGGGGGTACAGTCGAGAAGCGCTATCTGGCCGGCCTCCGCGTTCAACAGCAGGTCCGGCGCGACCTCTTCGTTTCGGTCGCCTACACCTATGCCCATATCCGCAATGCCGGCCGTGTTCAGGACCTCGCCGGCGACGATCACCTCGCCCGTTTCGAAATCGCCTATAACTATTAACGGACCAAGATGATCGCTCTCCTGCTCATTCTCACACTTTTCTATATGGCCGCTCTGCTCATCATCTCCCGCGGCATCAACCGCCTCCCGCAGCCGGCAGCTGCCGGCGACCCCCTCCCCTTCATATCGGTCATTGTCGCCGCACGCAACGAGGCCGGCCATATCACCGCCCTTCTGGAATCGCTTGGCCGCCAGGATTATCCGCGAGAGCAGCACGAAATCATCCTCGTCGATGACGCTTCGACCGATGGCACTGCGGAAAAGATTGAAAAATGGATCAACGCCAACCCGCGCAGCACCATCCGCCTGATCCACAGCCAGGGACGCGAAGGGGTGGTCTCGCCCAAGAAACATGCCCTCACACAGGGCATCACATCCGCCCGGGGTGAAATCCTCCTCTTCACCGATGCCGATTGTCAGCCGCCTTCCTCCTGGATCTCCACCCTGCGCGCCGCTTTTCACCAGGAGGTCGGGATGGTGGTTGGCTATTCCCCCTATGAGATCCCGCAGCCAACCACCCTCGGCCAGCGCTTCCTCGCCCTCGAGTCGCTCTCCCTCGCCGCACTCGCCGCCGGCACTACGGGGTTGGGAAGACCTGCCACCTGCACCGGCCGCAACCTCGGTTACAGGAAGAGCGTCTGGCTCCAGGTCAACGGTTTTGAACCTATCGCCGGATTCGTCTCCGGTGACGATGACCTCTTCCTCAAACAGGTGCTGGATCGGACCAGCTGGCGGATCGTCTACGCCCTGGATCCGGGGGCGATCGTGCCGACGCGCCTCCTCGACAGCGGCAAGGCCTTCCTCCGCCAGCGCCTCCGCCATGCCTCCAAGGGATTCTATTACGGCTGGAAGATGAGCTGCATCCTCGCCCTGGCCTGGCTCTTTAACCTGCTCCTGCTCGTCTGCGCGATCAGCAGCCTCTTCAGCCCCGCCCTCTTTCTCTGGGTATGGGCCGCATGGACCGGCAAGGCCGCCGCTGAACTGCTTCTCCTGATCCGCTTCGCCCGGCCCATGCAGCGTCTGCAGACCCTGGCCACCTTCCCGCAGGCGGAGGTGGCTCACGTACTCTATGTGGTCCTGTTCGGCGCGCTCGGCCCGCTCACCCGGGTGCGCTGGAAAGAGACCGCCGCACACGCCAATCCGTTGAATAGGTAGAGAATCCGCATGTTCGCCCTGACCCTCTTCGCATGGCTGACCCTTTCGCTGGCCGCGCTCTATCTTGTAACCATCGCCCTTTTTCTCATTGGCCTGCGCAGGCCCGCCTCCCCCGGTTTCACCGGCCTCCCGGCTATCACTGTCGTCGTCGCCGCCCGCAATGAGGAGAAACATATCGGCGCACTGCTCGACGACCTCTCCCGCCAGGACTACCCCGGCCATCTTTATGAAATCATCATCGCGGATGACGGCTCGACCGACCGCACCGCTGCTATCGTCCACGAGCGCATGGCCGGATCAGCCTCCATCCGTCTGCTCTCCATCAGCCAATGCCCTGCCGGCTTTAGCCCCAAAAAATATGCCCTGCAGCAGGCGGTCAGCCAGGCCCGGGGAGAGATCATCCTGGCCACCGACGCGGACTGCCGGCTCGGCCCTGAGTGGGCACGGAGCATGGTCAGATACTTCCTGCCTGAGGTCGGTTTCGTCATCGGTTTTTCCCAATACGGCCGCCGCGGAGAAAAACAGAATCTGATTGAACGCCTGCAGGCCATGGATTTTATCCCGCTCATGGGCGTGGCCGAAGGCAGCTGCAACCTGGGACTCCCGTTCTCCGCTTCGGGTCAGAATCTTGCCTACCGCCGCGCAGCCTTTCTCGCCGTCGGCGGCTACAGCCGCGTCGCTCATCGCGTCTCCGGAGATGATGTGCTCCTCCTGCAGCTCATCCGCAGCCACACCTCCTGCCGCGTGGTCTTCGCCTCCCACCCGGGGGCCTTCGCCAGCTCGGCGCCGCAGCCCACCCTGAGCGAGCTCGTCAATCAACGCAAACGATGGGCTTCGAATGGTTCCTTTCAGCTCTTTCTCAATCTCCCCTTCTTCGCCTATCTGGTCATGGTCTACCTC
Source organism: bacterium (assembly GCA_029560815.1). Next base: position 7,278 of record JAKQKF010000484.1, read on the forward strand.
TACACCGCCGCCCTTTTCATCGGAGTACCTCTCTCCCTCCTTCTCCACTCCCACGCCGGCCTGTTTGCCCTCGCACTCGCCAGCAAGCTGGCCGGTGAGTGGACCATCTCGTGGCTCAGCGCGCGACGGTACGGCAGAACCGATCTGCTCCCCTGGTTCCCCCTCTGGTTCATTGCGCAAATCCCCTATATCGTCTGGGTCGGCATGCTCGGCACCTTCGGTAATTTCCGGTGGAAGGACCGCAAACATGGAGCCGCGTTATGATCCTGCCCGTGCTTAAGAAATCACCAACCGCTCTCACCCACGCCTGGCATCAAAGACCCCTCAATTCCAGCACCGAGGTGCGCCTGACCAGGCTCTGCACCCAGCGCTGCCGTCAATGCCAGGTCTATGAACGCAAGACTGAACCCGCGAGCATGGATATTCACATGTTCCGCCATATCGCCAGGGAACTCTCCCGCTATGGCGCCTATATCGGGTTCATCTCCGGCGGGGAAGCCACCATGGTCCACGACCTGCCCGGCATTCTGATCGAGTCCAAAAAAACCTTCCCCGCCGCAACCACCCTGGTGACCGGCCTCTATAACAAAAGCGAGCTGCTCCGCGACATCGGGCGGATCTGCCTCGAAAATGATATCAATATCCAGACCTCCCTCGACGGATTCGGCGAGATCGGCGACGCCCTGCGCGGGGCCAAAGATTTCAGCAGCACCGTGCTGCGCCATATGGAGATGATCTCGGCCCTGCGCGGCAGCTCCCGCTCTCTCCTCTACTGCAATATCGTCCTCAGCAATCTCAACCTCGAGCAGGTCCCGGAGCTGATCGCAGCCGCCAAACGAATCGGCTGGAAATCAACCATCGGGCTCTATCACCATCTCACCGAAACCACCCGGGAGGACGACAACCTGTCTGTACAGCCAGGCGATCGCCTGGATAAACTGATCGCCTTTCTCGACAACAATCCCGACATTCTCAACCTGAACGCATGGATACGCGGCATCGCCCCTTTCATCAGCCGCGGCGAAACCACTCCCTGCCCTTTTGTCGCTTCGCGCTTTCTCTCCACCCGGACGACCATCATGGAGAACGGCGATCTCCATCTCTGTTGGGGCGGAGCGATCGGAAATCTCTTCACCCACTCCATGGCCGAAATCTTCTCCAGCGAACTCTATCGCCAGCGCCTGGAGGAGTACCGCACCTGCCGCGGCTGCTGGACCACCTGCTACACCCAGCGCTACCTGCTCGTCCATCCGCGCTCGCCAGGTGAAGCCCTGAATAACGGCCGCAAAATCATCCGCATGCAGAGGAGGCGCCGGTGAAATTATCCATCCGGACAGCTCGCCTGATTCCCCTTTTGGCCCTGGGACTCCTCCTGCCAGGCGCCCATGCGGTGCTCTTTGCACAGGAGAGCTCCGCCGCGCGAACCCTTGAGTTTGACGAAAGGGCGGAATACGCTCTCGCTCTCAAAGGCCTGGCCGCGGCTCAGGCCTCCATCCACTTCTACCCGGAGAGACCGCAGCGGATAAAAGCCCGGATCGACACCCGGGGGCTGGCCAGCCTGATCTTTTCCATCCATAATACCTACCAGACCCTCATTGACCCGCAGACCGGGCTGCCCGTCGCCGTCGAAAAAAACATCGCTCAGAGCAATATCAGCCAGCAGCTCTCCATCCGCTATAACCGGGCGGAGAACACCGCCGAGAGCAGCGCTTCGGCCTCCTGGCCCTTGATGCCGGGCGCCATGGACCTCTTCACCATGCTCTTCCAGCTGCGCACGCTCTCTCCCCTTCCGGGCGATAGGGTGGCCTTTCCCCTCGACATCGAAAGTCAGAGCTGGCTCGCGGCCGGTCAGGTCACCGGCGGCGGCGAGATGGAGAGTCCCTGCGGCCGTCTCGAAACGCGCAAGATCACCCTGCAGTTCAGCCACAGCGGCCAGGGACCCGCGCGCACCTGGAAAACCGATCTGCTCACCAACCGCATCGCGCGGCCGGACGGCATGCTGACCATCTTTATCGGCCCCCCGCCGGAAAATATTCCCCTGCTGATTCAGTTCGGCCCGCAGGGCCAGCAGGTGAGCATGCGCCTGAAGAGCTATTCAAAGGGGAACCGCTCTTGCCCGTGATCATTCTTCTCACAAGCGGCCTCTATGCACTGCTGGTCGCACTCCTCTATCGCCATCTCCTCCGCCTTTTTGGGCAGCCTGCCGGGCCGCTCCAGGGCGAGCCCATGGTGAGCGTGATCATCGCCATCCGCAACGAAGCTCCCCACCTCATCGACTGCCTGGAATCCCTGGCCGCCCTCGATTACCCCCGGGAAAAGCTCGAAATCCTCCTCATCGATGACGGTTCCAGCGACGGCTCCTCAACACTGCTGGGCCGTTTCCGCGACAGCCACCCCTGGATGCAGGCGATCCGCCTGGAAAGAGACGAGAAAGAGCTGCCGGGCAAGGCAGGCGCGGTCTACAGGGGCATCAAAAGCTGCCGGGGAGAGATCATCGCCATGACCGATGCAGACTGCCGCGTCCCCCCTGGATGGATCCGCCATCTCCTCGCCGCCTTCGATGAAAATGTCGGGCTGGTCGGAGGATTCACCTTCCTCGAATCCTCCTCGAAAGAAAACGGACGCTTTGAGGCCGTCCAGGCCCTCGACTGGCTCTTCCTGCTCGGCGTCGCTGCTGCGGCCGTCCACATGGGCAAACCGCTGAGCTGGATGGGCAACAATATGGCCTTTCGGCGGCGCGCCTATGAGCAAGTCGGAGGGTACCCCGCCCTCGGTCACTGCCTGATCGAGGATTTTGCCTTGCTTAACGCGATCTCGCGCCGGACAGGCTGGAGGGTGCGCATTACCGCTGCAAGCGAGACGGCCGTCATCAGCCTCCCGGTCAACTCGCTCTCCGCGCTCTATCAGCAGCGCCGCCGCTGGGCTCTGGGCATCAGACAGGTGCGTCCTTTCGGCAAACTATTGATGGTGACCAGCTTCCTCGCCCATCTCGGAGTGGCCGCCGCCCTCTTCTGCTGCCTGCCGGCCGCACTGGCCGCACTCGCGCTGCTGCTGGCCGGAGATCTGGCTGTCTGCCGGAAAATGACCCGCGCCACCGGAAAAACCGCCCTGCTGCGCCATTTTCCTGCATTTGAATTCTTTTACTTCAGCTACAACCTGTTTCTGCCGCTGCTGATACTTCTCGATCGCCGTATCCGCTGGAAAGATCAAAGCTTCCCGGCACACGGGAAGCAAAGCCGCGGTCAAGTCTGATTCCCGAGGCACCATGGCCTGGATTCCTCCCCTCCTTCTGCACTATTATATCACCGAACGCTGCAACAGCAACTGCAGCTTCTGCGATATCTGGCGCCGCCCGGCCGGTGATGACGCCCTCCCCGAGGATGTGGAAAAAAACCTGCGCGACGCTGCCCGCCTTGGCCTCCGCTTCGTCGATTTCACCGGCGGCGAACCCCTGCTTCATCCGCAGCTGCCGCGGATGCTCCGGAGCGCCCGTTCGGCAGGACTGCGCACGACGCTGACAACCAATGCCCTGCTCTATCCCGAACGCGCCGGCGAACTGGCTGGAATGGTCGATTTCCTTCACTTTTCGCTCGATGCCTCCACCGCTCTGGACCACGACCGCCTGCGCGGGCGCCCGGTTTTCGAAAAGGTAATGACGAGCATTGACCTGGCCAGAAAGATCGGCGAAAAACCCGATCTCATCTTCACTGCCCTTCCCGGCAATCTCCATCACCTCCCCCGGCTGGCCGACTTTTGCCGGCGGCTCGGCCTGATGCTGATCGTCAATCCGCTCTTCTCCGACCCGGGAAAGCGGGAATTAACACAGCAGAATCTGGCGTTCATAGAACAGTACACGCGCCACCCGTTTGTCTACATCAACCGCGCCTTTCACCTCCTGCGTAAAAGGGGAGGGAACAGCACGGAGAAACCCCGCTGCCGTGTCGTCGACGGCGTCATCGTGATCTCTCCACAGAACCAGCTTATTCTGCCCTGCTATCATTACGAGCAGGTCCGCATCGGCCTCGAAAAAGGCCTCGCAGCTCACCGGGCTACCCCGGCAGTGCGCGAACACCGCAGCCGGCAGGGTCGCTGGCCTGGCTGTTCAGGCTGCGTCCTGAATTGCTATTTCGATCCTTCCTTCACCTACCGGATAGATCGTTTCTTCATGCAGAGTATGGCGGCCAAGATCAAGTACGCCCGGGATAAATATCTGCACGCCCCGCTGCTGCGCACATTCACTGGACTCGATCAGCGGCCGGCGGCCGATATCATGGCCGGCCTCACCGCTCTTGCAGAGACCCCGGCGGAGGCCCGATGATCATACCGGATCTCACAAACCCTCATTTGCCCGGCCTGCTATTGATCGGCTTTTTTCTTTATGTCGAAACCCACTATCGCATCGGCCGGCTGCCGAGCCGCTATTTCCGCCGCCGGCCCGAGATCCTCTTTGACATTCCCCACCGCATCGCTCCCGGAGCCGACCTGCCCCTGCTGCTCATCATCAAGGACGCAGACCGCTACCCCGTCGTCATCACCGAAATCAGCGCAGCGGTTAAAAAGGGGGATGAAATCATCTACACCACCCGGCTGGCCCGCAATGACGAAACGGTGGACCAGCCTCTCTGGTGGCGTCTATTCCATCTGCCCGTCCACGGTATTGAAGGCACAGCGACAGTCGAGCCGCTCCTGACCGGCCGCTGCAACGGCCGCAGAATCCAGGTCCGCGTCGACAACTATCCCTCTCTCAGCCATACTCCCCTGCAGTGCCGCTTCGACCAGGATCCGCTGCCGGGATCGGAGCGCTGGCTCTTCGGGGACCTGCACTATCACAGCCACCTCACTTCCGATCAGGTTGAATTCGGCGCCCCACCCGCAGCAGCCGCCGCCATGGCCGAGGCGATGGGCCTCGATTTTATGGCCGTCACCGACCACTCCTATGACCTCGATGACCGCTGGGATGACTATCTCCGCAATGATGAAGAACTCGGCAAGTGGAAGTGGCTGCAGGAGTTCACCCGGGCGTGGAATGCCGCAGGGAAGCGCCCCATCATCCTCGCCGGGGAAGAACTCTCGGCGGGAAACAGCCGCGGACGCAACGTCCATTTTCTTATCTACAACGAACCGGCGTTCTTCCCGGGCTGGGGTGACTCGGCGGAAAAATGGCTGCAGACCAGGCCGCAGTGGACAATCAGCGGGGTTCTTGATAAACTCTCCCCGCAGGGTCTGGCCTTCGCTGGCCACGCGGCGACGCCGCCGCCCCGCCTGCAGCGCCTCTTCCTCGGCCGCGACCATTGGTGCGCCACAGACTATGATCATCCCCGTCTCGACGGCGTGCAGATGTGGAACAGCCGCCACGATCCCGGCTTCGCCCGCGGCCTGGCCGTCTGGCAAAAACTGCTCCTCGCCGGTCGCCGCCCGGTCCTGATCGGGGGCAACGACGCCCACGGCGACTTTGGCCGCTGGCGTCAGATCGCCATCCCTTTTATTTCGCTCCAGGAGAGAGAAGAACACCTCTTTGGCCAGGTTCGCACCGGTATCTTGCGCCCCGCCGGCCCTGCCGGCCTCGACACCCTCCTGCACGCCCTGCGCTCCGGCCGGTGCCTGGTCACCAGCGGCCCCTCCCTCGGGCTTGAGTTGATCCCGGAAACCGGCCCCCCCTGCACTCCGGGCGATAGCTGCACCTGCCTGCCCAGGCGGCTGCTGATCCAGGCTGATTCAACCCCCGAATTCGGCCCCCTCACCAGAGTGACCCTCTGCATCGGCGATCTGCACCGGCAAAAAGAAACCCGCAGGTCTCTTTTAATCGGACCTGCGGGTTCCATGAATTTTACACTGGACGAGCCCGCCCGGGAGCTGCCTGGACTGGGCTATCTGCGGCTGGAGGTAAGCAGTGAACGGGATGGAATCCCCTTCCACTGCTTCTCCAATCCGGTCTTCCTCGCCTGGCGCTGATTCGCGCCGTCACTCTACATCAGCTTGATCTTTTTGATCATCTTTTTCAAACTGCGGCCGTAGAGATCCGGCTCCACTTCGACGTGGCGCTCCGCACCTTCGCCATAGCTCGCGCTCTTGACCGATCCGTTCGCCTTCAGGGCCTCGTGGACGACAAAGCGCTCATAGCTGCTCATCGGAGGCAGCGCCACTTTCTTGCCCGTCTGGATCGCCTGCGCCGCGCTCTTTTCTGCCAGACGGCGAAGATTGCCAACCGGATAAACGCGCAGCTCAAATTCATTCTCGGCGAGCTTGTAGGTCTTGGTCGCATACTCCAGACTGCGGTCGAAATGGCGGTGGACCTGCCGCCGCTCGTTGGTGTCCAGCTGCAGCAGATTGACCGGCGTCAGCGAATCCACCAGGTCATCTTCCGCCTGCCTGATCAACTGCTGCACCTTCTCGCTGACCTCTTCTTGCGGCTGATCATCTCTTCGATCCCGTCTTCCACTTCTCTCTCGTCTCTCCATCAGTACAACCTCACTTTATTAAAAGACACCACTTGTCTCACTTTTTCTGCAATTCCTGAAGCAGCTTGTTGTGAATCCCTCCGAAAGGGCCGTTGCTGAAAGTGATCACGACATCTCCCGGTCGGAGATGCGCCAGCAGATAGCTGACCATCTCGTCGACAGAGGAGACCGCAAGCGCCTCCCGCCCTTTCAGACGCAGATCAGCCGCCAGCATTTCAGTCGAGAACACCTCGCCGGCCGGGGCTTTGTCAGGCCGGTCGACCGGAGCGATAAGGGCGGCATCCGCCTTCGCAAAGGCCTCGACCATCTCTTTCTGGAAAACCGAACGCCGCGTTGTCGCCGAACGCGGCTCGAAAAGCGCCCAGATGCGCGCCTCGGGATTCTGCCGGCGGAATCCCTGCAGGGTCTCCAGTATGGCGGTCGGGTGATGGCCGAAATCGTCATAGATCGAGACACCGCCCGCTGTCCCCTTGAATTCAAGCCGGCGGCGAATGCCGGAGAAGGAGTCCAGAGCAGAACGGACAGCACTAAAATCTATACCCGCATGCTGCGCAACCGCAACCGCCGCCAGCACATTGCGCACATTGTGTTCACCCGAAAGCGCGATCTCCACCTCCCCCAGGAACTCTCCAGCCCGAACGACTCCGAATTTCAGCCCTCTACCGGTCACCGTCACAGCCCGCGGCTGCCACAGGGCCTCCGCGGAAAAGCCAAAGGTCTCCACCGGACAGAAAGCGCGGGCACTCACAGCGCGGACGGTTTCATAATCGGCACAGCTCACCAGCAGACCGCTGCGCGGGATCAGATTGACAAAGCGGCGAAAGGCCACAATGATTTCGTCCAGGTTGCTGTAGATGTCAGCGTGATCATATTCAATATTGTTGATCACACCTACATCGGGCATGTAGCGTAAAAACTTGGCGGCTTTGTCGAAATAGGCCGAGTCGTACTCATCACCTTCGAGGATGATCTCTTGCCCCGACCCCGACTGAAAGCCACGGCCGAAATTATTGGGGATGCCCCCGACAAGAAAGCTCGGATCACGGCCGGCGCTCTGGAAGATCCAGGCGATCAGAGCCGTCGTGGTGGTCTTGCCGTGGGTGCCGGTGACCACTATCGAGCGGTGACCGCGGATGCAAAATTCGCGCAGGGCGTCGGGAAGCGACATGTAGGGGATGCGGCGGTCGAGGATCTCCTCGATCTCGACATTGCCGCGGGAAATGACATTGCCGACCACAACCAGATCAGGCGCAGGATCCAGATGAGCCGGATCAAATCCGGTAAAAACCTCAATCTCCTGCTCCGCGAGGAAATCGCTCATCGGCGGATAGATGCCGCTGTCCGAACCGCTGACCTGGTACCCCTTGTGTTTCAACAACGCGGCCAGGGAGGCCATGGCTGTGCCGCCAATGGCGAGAAGATAGATCCGCTTGGGCTGTGGTGTTGCCATCGCTGCTCCGGCGTCAGGGATTCATCTGCGTCAACCGGGCCGGGGCCTGGGAGGCGTCGAGCGGCGCAATGCCGTCCTTGCTCACAGCAATCGTGACGACCTGCCCTTTCTCTCCCGTCAAACCCAGATCCTGACCGTCCAGAATCAGACGGATGCCGCCCGCATTACCAATCTTGAGATAGAACCGCTCGGGGCTCAACCAGGAACGGCTCAATCCCTCCGTAAATACCCCCTCCTCCACCAGGCTGTCCTGGTAGACGATGCGCACCCAGGCCGTCTCCTCCGCCCTGAGGGTGAGGGAGAGCTGCGGGACGGAGGTGCTGTCGACCCGGTTGTCTTCGGTGACAGGTACCAGCGGAGCATCCCGCAGGGACCTGTTTTCCTGAACCGGCTCGATAACCGCGATGCCGGAGTCCATTGCGCTCGGTTCCTGCGCCGGTTTGCGGCTAAAAGCAAAGTAGAGAAGGGCCAGAAGAGCGATCAGCATGATCCCCAGGGTGAAAGGACTCTTGAACCACTCCATGTCAGCCCTCTTGTTCTCCCTGGATTCGTCGGCCGCAGGCACATGCGGAGGCCGGGGCTTGAAGGAGGAGTTGTCGGCAGGCGGCTCGGTCCGGCGCTCCACGGCCGGGCCACTGGCAGCACCCGACAAACGGGTGGCTTCATCAGAAAATCGCCGCATCATCACTTCGGGGTCAAGGCCAATCTCAGCCGAGACCGAGCGGATGAAAGCCCGGACGTAGACGGGGGGCAGAAACCCGAAATCTCCCTGCTCCATCTTTTCCAGAAAACCTTCCGCTATTTTGGTCCGCACAGCAAGCTGGGCGATGGAGAGTTCCTTCTCCTGCCGCTGCCGGGCAAGTTCTTCACCCAGGGTTTTAAAGATTTCATTCATGGGCGTGCTCTTTATTAAAATTCAACAGAGTTAGATAGAACCTGGTTAATGGAAATCCCACCACATTGTAGAAACAGCCTTCGATGCGATCTGCAAAAAGAGCGCTCTGATCCTGAATGCCGTATGCGCCGGCCTTGTCCATCGGACTGCCGGTGGCGACGTAGCTGCGGATCTCCCACTCCTGCAGGGAACGGAAATGGACCTGGGTGACCTCGTAGCCGGTCACACTTTCGTTCTCCGGCCGGTAGAGGAGGGCGAACCCGGTGTAGACCTGGTGCGTCCGCCCGCTCAGACGGCTCAGCATGCGGACCGCATCCGCCTCATCAGCCGGTTTGCCGAGAATCTCGCCGTCGAGAACAACGATGGTATCGGCGCCGACGATCAGCCCTGAGTCGATCCTTCGCCCCACATCCTCAGCCTTGGCCAGTGCCAGCTGCTGAACATGGGCGACCGGATCCCTCTCTGTACAGGACTCTTCATCGATCCCGCTGGGCAGGACATGAAACTTGAGGCCGATGAGCTGGAGCAGCTGTTTGCGCCGCGGAGACTGCGAGGCCAGGTAACAGGTTCGGTGCGGCAGATGACTTTCAAAGGTGAGGCTCATTGGGATTGTTCGTCGCTATCCAGAAGAATGGTGAAAGGTCCCTCGTTGCAGATCTCGACCGTCATCTCGGCGCCGAAACTGCCGCTGGCCACTGTAAAACCAAGTTTCCGCAAAGCCGCCATAAAATGCTCATAGAGAGGTTCGGCCAGTTCCGGACGCGCGGCATATGAAAACCCGGGGCGGCGGCCCCGCCGGCAGTCGGCATAAAGCGTGAACTGCGAGACCACCAGCATCTCCGCGCCGGTATCGAGCGCCGAAAGATTGGTCTTACCCTCCCCGTCGGCAAAGATGCGCAAGTGAGCCGTCTTTTCCGCCATTTTTTCTGCGAGCTCGGGAGTATCATCCTCCTTGAGCCCCAGCAGAATGGCCAGTCCGGGGCCGATCCGGCCGATAGTATCCTCGCCCACGCTCACCTGCGCCCGGCTGACGCGCTGCAGCAATACGCGCATGATTACTCCCTCACCAGCGGCCGGCATAGATGGCCAGCAACCCGACAAGCATATCCGCCTTGAGCAAATTGCTCGACCATTTGTAGGTGGCGCGCTCCGCACGGCGCCAGATTGCCCAGATCACCAGCAGCAGCACCGAGTGCACACCCGCGATGACAGCCAGCAGATACCACTTGCCGTAGAGTTCAAAAACCCAGGGCAGCCAGGTGACCGGCAGCAGCAGAAGAAGGAGCGCGGTCGCCAGCCGCCGCGCCGGCGCGATGCCGTAAACGACCGGAAAGGTCCTGGCATTCAGCGCGGCATCTCCGTCAACATCTTCCATGTCCTTGATGATCTCCCGGCCGAGATGCATCAAGAAACTGAAAACAGCAGGAACCAGAGCATGGCCAGTGCGGCCGACGGCGATCCCGCCAAAGATGAAGGCCAGAGCGGTCACCAGACTCACGGTCAAATTGCCCCAAAGGACCGTCCGCTTGAGCCTGGCACTGTACCAGTAAAGCAGGAGCCCCGAAAAAAGCGTGAGCCCGAGAGCCGCGGTATTGATCAACCTGGCCAGGCCGACGGCAGCTGCGAAACAGATCGCGACAAAAACCAGCCCCTCTCCGCGCCCGAGCCGGCCGGAAGGAAAGGGACGATGCGGCTTGTTGATGCGGTCGATCTCGATATCGAAATAATCATTGATGCCATTGGCCGCCGCCGTGATCAGCATCCCCACCACGCAGGCGGCCAACAGGTTGGCCATCTCATCGCCGATCCCGCAGAGGTAACCCGCCAGAAAGATGGAGAGCCCGGCGATTATGACATTCACCGGCCGGGTGAGTTGGATAAAGCCCAGACTCTTCTCTGCGAATTTATTCATCCTGATGGCGCCGCCTCAGCGCAAATCCCGTCAGAACCGCTGGCAGAAACAGCCGCCCGGGCGCTCTTCCCTCTGCAGGCTACTCATTGGGATTCTTCCAGCGTTCCCAATCCAGATCGTAAATCTCGCCGCGGGCGGTGGAATGGACCAGTTCCATATCCCCGGTGTCACGCTTGTCCACATAGTAGAACTGCACACCGCCCTGCAGAGAATAATAGTGCCAAACCTCATACGCGCGATTGTCATTGCTGAAGGGGTAGCGTTCGACTTCATCTGGAGGGCCATAGACCAGAAGAACGCGCCCGCGATCGGTTCGCCAGCCCTCCCGGAAGGTTCCACGGTAGGAGACGTTGGCCTGCTGTATACGCGTCAGGTAATCATACTTGAATTCGTTCTCCGGTGTGCCCGGGCTTGGATCACGCTGCGCCCAGAACTCTCTCATGAAGGCGCGCTTGCCATCGAGGTTGAGCTTTTTGAAGGTCTTGCGCTCCTCCTTGGTGGAGATATAGCGGGTAAGTTCAAACTCGTCATTAATCTCCTTCTCGCTGACCACGGCGTAACGGTCGGCGTCAACACCCGCACTGCCTGTCTTCCGGGCCTCCTCCTGCATCCTGCCGGCAGCTGCCCCCTCGGCATAGTCACCTTCCCGGTAGACGAAAAACTTGCGCATGCCCGAGGTCACGGCGCCATTCTCAAGATCGGTGACCTCCGCGACCACGCGGTAAGCGCCGGAGACCAGCGTGACCACATTGATGGCGGTGACCTCCACGGCACTGTTGCCCGGCTTGTTGCGGTGCTTGGCCGCAATCTCCTTGACCGCCGTGCCGTCGGCGTTGTAGATCTTGTAGGCAACGGTGTATTGCCCGCCACTGTCACTGCTGGCGGGAGCAAGATGATAGATCTCTGAATAGAGATAGAGGATGGGCAGTTCCAGCCCGTAGAGCCCCGCGGGATTGGGGGTGACCTGAAAACCGTTCTTCAGAAAGGAGCTCCGGGTGGAGTCCCGGACGATGGAGCTGCTGATCTGCAGGTCGCTGATCTGCAAGCCCGGCCCCCTGAAAGCCGTAATGCTGAGAGGAAAACGATAGCTGCCCTTGCTCTCCGGTTTGAGGAGGTCCTCGATCTGCAGGGACATCTCATATTCGCCGTCACTCAGAATAAAGTGATTCAAAAAGAAGAGATTTTGCCCGGACTCAACGCTCGAGAGCGTGTCGGCGTGATTGACATTCTTCCAGATCTTGGAAGCCACCAGGGAGTCCTGCAGAAAAACCTCAGCCGTCACCTTGAATTCAGCCTTGAAGCCCTCGCCATCGGGCAGATAGGTGAGCTGTTTGCGCGGAAGCAGCGCGTAGAACTCGCAGTAGGAGAGACTGTCCGAATAACGGGAACGGGTATAATCGATATTGAAACGCAGCCTCTCCTCGCTTTTCGTCCCGTCCTGAGCATACAGCGGCAGGGCGGCAAAAGTGAGGAGCAGAGCGATGAAGGAAACACTGCTTCGAATCACAGCCAAAATACGCATGCACCCTCCTCAATTGGCCGGTGCGGAACTGGCCGCCGGCACCAGCTGATCATTTTTCATCGAGTCAAACTTGACCGAAACCAGCTTGGAAATGCCCTGCTCCTCCATGGTCACGCCATAGAGCTGATCAGCCGCCCGCATGGTGAGTTTGTTATGCGTCACCACGATGAACTGGGTGTTGGTCGAAAACTCGCGCAGCGCATGGGTGAAGCGCTGCACATTCTGGTCATCCAGCGGGGCATCCACCTCATCAAAGATGCAGAAGGGGCTGGGCTTGACCAGGTAAATCGCAAAAAGCAGAGAAATCGCCGTCAGCGATTTTTCGCCGCCGGAGAGCAGGGTCAGCGCCGCCGGCTTTTTGCCGCCCGGGGTGGCGAGGATATCGATCTCCGACTCGAGCGGATCGGCGGTCTCCTGGAGCACCAGACTCGCCCGCCCACCCGCGAAAAACTTGCTGAAAACCTCCGCAAAATTGTGCTGCACCTGCTCAAAGGTCTCGAGGAACTTTTGCCTTGCGGTTGTATTGATGATCTCGATGGTATCCATCAGATTCTTGCGCGCCTTGATCAGATCATCGCGCTGAGTCTGGAGAAAATCGAGCCGCTCCTTCTCCTGTTCATACTCCTTCAGGGCCAGCAGGTTGACCGGTCCGACCTCCTTGATCCGCTCCCGCAAGCTCTCCAGCCGCTGGTGCGCCTCTTCGGCGTTGAATTCTCCATCAGCCGCCGTCCGCTTCAGCTTGTACTCGTACTCGGTCCAGAGCCGCGCCTGCAGGTTTTCCGCTTTGAGCTTGAGCTCCGAAACCCGCAATTCAATCTGATGAGCCGATTCCGAAAGCACGTCGAACTTGCCACGCGAGGCGCGGATCAGCTTCTCAGCTTCGGCCACGCGTACATTGGCCTGATACTGCTGTTCTTCCAGCTCGTCAAGCACAGCCTGCACTTCCGTACGGCGCGTCTGCTGCTGCTCTGCCTCCTGCCCGTACCTCTCGTTGACCTGGATCAGCTCCTTGATCTCGGCGGCGGCATTCTCCGCATCCTCGCGGCGGGTCTTGATCAGGGCTTCGGTTTCGACGATCTGACGGTGCAGCCCTTCACTCTCCCTGCGCATCGCCTCGAAATCGCTCTGCAGCCTGGCCACCTCCACATTGAGCTCGCGAGCCCTGACAGAAGCCCGCTCGACCGCCACCTCGATCGATTTGATCTCTTCGCTCAGGGCACCCGCCCTGGCGGCGATCTCCTGCCTCTGCGTCTGCAGATCGCCGGCGCCCAGGCTCTGGAGCTCGAGGTTGTGGCCCAGCTGACTCACCTCACCGATGATCCGCTGCCTCTCGGCCTCCCGCTTTGCCCGCGCCTCACCGAGCGCCTGCTCCTCAAAAGTCTGCCGCCCTAATTGAATACGCAGAGAACCCAGCGCTTGTTCCGATTCCTGGATCTCCTTGCGCAGCTGCTCCGCTTCGATCTTGTTTTCCTGAATCTCCGTCTCGCGCTGCGCCAGTTGAACCCGCCGCGCCTCAAGGCCTTGCTGCAGCTTCTCGATCTCGCTTGTGAGCGCGGCTAGCTGCTCTTGTCTGCCGACGAAATCGGACTGGTTCTTGCTCAGAACACCGCCGCGGATGAATCCGTTGTGGGAAAGCACTTCACCGGAGAGTGTGACCACGCTGTAGGACTGGCCGCGCAGTTCCGCAAAAACACGATGCGCCGTCTGCAGATCCTGGGTCACGATAAAGGCACCGAGAACCTGGTGCACCAGCTGGCTAAAGCGATCTTCGCAGGAGACCAGCTCATCAGCCCAGCCGATCACTCCCAGATCCCTGAGAACCGGCCGTTCGCGCAGAGTGGACCCCATCTCCTGACGCGGGGCAAAGGTGACGATGCCGCGCCTCTCTTCGCGCAGCAGGCCGATGCCGTTGAAAGCGGTATTGCTCTCCTCCACCACCAGATAGGTGGCCGCATCACCCAGCGCCGCGGCAATGGCGGTGCGATGCTGGTTTTCGACATGGATGATGTTAGCCAGGGGGCCGTGGGTCGCAAATCCATCTTTCTTGAGGGTCGCCAGAAAACGCACCCCTGCGGGATAATCCTCATAATTGTCGATCAACCGCCGCACCAGCTCGGCCTGATGTCCCAAAACCTCAATCCGGCTCCGGTCCTGGGATTCGTTCTTTTGCAGCACCTCAAAAAGCCGCTTTGCCTCTTCTTCACGCCGGCTGATCTCCGCAAGCCGTTGCTTCTTTTTCGCCAGCGTCTCGGCTAGGCCTGCCTCCTCGGCACGGGTCTTGTGCAAAATATCCGCCAGCTCCGCAGCTCTGGTATCATCCTTCCCGGCATCGGCATCAAGCTGGTGGAGACGCTGACTCAGATTCTCCTCGGTTGCCTTGAGCCGCTCCCCTTCGTTCTGCTTGCGGTTCAACTCTTCGGTGATTTGCAGGACACGATTCTCCGCCTCCCTCGCCAGACTGCGCCTGGACTCAAACTGGATCCGAACCTCCTGCAGCTCACCATTGGCCTTCTCATACTCTTCCCTCTTGGCCGCAAGACTCTTCTCGGCCTCCCGGTAGAGCTCCTGAGAAACACTGTATTGCTGCTGCAGCTCGGCGAGGTGGGCATCAAAACGCTCTTTCTCCTGGCTTGAACGAAGGCCGCTCTCCTCCAGTGAACGGATGCGCTCCTTGTTGACCAGAATCCGCTCTTCCAGCTTTTGCACATCCCGGTCCAGATCAGAAACCGTACGCTGGTTTTCGAGGAGCTTCTTCTCGATCTCCAGCAGCCGGGCGCGTGTAGTCTCATAGTCCGCATCCTGGGTGGCCAGAGAACTAGAGGCGCCCTCCCGCTCATCCCTGATCAGCCCCAGCCTGGTTTCCGCAGGTTCCAGCTCATCCAGGATCAGCGCGTAGTCGTTGTCCGCCAGCTTGATCTCGAGACCGCGGAGCTCCGAGGTGATCTCCTGATACCGTTCCGCCTTGGCAACCTGACGCCGCAGTGAACGCACATTCTTTTCGACCTCGGACATGATATCCTCGATGCGTATCAAATCCTTTTCGGTCGATTCGAGCTTGCGGAAAGTGGCCTTGCGCCGGAGTTTGTACTTGGTGATGCCCGCCGCCTCTTCAAAGATATGCCGCCGCTCATCCTCCTTGCCATTGAGGATACGTTCCACCTGCGGCAATTCGATCACTGAATAGGTATGCGGCCCGGCCCCGGTGTCCATAAAGAGATCCATGATATCTTTGAGCCGGCAGCTGTTGCCGTTGATCAGATATTGACTTTCACCGGAGCGGAAAAGCCTGCGTGTAATGATCACTTCAGCGTAATCGATCGGAAGGGTATTGCCGGAATTCTCGATCTTGAGCGATACTTCCGCCATGCCGACAGGCTTGGCGGTGGCGGTACCATTGAATATCACGTTGCCCATGACCTCGCTGCGCAAGGCCCCGCTCTTCTGCTCGCCCATAACCCAGCGAATAGAATCGACAATGTTGCTCTTGCCGCACCCGTTGGGGCCGACAATGCCCGTGATGCCGTCGTGCATTTTAATGTGCGTCTTCTTGGCAAAAGACTTGAAGCCGACTATGGTAAGTTCGGAGAGATACACGGAACCCCGTCAGGATTGGTTTAAATTGACTGGACAGATTTTCAAAATAGTATTTCGTTCATTCAAAGTCAATATCATTTTGCCGGCTCACTGCCCCAGCAATGACCAGTAATAGGAGGCAAAAGCCGTCAACGCTCGGGTCTGCTCCAGATAGATACCGATCGCCAGGGCGACGAAAAAGAGGCCCGCAGCAAGGACCAACAGAGCCCTGAAAAAGGTGATCTGCAGGATAACCCGGGTCCCGCGCAGAACCCGCACGAAAAACCAGAACAGGATAATCCCGAAGTAGATCAGACTGAGGGTAACCAGATTGGAGCGCGATAACGCCCTGAAAAGCACCACCGCCAGCGGCAAAGCAAAGATAAAATTGGCGGGCACCCAAAAGGTAAAGGTGAGAATTTGACTGAAACGCAGAAAACGGCGCTGCCACAGAACAACCAGCTTGTACAAAAAACTCTGCAGGAGAGCCATGCCCACCATCACCGCAGTCAGCAGCGCGATCATGCGCTCGGGATTCCAGATCAGGGCGATGGCCTGGTTCTTGGCCAGACCGCTGGGGAACAACCAGGTCAGCAGCTCGTCAAAAAGGCTGTTTTCGCGCAGAAAAAAGATCAGACTGGCCAGCAACGTGCTCATCGTCACAAACGAGGCCAATCCCATCACCCCGGTCAGAAAAGGATTGACCTGACGGTTCTCGATCAAATCCATATAAAAACCGTGCGGATAGATAAATACCCGCTTGAGGTAATGGCTCATCCGCTTGTCTGTACGAATATAAAAGAGCAGAAGGACAATGAGGACAATGCTGATGATCTGAAAGACCGGCGGATCCTCGAGCGGCACATCGGCAGGCAGCAGCTCGGGCATCTCGGTGTTCGTAAAGGCCGCCTTGGCTACCTGACAGACCAGACGCTCCTGGCCCTGCTCGTCCAGGAGACCTGCATGGAAAAGATGGGTATCCGCCCGCGGACCCCAGAAGGTGTGGGGCGCCTCTCCGCGCCAGTCTTTCCAGGGGGAGATGAGGAGGCCCGCTCCAGGACTCTTGCGCTGCGCATCCACAATAGCTGACTTGAGATAATAGGCCTGGTTCTGCTGGGCGCTGCGCTCGCTGGAATTGCGCACATCAAGCGGGGAGGTGAGCTGCAGGAGATAAGGACCGCTGGTCCGCCATGCCCCCTGCGCAAAAGTGACGGTCTTTTCCGGCGGCACCTCAACGATCTGCAGATCCACCGGCAGGGTATGGGTGGCCACTTTCTTGCCGCGGATTCCCGCATAGACCGGCCGGTCATCAAGCTCACGCGCGATGCCGGCGAAATCGCGGACGAAAGCCTGGGCGCGGGGATCAGCAGGATCATAACCGTTTCCCAATCCCCAGGCGGCCACACAGGGGTGGCTCCTGCAAGCCCTGATCATATCATGGAGTGCATTCCTGGCCTTTTGCCTGATCGCGGCATTATTGAGATGGGCCGACGGAATATGGGTCACAGGGATCTCTATCAGCACCGCCAGGCCAAGGCTGTCACAGCTCTGCAGGAAAAAATCTCCGGGCATGCCGCCCGGCAGACGCACGGTGTTGGCGCCAAGAGCAATCATCCCCCGCAAATCCTCGAGGACAACCTTTCTCTGCTCCTGCTGTGGCAGCAGAATCTGCCTCTCGTCCTCCACCCAGTCGACAGCGCGATATCTGAAGCCGCTGCCCTTCTCACCAGCCTCAGCGAGCCACTGCCCGGGCCGCGACAGGGCAAACCAGATCGCTGCGCGATCGATCACCTCGGCGCCGACGGAGAGCTGCACGACGATCCGGTAACGCTGCGGCACCCCCGGAGCCCAGTAGCGGAAACCAGGTATGCCCGCCGTCACCTGCAGAGAAGTGGTATCACCCGCAGATGGGTAGAGGGGTTGAAGGGGTGAGACAAAAAGAACCTGAGAAGTCTGACCGTCCACGATTTCAACCTGACCGTGCAGGGAAGCAAAGGAGGCCATCGCCAGACTGTCCATCCCCCCCAGAGCGACAGTCGCCCGGAGATCGAAATCCTGCAGGCCCTGGCTGTTGGATTTCGCTGGCGAGATGGTGACGGCGGAGACGAAAGGGGTTTTGCCAGACCGCAGCACCAGCGGACGGAAGAGTCCATTGCCCGAAAGAGGAATGCCGCGGTTGCGCACCAGAAGCGGCAGCGAGCGCCGGTAATCGAGCCTGCCGTCCAGTTGAACGACCAGCTCGTTCTCCTCATTGACGAAGAGATCCTCCTTGCCGATCCGGAGGGCGAAGGGGGCGCTGCCGGCTGAATGGGTAGCGATGATCTTTTTATTCAGATAGATGGTACTCAATCCATCGAGACCATCAAACGCCAGCTCATAAACGGAGGAGATCATGCTGCTGTCGAGAGCGAACTTTTTCTCGAGAGTACTTTGTTCGCGCACCCGCAGGGGGGCCGGAACCTGGAAAGAGCGCCATTCACCACCGCCGAGCTGCAAGTTCCAGATACCGTCGAACGGCATGGAGCTGCGGCGGGCCAGACTGTCCTGCATCAATTGCGCAAGGCTGTAATACTGCTCTCCTGCGCCGGCCTCGACGGACAAAAAAGACAACAGCGCGAAAACGGAGAGAATTGCGAGTGTTTTAACTGGTCTCATAAAGGTCTCATGCTGTGAAGGTGGGCATTCTCCCCCTGCTCACAACGCAAAATGGTACACACCGGCCGCCGCGACAAGGTATCGGCTTCATCCGCACAGGCGCGCAAGTATCCTGTCAATTCTTGATGACCTTAACCGCTTCGCGGGCGGCCTCCAGGAGAGGCTCGGCCGATACGGGGCTGCCGACCGCCGCAGCCATCCAGCTGTCAGGGGTGAGCATCCCCAGCATGCACATCCGCTCCATCTCCACACCAAGATTCCTGCCCTGCAGATAGCGTTCGATCTGGAAACTGATGATGTGGCCGAGGGAATAGTCGGGCAGATAGAGGCCGCTGTCGATCATGTGCGAATAGATAGCCAGAAGGATGACATCACGCACTCCGAAGAGGGGAGCGAAATAGCTGTTCCAGACCTGGCGGGCGATCTCGATGACCGCGGCCTTGAGCTCGGCCGGGGTCGCTTGCGGATGATCATACATCCAGTGCCAGACGCGCATATCCACCAGCCCGACAGCGGCGATCTCACAGGCGCCCCAGTAGGTGTCAAGTGCGTTCAGATGCGCGGCTTGCGCATCCGCAGCCGCCAGACCGAGCAGCTCAAGATCCCGGCTCTGGAAGACAAAGGCGAAAGCCTCCGTGAAAGCCGTGTTGGGTACGCCGGCCAGAAGAGTATGATCGATCCTGTTCAGGGAGAAGACCTGCTCAACACAATGACCGAGTTCATGAACAGCGATATTGTAGCCCTTGTAGCGCATCCCGCCCTCCGGAATGCGGGTGCGGAGATGGGCGTTGTCCTCCCTCCGCATCGCGCCCATGGCATGGCCGGCGCCGCGCGAGGGATCGACTGTTATCTTGGTCGCCAGATAGGCGGCGGTTGCGGGGGCGAAACCGAGACGAGTGAGAATTTCCGGCAGCCCTTCCTGAAAGGCCGCAGTGGTCGGGTATCTGGTGCTGACGATCCGGTCAAGTTCGCTCTCGACAAAGGTGGTTTTAGGCTTGAAACCGCTGTACCAGATGTCAAAGGGCTCCAGGGGACGCTTCAGACGGCGCGAGATGAGCCGGGCCACCCGGGGAGCGACCGGATCGGTGAGCAGCCGGACCAGCAGGGCCTCGAACTCCGCCTCGGGGATCTCCCGCTCACGGTCGAAACGGCGGGCGATTTTGGTCGGCTGGCCGGGATAATAGGGATCGATCCCGCGTTCTGCTGCAAAAATCGCCAGGAGATGGGCGTAACGCGTATCACTTTCCGGGACCGCGCCGGCCATCACGCCCTCCTTCTCAACCAGGTTGGCATGCGGCGCCCAGAGCGGAACAGGGGAATTGATCACCTCCTGCGGGATCTCCTGGCGGATGATGCGCTCCATCACCCGGCTGATCATGCGCTGGCGCGCCAGCCCCTCCTTCTCCGCATACTGGCCCTTGAGTTCATCCCGGAGTCCCCAATGGCTGATCAGCTTGAGCCCCTCCGGAAAAAGCCTGCGGCCCCGCTCGTCGACCAGCGCGTGCATATAGATATTATAGTTGGAAATATAGTCGTCCGCCTGGACGTAGGCGACGCTCGATGCCTGCAGCACCGCCGCCGGCACTCTGGCGTTGAACTGATTGGCCAGCCGCATCTGCGCCCATTCCTCACGGCTCCATGACGGCCCCAGTCTCAGCCGCTCCTCCAGGGTATAAAGTGGAAAATTAAGCAAGGCGGAAAAGGCGATTTTGTTGTGAAACAGATCGTCCGCAATATGGGCGAAAGGGCTGTATTCGGCGAAGAGATAGTCGACGGCCAGCACGGGGCCGCTCTCGAGCTGCAGAGGAACGGACCATGCACGGCTCACCTCGTGAGCGTGGCCGTAAACGGTCTCGAGATTGCGCTCGAAACGTTCGAGCAGGGCCGCCCTCTCCCGGGGGTCAGCGACAAAATGGTCGGCGCAAAATTTACTGAACACGGCCTCCGTGCCATCCTCCTCGCGCCACAGCGAGGCAGTCTGACGCACACCCTGCTCGATCCGCTGGTGCAGCTCCGCACCATGCCGGCTCTGGAGAAGAGCGATCGCGCGTTCAACCGCACTCGCCGGCACGCCGGCCGCAGCCTTAAAAGCGGTCATCATGCCGATTGCAGCCAGGAACAGCAATAACCCTCCAGCCTTGCTATGCAGAATAATCGACATTGCTCTCCTCTTTGCGAATTTAATGGAATCTGATTCGATAACCGTTAAGGTATCCATTTTGCGGGACAATTCAAAACAAAATATGGGCGGCGCCGGCTGGCCGCAGGCCGGGACGGATGCTATTCAGGGTGGATGCCCTCTTCGCTGATGCCGCGCACGAAATAGCCGGGATCATCGAGAAAGCGGTAAAAAATGACGATGAAGGCCATGGAGGCCTCCACCATCAGATCCTTGTCTTTATAGAGCTCGGCGAGATTCCGTTTGCGGAGAGAGCGGTCCGGCTCGTTGAACCAGCGCAGAAAGAGTCCGTCAAGTCGTTTGCCAAGCATGGGCGCGGTGACCACGTCGATGCCCCCCTGATGGATGTACTGCATGGTTTCAATGACCAGTTCGCGCATGCGGTTGAGGTCGGTCTGGTGATAGGAAAAGATATGCAGCGCGATCCTCTTCGCCTCCTTGATGCTGGCGTGGACCAGCATTTTGAAAAGGACGCTGGAGATCGCGTCATCCGCAACAGCCTCCTTCTTGCGGACAAGAGAGATGAGGACGATGTTTTTGTAAAGCTGATAGAGGCGCTCGGAGCCATCCATGCCGGAGTGGGAGGGGTGGGGATAATTGCCCTTGTTGGGATGGTAGGTGGGCAGAAACATCGTCTGGAAAAGTTCTTCGAAGAAATCGATATTGTCAAAGGCGTGGTGGAAATCCATACGCATGTCGAGGGTGTTATCGAGCCGGTCCGCCAGCTTGACACGCACCGCTTCAGGCGTACGGCAGGCCTCGCCGAGCATGCGGCCGATGTAGCGGTAATAGTTCTCGCCGGACCGTTTGGTCAGCCAGTAGAGCCGCTCGGTCAGGAACCAGCGTTCGTCTTCCGGCAGCTTGTACATGATACTGCGCAGAGCCGGATCGATGGTTTCGCCAAAGTCCGCCGGCCGGCTGGCCGGTGGAAAATCCTCGAACCGGTCGTGCAGGAGGGCTGCCAGCAAATCCAGATACTGGGGATTGGGCATGCTGCGCACCAGCAGCGCCGTCGTGCGCAGGGGATGAATGATCGCCTGTGCGCCCAGGCGCCGCCGCTTACGGCCGTAGACCTGGTCGAGATAGATCATGGTCTCAAGCAGGATCTCCTCCTGTGCAAATGGCAGATGCTGCTCGTTCAGGACCTTGTCCAGAACACTTGGCCAGTTGGTCGGCTTGACGACCAGCAGGTAGTTCAGGTCAGCGGAGAGGCGCAAAAAAACATCCAGATCATACAACGGCATATAGTGCTCCTGCCCTCCTCTGGAGAGCTGTTGGCTATTCCGGCAGCCTTTCGGCCGCCCGTCTCATCTCCTGCAGGCGCGCCTCTTCCGGCCGGCCCGCCAGCATCAAATCAAGGCATTCCAGCAGCGATTTCCGGTCGGCCCGCCGGTACAAATATTCGGCCCAGCCCGAGAGGATCTCGTCCTGCTGCTGCACCTCCGCAGGCCCGAGCAGCGCCAGCTCAGCCATCTCCGTGACCAGGCGCCGGCTTTCCGGCCAGTTCAACCGCTGCCCATGCCGGCGCAAGGCCTGGAAAAAACTCGCGCGGCAGTTCTGGGCCAGCTCTTTCATTTCCGGATAGCGGTAGACCCCGTCGGCAAAAATGGCAAAAGCTTCATCAAAAGAACCGGCATCGTAAAGAGTCTTGCCCCACTGGAAGTAGAGGTTCTGTTCAAAGGGGATATTGGATCGGGAGTCCCGGTTGAATTGCTGTGCCAGAAGAACAAATTCATACGCAGTCGCGAAGTCATTCTGTTCGCGCGCAAAATAGGCGCGATTATAGGCCAGCAAGCCCAGCAGCTCGGTATTATTGATACGCCGGCCGCGGGAATTTTCATAGGCGTAAATGCGGTCCAGGCCGATCTGCGCGGCACGATGTTCCGGATAGTAATTCAGCAGGTAGGAGGAGTAGGCCTGCAGATTGCCCATGATATTGAAACCCATCGGCGAGGTGTTTTCGACCGTGACCGTCCGGGTAAAGTCGGGGAAAATAGTATAAACGTGCGTGGGCGTTTCAAAGGCCTCGGTGGCATACCCCAGATCACTGCAGACCAGGTTATAAAGAATGGTCCCCGCCACGCAGTTAAATTTCTGCCTGCGGATGACATCGAGCAGGGTCGTCGCTTCTTCCTTATACTCCCGGAGGTAGAACGAATGGAGGTAGCTGAAGATTGTGGAGGCGGATTCGAGCCGTTTGAAGGGATCCAGACGCAACGCATGCAGACGCGAAAGCACCTCCTCATACCAGTAGAGACAGCCTGCCAGGCTGTCCTCGGTCGCGGCGCCGGAGAGGATAAAGGCCGCCTGGATCAGGGTGAAATCATCCAGCCGCTCGTCGGCGATGTCCTCCTGCAAACGGTGCAGCAGAACAGCTTCGGCGGGCGGAGCGGAAACCTGCTGCGCCGCCCCGGCTTTCCAGAGCAGCAGCGAAAAGAACAGAGCGAGAAACAGGAGCCTGGGCAGTCCGAGGCGCCTGCAGGTCTCTCTGCAACGGCATCGCTCTCCAGTTTCCCCGTCTCTCACGGTGTTCTCTCCTATTGAATCGGAAAGAGGACAAAAATAAGGGGATCCCAAAGCATATGCGAGAGAAGGACCGGGAAGAGCTGTCCCCGCCATGCATACAGAGCGCCCCAAAAGAGGCCGCAGGTGAGGGCGGCCAGAAGCAGGACATAATTGCCGGTGGCAAAATGAACGGCCGTGTAGAGAAATGTGGCGATCAGAAAGCCCCCCCAGCGGCTGCGAGTGCCGGCAAAATGCTTTTGCACCAGCCCCCGCCAGAAAAACTCCTCGCCGAAACCGATCGGGAAGAAGAGCAGCAGTGCGACCCAGTGGGGTGCCAACTCGCCGCGGTTGCCGTAGATCGCCGCCAGATTCCGGGGCCGGTCCGAAAAGAGACCGGGCACAAGTTTCTCAAAAAGGATCAGCCCCTGGTTGCCGGCCCAGAAAATGGCGTAAAGGAGCAGCGCCGAAGCAACCCCTATCCACACATTGCTCCAGCTCCACTCCCCGCGCCTGGCAAAAGGCTCGCCAATCCAGAGGACGACCAGCGAGAGCAGGGAAGTGCTGAAGGCCATCATCATCCAGAAATTGAAGGGTTTGAGGACAAACATGATGTACCAGAGCACAAAAGCCAGGGCGATCGCGATGTAAAGAATCCATTTCCGCATGGCCGCCCTCACGACAGAAAGAAAATCCGGCAGACCAGCGCAGCACTGAAGAGCAGGCCGAAGATCAGATGGAGCTGCGCAGTGGCGGCATCAATGCCCGCAAACTGCTCGATCGGCATGTCGTTCTTGCTTCGCACGGTGCGGATGTTGCGCAGCGCCAGCGGAAAAGAGAGAAAAACCAGCAGACTCAGCCAGGTCAAACCCGCAAAAAGGATCAACAGGGGGATCAGGGCATAGGCGCCCAGGACCAGCACGTAGTACATCGTCTGGGCCCCGCGCTCGCCGATGAGTATGGGCACGGTTTTAATCCGGACGGCCTTATCAAAGGGGATATCACGCAGATTATTGCTGTGCAAAATGGCATCTACCAGCAGGGCCGCCGGAATACACCAGAGCAAGGGCTTAACGGAGAAGAGCCCGGTCTGGACCGCGTAAGAGCCCAACGGGATCAGCAGGCCAAAGGTCAGGAAGACACCGATATCTCCAAGGGCGTGGTATTTGAAATTGAACGGGGTCATGGTGTAGAAGAAACCCAGGGTAAAACCAACTGTGACCAGTGCGATGAGCAGGAGCGGATTGGCCGCTGTGAGGATCAGATAGAGCCCGATCACACCCGCCGCAGCATAGAGGATCAGCGCCCAGCGCAGCATCTCTGCCGGAGTCATCCTCTGGCTCACCAGCATGCCGCTCGAGCCGTAGGTCCCCTCGCGATCCACCCTGGTCTTGAAATCAAAATAGTCCGAAAGGGCGTTCGCTCCGGAATGGGCGAGATTGCAGCCGGCCAGGGTCAGGACGAACTTGAACCAGTCGACCTGCAGTCCGGCCACATCGATAATGGCGATCAGCAACCCGAAAACGGGCGGAAGAAGGCTAACCGTAAACGACCAGGGCCGGGTAGCAAGCAAATAGGCTTTCAGTGACGCCATGCTCTGATTCCTCACATTCTATGAACAGCCAGGTCATTCCGGCTTGCAGCCGCTCGCCAGATGGACCATCCCGAAAAAGAATCTCCTGATGCGGATATCCGCAAAGCCCGTCCGCTTGAGCAGATCGCTGAAATCGGGCACCGTTTTGAAACTGAAGATCGAGTTGAACAGATAGCGATAGGGGCCGACACGGCCAGTCAGAAGAAAACCCAGAAAGGGAAAGACCAGGGCATTATAACTCTTCAGCACCGCCTTGATCAGGAAATTTTCAGGAACGAAAAATTCGAGCACATTGAGCCTTCCGCCGGGCCGCAGCAGACGCAGCGATTCCTGCAGATCATCGGCAAGAGCGATAAAGTTGCGTACTCCGAATGCGCAGGTGATCGCCGAAAAAGAGCCGTCCGGAAAGGGCAGCAGGGAGACCGCCTGCACAACCTCGATGCGGCCCGCCCAGGCGCTGAGCTTATCCCTGCCATAACTTAACATCTCCGCAGAAGGGTCCGAACCGATCACCCTCACCCCCGGCACCGCGCGGGCAACAGCGCAAGCCATGTCCCCGGTGCCGCAGGCGAGATCCAGAACAATCCCCGCATCTGCCGCCCCGCCGAGATCGCGGCTCACCTGCTCCGCGGTCTTGCGGCGCCAGTACAGATCCATCCCCAGGGTCGCCACGTGGTTAAAAGCATCATAGCCCCTGGTGAAGGTGCCTTCGAATTTGAACCGGGTATAGTGACGCCTCCTGGCCATGGGCCTGGAACTCCCTGTTTTCAAAGCTCTTTTTCCTGGTATTTTTTCCAGACCGCATCGGCATATTCGATCACTCCGTTGACGTAAGAGTCGATCGGATTATAAGCATGTATGGCGCGGCGCCGCGCCTTCTCGCTCGCCCCGTAACCATTAGCGTGCAGATAGTTGGCTACAGAATGGATCGCATCCGGCCAGGTGCAGAGATCGATTTGGCCATCACCATCGCCATCGCGCGCGAACTGCATTGAGCTGGGCATGAACTGTACATAGCCGACCGCGCCGCCCCACGAGCCCCGCAGTCGGGCCGCCTCGACCCCCTTCTCCTTGCTCATGCGCAGCAGGGCCGCCAGATTGAGCGCGGCGCTCCGCCGCAGCCGGTCAAGGCGTTTTCTCTCCACCTCCCCGAGCTTAAGCGCCGTGGTATCCGCCTCCCCCTTGATGATGAGCTCACGCACAGCCAGATCGCGGGCCTGATCCAGATAAAGAATCTGCCCGAGGAAAACGTTGACGATATAATGTTTGCCGACAAACTCACCCAGACCCGATTCCCACATCAAAATGGAAACAATATCCCTGGCTTCCACCCTGAAAAGCGCCTGCGCACTGTCCAGTTCGGCCTGATGCTGAGCGATAAATTTGGCCCCTTCCGCAATCCGCCGCGGCTTTAAGAAAACCTTGCGGTAATCCCGGTGCTCTCTGTTCTGGATGGTCACACTCTGGGGCGTGGCATATTTGATGATATTTTCGGGATAGATTTCCGGCGAGAGCCCGGTCAGCAGCAGCCTGAACTCTTCCTCCGAAACCGGCTTACCCTGCCCGGTGGTGGAGGCAAGGGATTCCAGCAGGGTGGCGACAAAGGAATTTGCAGGCTTGCCCTCCTTGAATACGGTCCGTTCTGACAACTCCCAATTGGCCGCTACCGATTGTGTCGTCGCCGATAATTCGTGGTCTCCGCATCCGGCCATCCCCAGCACCACGGCGCAAACTGTAAAAAAAACACTCATTCGCACCTTCCACTCCCTGACTCCACCCATACTGCCTCCCAAATGATGCAATCACTCATGCAAAGGATTCTTTCCACGCGTTGCTCCCGGCAGAGACCATTCAATCTGTTCCTTGATACGCATAAAACTCATGCCCTGATAGAGCGGCCTTTTGCTGATCTTGGCGATATATTCCGCAAAGGGCTCATCTACAACCTTCCCCGCGCTCATGCTGGCATGACGAAACCAGGTGCGTCCATCCCTTTTGATGACCATGAGCATATGCGCCGAAAAAATATCCGTCCTGTCCTGAATCAGGGCGACTATATCGCCGCTGCGCAGTGCCGCTTCGTGTGAGACAAGCTTGTGCAGCGGAATATAAGCCGAGCGGACCGTCCGGTCGGGGAGCAGGGCGGGCAGATCATCGATGCCCTTGCCGTGGAAAAAAGCGCCGTGACGGATCGTACGTTCCGATTCCACCACATCCTCTCCGCCGGCCTGCCGGGTGACCTCCTCCAGGCACCAGCTGTTCGCCGGCAGCCAGTCCACCATGGTGTAGTGGTTGCGCGTGGCCATGCTGATGTAGCCGCCGCGATAGCGAATGTGCTGCAGGATGTTGAACATCTCTTCATAATTGCGCGCAAGCGTCAGGGCCATGACGATCTCGCAATAGGTCATGCAATTGATCTTCTGCAGGTTGAGAAGAGGCTGCGTGTCATAGCGGCCGTTATCACCCTCCCCTTCGCAGACCAGTAGATAGGGCGCACCGATGAAGCGCTCGGAATAATAGACCATCTTCTCCGCATTGGTCAGTCCGCGCGACGCAGTCTGACGGACATCCTGGTCGATCACCGGCAGCGGCGCCTGATAATAGAGGGGGGAATCGCCCGCCCTGAGGCAGCTCAGCAGTACAACAAATCCTATCAAAAAAGTGAGAACCGGCAGGCGGTCAGACATGGCCTTCTCCCAAAAAAGCAAAAAATCCATTTTATCATAATAAATAATTATCACCTATTTTGCAAGGAGATAATCGGCATAAAAATCACGCGTCCGCTAATAAAGGCTTCATGCCGTCAATTTTGTTTTTGCAACCATCCATTTTATGGCCGCTTATAATCTTGTGCCTATGCCCGTTGTGAAAGATTAAGCTCCCTTCCGGGAACATCCCTTGTCTGGGCATCGTATCACTCTTGTTAATCCTGACCTGAAAGTTAAATGCTTCCATTTACAAGGAGTCATGGCCATGAAATGCGCCTGGCTGGTTTTACCGCTTGCCCTCATCTCCTTCCTGCAGGGCTGCTCACGCGACGCTGCCCCCTTTGAGCCCAAGGCTGTGCCCGCCCGTCCACTCACCGCGCACGAGATCACCCTCGCCCGCAACAGCAACGATTTCGGCTGGCGGCTGGCGCAAAGAATGGCGCTGGAGGAGGGGCAAAAAAACAGCTTCATCTCTCCCCTCAGTGTCACCCTGGCCCTGGCGATGGCCTATAACGGTGCCGGCGGTGAGACCGAAACGGCCATGCGCACCACCCTCGGATTCCCCGAACTCTCACGCGACGAGTTGAATTCCGCCCTGTCCGGACTCTCCAGCCTGTTGCTGGAGCTCGATCCCAAGGTCAAATTCCAGATTGCCAATTCCATCTGGTACCGCCAGGGCGTGCAGGTCAACTCCGATTTCATCGCTCGCAACCAGCTGGCGTACGATGCGACCGTCAAGCCCCTGGATTTCGACTCCCCCCAGGCGCCCTCCATTATCAATGACTGGGCCAGCGACAAGACCAACGGCCGCATCCCCAAAGTTATCGACAGCATCGATCCCGATTTGATGATGCTCCTCCTCAACGCGATCTATTTCAAGGGAGACTGGACCACTGAATTCGACCCTGCCGAGACCAGGCCGGACCACTTTTACCTCTCTGACAGCAGCGGGTTCCCCTGCCGGATGATGCAGTTGACCGCCGACCTCCCCTATTACGAGAACGACCTTTTCCAGGCGGTGGATCTCCCCTATGGCGACGGCAAGTTCGCCATGGCCCTCTTCCTGCCTAAAACCACTCTCGACGATCTGACCAGCCGCCTTGACAACGCCGCCTGGGAGGAGTGGCATACTCTCTTCGTACGGCAGCAAGGCACCCTCCAGCTGCCCAAATTCAAGCTCGCCTGCGATGTGACGATGAATGACGCCCTGAAAGCCATGGGCATGGCGGTCGCCTTTGACGACCACAGCGCCGATTTTTCCGGAATCAGCACTATTTGGCCGTTGTTTATCAGTTATGTGAAACACTCCTCCTTCGTCCAGGTGGATGAAGAGGGCACCGAGGCCGCCGCCGTGACGGTGGTCGGCGTCGGAACCACCTCGATCGGAGGGCCCTCCGGATTCTTCATGCGTGTTGACCGCCCTTTTCTGGCGGTAATTCATGATCATCACAGCAAAACCGCCCTCTTTGTCGGACGCATCTTTCGACCGGAATGGAATTAGGGGGTGTTGCCCAGCCGGATTGCGGGCCTCGTTCCAAGGGCGGTTCCTCAGAGCGGCCTTATACAGCAGTGTTAGATGTGTCGAAAGCGGCGGCGCCATTTTAATCGGACCAATGAATAACTCTTGTATTCCATCCCTTTTTTATTTACTTTTATTGTAATTAGTCAGCCAAACCCACTCAACCGGCAGAGAGGCGGCATGGGAAAGAGTTTTGCAGAAAAGATTCTTGGCCACAAGGCGGGCAAAAGCGTGGTTCCCGGCGAGATCGTCGAGGTCAAGCCCGATATCGCCATGAGTCACGACAACACCGCGGCGATCTCCAAGACTTTCAAGGAGATCGGCGTGGCCAGGGTTGACGATCCCAACCGGCACGTCATCGTCCTTGACCATTGTGTGCCGGCGGCCAACGAAAAATTCGCCCAGAACCACAAGGATATTCGCGCCTTCGTGGCCGAGCAGGGCATCCCGCACTTTTTCGATATCGACCGCGGCATTTGCCATCAGGTTCTGCCGGAAGAGGGCTTTGCCCTGCCCGGCTATCTGATGGTGGGCAGCGATTCCCACTCCACCACCTATGGAGCGTTCGGCGCCCTGGCCACCGGCATCGGCCGGAGCGAGATGGCGGTGATCTTTGCGACCGGGAAAATCTGGCTGCGCGTTCCGGAGACCATGAAGATCGTGATCAAGGGGAGCTTGCCCAAAGGCATTTCCTCCAAGGACGTCATGCTCAAAATCATGGGCGAACTCAGCGCCGACGGCGGGCTCTACAAATCGGTCTGGTTCACCGGCCCCGCTATCGCAGAGATGAGCGTCTCAAGCCGTATGGTGCTGACCAATATGGCCGTTGAATTCGGCGCCAAGAACGGCTATATGGAACCGGATGACAAAACCCTTGCCTTCCTCAAGGGGCGTGCGCGCGCGCCTTTCACCGTCGTCACCTCCGACCCTGACGCCGATTTCGAAAGCGTCCACGAGTTCGATGTCAGCGATCTCGAACCCCTCGTCGCCTGCCCGCACAGCGTCGACAATGTCAAACCGGTCTCCGCAGTCAAGGGCACCAAAATCGATCAGGTCTTTTTCGGCTCCTGCACCAACGCCCGCATCGAGGACTTTGAGATTGTCGCCGGGGCCCTGAAGGGTAAAAGGGTTCATCCCTCCTGCCGGATGGTGGTCATTCCCGCCTCCCGCCAGGTTTTCCTCGAAGCCCTGGCCAAAGGCTATATCCAGCTGCTCGCTGAAGCCGGCGCGACGATCGTAAATTCGGGCTGCGGCCCCTGCATGGGCAACCATGAAGGAATACTCGCCCCCGGCGAGCGGGTCCTGAGCACCTCCAACCGCAACTTCAAGGGCCGTTTCGGCTGCAAGGATTCCGAGATCTACCTGTGCAGCCCCCTCACCGCCGCTGCCAGCGCCCTCACCGGCGAGATCAGCGACTATCGTGAGCGTCTATAAGGAGAGCAGTAATGGCAAAGATCGTGGGCCGCGTCTGGAAATATGGGGATGATATCAATACCGACGTCATCTTCCCGGGCAAATATACCTACACCGTGACCGATCCCGCGGAGATGGCGAAAATCGCCATGGAGGACCTGGACGCGGATTTCGCCAAAAAAGTCCAGCCCAATGATATCGTTGTGGCGGGTAAAAACTTCGGCTGCGGCAGCTCGCGCGAGCAGGCCGCCTTTTGCCTGAAATATGCCGGTGTGGGAGCAGTGGTAGCCCGCTCTTTCTCGCGGCTCTATTTCCGCAACTGCATCAACGCGGGCCTGCCGGCCCTGACCCTGCCGGAATCGGCCGCTATCTTCGTCGCCGGTGAGAGCGTCGAGATCGATCTCAGCATGGGCACCATCCAGTGCCAGGCGGGCCTTTTCCATTTCCCCCCCCTGCCGGAGGCGGTCATCGGCATTTTCAACGACGGGGGGCTGATCCCCCACACCCGCAAGGTTTTAGGCATCGATTCCTGATCCCATGGAAAAGAGCGAAGCCTACAAGTGGGCGGCCAAACGCGTTCGCGCCCAGGTCAAGCGCCAGGTCGATCTCATCGCCACTCTGGCCAATACCGCCGCCATCCTCAAGGAGTACTTTCCCTCCTTCTTCTGGGTGGGATTCTATTTCGTGCGGGGGGAGTATCTGCTCCTCGGCCCCTTTCAGGGCCCTCCGGCCTGCGTTAAGCTCGCACTGAACAAGGGCGTCTGCGCGGCGGCGGCAGCCAGGGAAGAGACCATTCTGGTGCCGGATGTGCACGAGTTTCCGGGTCATGTGGCCTGTGACGCCCGCTCCAGATCCGAGATCGTCGTCCCGGTCCATGACGAGCAGGGCGCCCTGCGCGCCATCCTCGATGTGGACAGCGAAAGCCTCGCCGCATTCGACGACCAGGATGCCGCCGGGTTGCAGCTGATCGCCAGCCTCCTGCGCGGAGTCTGGCCTGCGGCGTAAAAAACCTGGCCGCTGCGATGGTGCCCGTTCGCCGCGCCGGCGGCGATCAATACTTCAATTTTCCGTTCCCGCCCCACCAGGGATCTGCCTGAATCCCGGGATTCGGCCATTATCAGGTGTGCATGACAAGGAGGATAAACAGATGTCCAGCAAGAGCCTTTTTTCCTGCGCCGTCATCGCCCTCGCGCTGCTGATTTCAGCGCCATCATTTGCGCAGCGCCGTTCCGGTCCCTCGTGGTCGGCTCCGAGGGGTCTGCTGGAAATCCATGCCGGCTATCTCAATCCCAAAGACCCTGCAGGCGGGATGCTGGCTGGCTGTCGGCTGGGCACTATGGTCGATGAGTCGGTCAGCATCGGCATCGGTTTTGACCTCTGGCACAAGATCTACCGGGACGAAAAAGAGGTGGCTGACGAGACCAGGCCGGACCGCAATACCAAGACCTACATGACCGAACTGGAAATTTCCGACTGGGCGATGCCCTTAACCCTTGAAATCGGCGCCAAGGTTCCCCTCTCCAGATATATGGGCTACACCGTCCGGGGCAATATCGGCTATACCTTTCTCTGGAGCAAATACAGCAACTATCTGGAGGACACCAGCACCAACCGCCGTTTCGGCGGGATCTGCTGGCAGCTCGGCGCGGGCCTCTATTCCGAAATCGGTTCACGCTCGACCCTGGTCGGCGATATCTTTTACAACAGCAGCGAGGTCAGCAGCGAAGTCACCACAAGCGAAGCCGGACTGCCGATCTTTGAACGCGTCGACCTGGCTGGCTTTGGTCTGCGCATCGGTGTGATAATCGATATGCGCTGAACCTCGGGGCCGCAGCGGCCGGGCGAAGCGGCCGCATTCACCTCTGACCCCTCGCAATGCTTATGGAAAGAAGAGTCTCTTTCGGCTTGAGCCATGGCCTCACCCCCATGGTCCGCATCCTGCTCATCATCAATGCCGCCATCTATGCTCTCCAGCTCCTCTGGCCGCACCAGGGACCGCTGTCGCCTCTGATCCAGTGGTTTGCCCTCTGGCCGCCCAGGGTGCTGCACCAATATGCCCTCTGGCAGATCTTCACCTACGCGTTTCTGCATGGCGGCATCATCCATCTCCTCTTCAATCTGTTCACCCTGTGGATGTTCGGTTGCGATGTCGAGCGGGTTCTGGGCGGCAAAAAATTTATCCTCTTCTATCTGATATCCGGTGTGGGCGCAGGGTTGTGCCATCTCCTTTTCAACGCCCACAGCCCGGTGCCGGTGATCGGCGCATCCGGGGCGATCTATGCACTTCTGGTCGCCTTTGCCCTTCTTTTCCCGGACCGTGTGATCACACTGCTCCTCTTTCTGGTCCTCCCGGTCCAGGTGAAAGCGAAATATCTGGTGGCCATCTTTATCGCCATTTCGCTTGTCTCCGGCATCGAGAGTAATCTTTTCGGCTATCAGGACGGCGTGGCGCATCTCGCCCATCTCGGCGGGGCTTTGACTGGATTTATTCTTCTGCGTGGCGGCAGAATGATCGGAGATCTGCTCTTCGAAACGCGCAAACGGAGCGCGTGGCGGCGCATGGCCGAACACAACCGCACCCGGGCCCGCGATAAGGCCGAACGGGACGAAATCGACCGCCTGCTAGACCGCATCAACGAGGTCGGCTACGACTCCCTCTCCCGTGAAGAAAAAAAGACCCTGCTCAAGAACAGCAAGAAAATGAAGGATGGATGACAACTCGCATGCTGCGGCTGACTGATCGGCCCCACGGAAAGCACCTCCTGCGCTGGCTGGCCATCGCCCTTCTCCTCGCGCCGGCAACCCGGCTCCAAAGCAGGGAGATCGTGATCAGGGATAACAACTCCCGGGCCGCGATCGGCCACCTCTCCACCATTCAGGCCGGCCGCTACGAATTCATTCCGCTGAGCGCCTTTGCCGAAGCAATCAAGATCCCCAGCGCGATCAACTCGAGCCGCAAACAATTCATCCTGCAGACACCCCACAACCCCGTCGTCGTTCATGCCATCAATCCCTTTGTCCGCGTCGGCAACGAGTGGCGGCAAATGCCCATCGCCGCCCTCATCCTCGATGGGGAATATTATGCCCCGGCTGTCTACTTTCTCGAAATCATCCAGGACGCCCTTCCCTTCAGGCTGGAGTATCTCTCCGGCGAAGCCACCATCCTGATCACCCGGAGCCATATGGGGGTTGGCGGCATCCAGATCGACGATATGCAGAACGGCACCCTGATTCGCATCTCGCTCAACCAGCCGATCAACGCCTCCAACCTCTTCCTCAGCGAAACCAACGGATGGCTCTACGCGGATCTCTATGGTGGCAATATCGGGGATTTCAAGGCCGCCGCAGCCCGTAAAAACACCCGGACCATCGACCGCATCAGCACCATCCAGCTCTCCAGAGATACGGCGCGGCTGGGCTTCAGGCTGCTCAAAAAGGTGAAAGAGAGGGAGGTAAAAGTCATTACCTCGCCACCGGAGATCCAGATCTCGCTGCGCACCCATGAGGAGGTGCCGGCGGCGCTGCTGGACGAACTGGAGAGGGAGCGGGAAAAGTGGAAAATCGACCTGATCGTTATTGACCCGGGGCACGGCGGCAAGGATCCCGGAGCCCTGGGCGCAAGTGGAACCAGAGAAAAGGATTTCACCCTCAAGATCGCCAAGGAGATCAAGAGAATTATCGAACGCGAGCTCAAGATCAGGGTGATCATGACCCGGGAAACCGATAAATTCATCCCCCTGGTGGACCGCGGCAAGATCGCCAATCGAGCGGGTGGCAAGCTCTTTATCAGCATTCACGCCGATTCCAATCCCAAAAAGAGCCTGCGGGGTCATACCGTCTATTTTATGGGCCCGGCCAAGACGGAAGAGGCGCGCCGGGTGGCCCAGTTTGAAAACTCGGTGATCAAATTCGAGGATTCCAACAGCAAGTACGCCAACCTCTCCGAAACCGCCTTCATCCTCGCTGCCAACGCCCAGAACAGCTACAACAAGGAGAGCGAAGAGTTCGCGGCCATCCTCGACCGGGAAATGAGATCACGTCAGCAGGCCGACGGCTTCGGCGTCCGTCAGGCCGGCTTTTACGTCCTGCACGGAACCTCCATGCCCAACATCCTGCTTGAAACAGCTTTCATCTCCAACAAGTCGGACGAAAAAATACTTGGCACCCGCAGCTTTCAGACCAGCGTGGCCGAGGCGGTCTGCGAAAGCGTCCGGCAATTCAGAAACCACTACGAAAACGCCCTATAGTCTCCGGTGCTTGCCCTGCCAGCTGTCGCGCCGTATCAACTCCTCTTCGATCGCCCTGCGAACCTGATGTTTCGCCAGCGCCCAGCGCGGCGCTATCAGCATAGCCTCCGGCGCTTCCGCCGTCAGCCTCTGCATCACCATCTCCGCCGGCATTCTTTCGATGAAATCAGCCGCCAGAGCAGCATACTCAGCCAGGGTCAGCTCCCTGACCCGCCCTGCCTGGTGCCAATCCGCCAGCACTGTTCCCTCCAGAATGAGCAGGGGATGAAGCTTGATCTCGTGAACAGGGGAAGCGGCCACAGCATCAGCGGTGGCCAGCATCATCGCCTTATCCTCCCCGGGCAGCCCGAGGATGAGATGCGTGCAGATCCGCAGCGGCAGAGCGCTCAGGGATGCGATGGCGGCAGCATAGTCAGCGTAGGTATGGCCGCGGTTGATCGCCCGCAGGGTCTGATCATGACTGCTCTGCAGGCCGAGCTCGATCCAGAGATCGGTCCGCTTCGACATCTCTGCGATCAGGGCTATGACCTCCTCTCCCAGAACATCGGGGCGGGTCGCGATGTCGAGCCCGACTACCCCGGGAAACGAAAGCGCCCTCTCGTAGAGGGCGCGAAGATGCTCGACCGGAGCATGGGTGTTGCTGGAGGTCTGAAAATAGATGATGAACTTGTCGATGCCCTGACGCTCATGGGCGCTGCGCATCCCCTCCTCGATCTGCACGGCCACGTCGATATCCAGCCTTGACTGCATGCGCGAAAAACTCTCCATGCGGCAGTAGATACAGCCGCCGCGGCCCACTGTGCCGTCGCGATTGGGGCAGGTCAGGCCGGCATCCACCGGGACCTTCCAGACCCGCCCGCCATAGCGCCCGCGCAAATAGCTGGAAAACGTGCGATAGCGTTCGACCGGATCAGCCAACCACAACCTCGCCTTTTTTCACCACAACTTTGACGTGATTCTCCCCGAAAAAATAGGGGATCATGCGGTAACTCGGGGAATCGAGCAACAGAAAATCGGCCTGCATGCCAGGCGCCAGCCTGCCGATATGCGGGCGGTCAAGTCCCCACGCCGCATTGACGGTGAGGGCGACGAGAGCTTCAGCCGTCGTCATGCGCATTTGTGTGCAGGCGAGCGCGTAAATCAGCTGCATATTGAGACACATGCAGCTGCCCGGATTGAAATTGGAGGCCAGGGCGACGATCGCCCCCTCTTCGATCAGCCGCCGCGCCGGCGGATAGCCATAATGGAGAAAAAGCGACACCCCCGGCAGCAGAGTGGCGACACAGCTTGAATCGGCCAGCTGGACGATCTCCTCCGTACTGATCTGCTCAAGATGATCGACCGAACGCGCTCCCATCTTCAGGGCCAGCTGCACCCCGCCGTTGCTGCTGAGCTGATCCGCGTGGAGCCGGAGTTTCAATCCCTCCCTTTTCGCGGCCGCCAGTATGGCCCGGGTCTCATCCAGTCCGAAATAGCCTCCCTCACAAAAGACATCACAGTATTCCGCCTTGCCCTGCACGTGCGGCAGCATCTCGATCACCCGCTGCGTCTGCTCCTGTGCACTCATCCCCGGCGGTATGGCATGGGCCCCCATGAAGGTTGGCACCAGCTCGACCGGCTGCCTCAGCCCGAGTTCGGCAATCACCTCGAGCATCTTGAGCTCGTTCTCCAGGTCGAGCCCATATCCGCTCTTGATCTCCATGGTAGTGGTGCCATGCGCAAGCGCACTGCGGAGATAGTGTTGACCGATCTCGATCAGCTCGGCAGGCGTGGCCCTGCGCGTGGCATCCACCGTACTGATAATGCCTCCCCCCGCAGCGGCGACCTCCTGATAGCTCGCACCGGCGATTTTGAGATCAAATTCATCCTCCCGCCGTCCGCCAAACACCAGATGGGTATGACTGTCGACAAATCCGGGGATGACCGCGCCGCCGCCGGCATCGAGAAGCAGCGGATCGTCGTTGATCTCCCGCTCGACCTCCGCCCGCGGACCGATGGCCTGGATCACCCCGTCCCGCGCATAAATCGCCGCCGACTCCTGTATCGACAACTCCCGCATCCTGCGCCCGCGCGCCGGACTCGCAGCACCGCTGACCGCCTGCGCAATATTAACTGCCAGCAGAGAGGACATCCTCACACCTCCTTCTCAACGTCGCTTGATGATGACCAGCGTGACATCATCCTCCCACGCCGCAGAACCGCCGAATTCATACACATGAGCGAAGGTCTTATGCAAGAGATCGTTGGCGTCAAGGTGCTGGTTCTCGATGATCCACTCGGTCAGCCGCTCGACTCCAAACATCTCCTCTTCTTCATTCTGACGCTCGGTGATGCCATCACTGTAGAGCACTAAAACCGCCCCGCTCTCCAGATGAGCGTAATCGCGATGCAGATCGATTTCCGGCAAAAATCCCAGCGTTGTGCCGGTGGCCGCAAGTCTCTTCACCTTCCTGCCATGCACCAGCAGCGGTCCGGGATGACCGGCGTTGACAAAAAAAAGATGCCCGTCACCCTCCATCTCCGCGACGAAAAGCGAGACATAATTGGCTGCATAGGTGCTGCGCAGAATGACCTTGTTCAAGGTCTTGACCGTGTGAACTGTGCGCAGCTCCAGCGAAAGCCCCATGCGCAAACCGATGACCACATCGCGCATCAGCAGCGCCGCCGGCAGGCCGTGCCCGCTTACATCCCCGATCGAAACCCCAAGGGTCCCATCCTTAAGCTCGAAATAATCGAACATGTCGCCGCCAACCAGCTCCGCCGGCTGACTGAAACCGGCGATATCGTAATCGCTCAGCTTGGGCGACTTTTGCGGCAGCAGACTCTTCTGAATCTCAACCGCCTGCTCCAGCCGCACCCCGATGGCATCCGAAAAAAAACGGTAGTTGAGGCTGGTGCGCACCGAATTGAGAAAGAGATTGATCTCCTCTCTCTCCCAGCCATCATTCAAGGCAAATACCACCAGCCACTGCCGCTCCGGGCTGTGCACCCAGATGGCCGCATGACTCTGGAGGGACGGCTGCGCAAGAACGTAAAACTGACTGTTCAGGAATTCCGAATCGTAGATGTAGCTGCGGTTGCGGGAGGCCAGCTGCACAACCTCAGATTCTATGGGCAGTTCCTCGACATAGCCATGTTCTTTCGTCCCTTCCTCCGGATAGCTGAGAACGAAGAGGTCATCCAGCAGCACATAGTAACGGCCATCAGCGATGTGCAGGCGCTGCTGAAATTTGTCCGCCAGCGCCTGGAGGATGGTCGGCAAAAACTGCTCGCCCTTCTCCTCGATGCGGATCATGGCCAGAAGGGCATCCAGCTCGCGATAAAATACCTTGGGATCGGTCATAGAATCAGCTTCTCCGTTGAGAGAGCATCGGCATTTTGATGCCCATTTGCCCGGCGGCGTTCACGGCCATATCATAGCCCGCATCGGCATGCCGCACGACACCCATAGCGGGATCAGTGGTGAGCACACGCTGCAGCCGTTCGGCAGCTGCGCGCGTGCCATCGGCCACGATCACCATCCCCGCGTGAATCGAGTTGCCGATGCCGACGCCGCCGCCGTGATGGATCGAAACCCAGCTCGCCCCGCCCACGGCGTTGAGGAGTGCGTTGAGGATGGGCCAGTCAGCGATGGCATCGCTGCCATCGCGCATTTTTTCAGTCTCCCGGTTGGGCGATGCGACCGAACCGGCATCGAGATGGTCGCGGCCGATGACAATCGGGGCCTTGACCTCGCCGGAGGCGACCAGATCATTAAAAACCGCTCCCATTCTGGCGCGCTCGCCATACCCCAGCCAGCAGATGCGTGAAGGCAACCCCTGAAATTGCACCTGTGCCTGCGCCTTGGTGATCCAGCGTCTGAGGGCTGCGTTCTCCGGAAAGGTACGCAGCAGCGCGGCATCTGTGGCAAGAATATCATCGGCCTCTCCACTCAAGGCCGCCCAGCGAAAGGGTCCCTTACCGAGGCAGAAGAGCGGCCGGATGTACTCCGGCACAAAACCGGGAATATCAAAGGCATTCTTCAATCCATTCTCCTGGGCCTCGCCGCGGATGTTGTTGCCATAATCAAAGGTCACCGCGCCGGCCCGCTGCAGCGCAAGCATCGCCTCGACATGGCGCACGATCGACTGACGGGCCATCTTCTTGTAACGCTCGGCGTCCTCGATCCTCAGCGCCAAAGCTTCCTCATAGGCCAGACCATGCGGAACATAACCGTTGAGGACATCATGCGCGGAGGTCTGATCGGTGAGAACATCCGGGACGATGTTGCGCCTCACCAGCTCCGGCAGCACATCCGCAGCATTGGCGAGCAGTCCGACCGAAAGCGGCTCCTTGCAGTCGCGCGCCCTGGTCACCCGTTCAAGCGCTTCATCCAGGCTTTCGTACATCACATCCAGATAGCGGGTCTCCAGCCTGCGCTCCATCCGGTGACGATCAACCTCGAAGCAGAGACAGGCCGCGCCATTCATGGTCGCGGCCAGGGGCTGGGCACCGCCCATGCCGCCAAGACCGGCGGTGACCAGCAGCCGCCCCTCCAGGGTGCCACCAAAATGACGCTCTGCACAACTGGCAAAGGTCTCAAAAGTCCCCTGCAGGATTCCCTGCGAGCCAATATAGATCCAGCTGCCAGCGGTCATCTGACCATACATGGTCAAACCCAAACCCTCAAGGCGGCGGAACTCGTCCCAGGTCGCCCAATGGGGAACCAGCATCGAATTGGAGATCAGCACGCGCGGGGCGTTTTCATGCGTTTTAAAGACGGCGACCGGTTTCCCCGACTGCACCAACAGGGTTTCGTCGTTTTCGAGCTCCCGCAGTGTCTGCACTATGGCGTGAAAACACTCCCAGTTGCGCGCTGCTTTGCCGGTCCCGCCATAGACGACCAGCTCCTGGGGATTTTCTGCAACCTCCGGATCAAGATTGTTCATCAGCATGCGCAGGGCGGCTTCCTGAATCCATCCCTTGCAGCTCAATTGAGCGCCTCGCGGGGCGCGAATCACACCATTCATCCTGACATCCTTTTTCATGAGTGGCCGGATCCGGCTCGATCCGAGCCGTTCCGCAAGTTTTTACCCCCATTGCGCAACAAGTTAGATATTTTTTCCTTGGGAAGCAAAATAATTTCCTCCCCGGAAAAAGCTGTCAGACCCGCAAAAATCGCCGCAGAATATGGTACAAGTTGATCTTTTTTTTCTTATATTCTGCTCACATGCAATTCGACCAATCAAGGAAACAGATATGACCGTCAAACTCCGCCATTTTGAAACCCTGGCCCTCCATGCCGGCGGGCCGGCCGATCCGGCCGCCTCTTCACAAGCGGTTCCGGTCCATCGCACCAGCGCCTACCTCTTCCGCGATTCGGCCCATGCCGCCAATCTCTTCGCACTCAAGGATATGGGTCAGATCTATACCCGCCTCGGCAATCCCACCCAGGATATACTCGAACAGCGCATGGCCGCCCTCGAAGAAGGCGCCGCGGCTCTTGCCGTCGCCTCAGGCACCTCGGCGATCTTTTACGCTGTGATTAATATCTGCGCTGCGGGGGATGAAATCGTCGCCGCCCGCAACCTCTACGGCGGCACCTACACCATGTTCGATACCATCCTGCCTCAGTTCGGCATCCGCTGCCATTTCGTCGATCCGTCCGATCCGGACCAGTTCGAAAAGGCGATCAACGACCGCACCCGGGCTCTCTATGCCGAGACCATCGGCAATCCCGGCCTCGACGTCATCGATCTTGAAGCGATCGCCGCGGTAGCCCAAAGACACCATCTCCCTTTCATCGTTGATTCCACCTTCACCACACCGTGGCTCCTGCGCCCCCTTGAACATGGTGCCGACATTGTTTGCCATTCGCTGACCAAATGGCTGGGCGGCCATGGCACCGGCATCGGCGGCATCGTCATCGACAAAGGTACCTTCGACTGGAGCGACCAAAAGTTCACCCTCTTCAACCAGCCCGATCCCGGCTACCACGGACTGCGCTATGCCCATGATCTCGGCGACCTCAATCCTCTCGCCTTCATCATGCGGCTGCGCCTGGTGCCTCTGCGCAACCTCGGGGCCTGCATATCACCCGACAACGCCTGGATCTTCCTCCAGGGGCTGGAAACCCTCGCCCTGCGTATGCCGCGCCATTGCGAAAACGGTCTTGCCATCGCAGAATTCCTGCAGCGCCACCCGGCGGTCGCCTGGGTGCGCTACCCCGGACTGCCGGGCGATCCAAGCCATGCCGTGGCAAAAAAATACCTGCCGAGGGGCTTCGGCGGCATGGTAGTCTTCGGCATCAAGGGGGATGTGCGTGCCGGTGCCGCCTTCATCGACAGCCTCAGGCTCTTCTCCCACGTCGCCAACGTCGGCGACGCCAAAAGCCTCGCCATCCATCCGGCGAGCACGACCCACTCCCAGCTCAGTGAAAACCAGCGCCTGGAAGGAGGCATCACTCCCGACCTCATCCGCCTCTCCATCGGCCTCGAGCACTCCGATGACCTCAAGGAAGATCTGGAACAAGCCCTCGCGCAGGCGGTCAAATGGTGACAACGGCCCTCCCCGCTGATTCTGCCGGCCTGGTCGAAAGACACTATTTCACTTTCGCCGCCCCCCCTGAGGAGATGCTGCTGGACTGCGGCCGACGGCTGGGGCCGGTTACCCTCGCCTACGAAATCTATGGTGAACTCAATGCCGCGCGCGACAACGCCATTCTCATCCTCCACGCCCTCTCCGGAGACGCCCATGCCGCCGGCTGGCACCATCCCGACGACCACCGGCCGGGATGGTGGGACTATATGATCGGCCACGGCCGCCCGTTTGATATCGACAAATATTGCGTCATCTGCACCAACGTCATCGGCGGCTGCCAGGGCTCCACCGGCCCCTCTTCAACAGATCCCGGGACCGGCTATCCCTATGCCATGAACTTTCCGATGGTTACAATCGCCGATATGGTGCGCGCCCAGCTGCGTTTCATCGACCACCTTGGCATCGACCGGCTCCTCTGCGTGGTCGGCGGCTCCATGGGCGGCATGCAGGCCCTCCAGTGGAGCATCGCCGCACCGGAACGGGTCGCCTCCGCCATCCCCATCGCCACCACCTGCCATCAAAATGCCATGCAGATCGGCTGGGACGAGGTCGGCCGCCAGGCTATCTATGCCGACGCTGACTGGTGCGGCGGCGACTACCTACGCCAGGGGAAAAGTCCGGCCAAAGGGCTGGCCACC